>DASQLI010000023.1:0-6582 GCA_035630075.1 Microlunatus sp.
CCCACCTGTCGGTGCCGGTGATGACCCGCCTGCGGCAGCCGGAGCGTCAGGTGCTCGACACCCTGGTCGACGCCGGTGTGGCCCGGTCCCGCTCGGAAGCACTGGCCTGGGCCGTCACCCTGGTCGGCGAGCACACCGAGAGCTGGCTGTCGGGCCTTCGGGACGCCATGTCCGAGGTCGACAAGCTCCGGTCCCAGGGCCCCGAGCTCGGTTAGTCGCGACGAGCGCAGCGAGGAGGGACTCCCGTCGCGAGCGGCCACGAACGAAGCGCCGGCTCATCTGGACCGACGAGTGAGCAGACACGCTTTTCGTCCGCGAACGAGGAAGGAAGATTGAGCCCTCAGCGGGCAGTGAGTAGCGAGTGACGACTAGCGCTGCTCGCGGTAGTAGCGGATCAGGCCCTGGGTCGACGGGTCCTGCTCGGCCAGCGCGGCCTCGTCGCCGCCCACCGCCGGGGTCACCCTCAGCGCCAGCTGCTTGCCCAGCTCGACGCCCCACTGGTCGAAGCTGTCGATCCCCCAGACGATGCCTTGGGTGAAGGTGATGTGCTCGTAGAGCGCGATCAGCTGACCGACCACCGACGGGGTCAGCGCCGGAGCCATGATCGAGGTGGTCGGCCGGTTACCGGAGAACACCCGGGCCGGCACGATCGCCTCGTCGGTTCCCTCGGCCCGGACCTCGTCGGCGGTCTTGCCGAAGGCGAGGGCCGCGGTCTGGGCGAAGAAGTTGGCCAGGAACAGCTCGTGCACGTCCGTGCCGCCGTCGGTCAACGGGTACGCCGGCTTCGCCACCGCGATGAAGTCGGCCGGGATCAGCTGGGTGCCCTGGTGGATCAGCTGGTAGAAGGCGTGCTGGCCGTTGGTGCCGGGCTCGCCCCAGAAGACCTCGCCCGTGTCGGTGGTCACTGGTGAGCCGTCCCAGCGGACGCTCTTGCCGTTGGACTCCATGGTCAGCTGCTGCAAGTACGCGGGGAAGCGGTGCAGCAGCTGGGCGTACGGCAGCACGGCGTGGGTCGCGGCGCCGAAGAAGTTGCGGTACCAGACGTTGAGCAGCCCCATCAGGGCCGGCACGTTCTGACCGAACGGGGTCTCGGCGAAGTGCCGGTCGATGGCATGGAATCCGGCCAGCAGCTCGGTGAAGCTGTCCGGTCCGAGCGTCACCACCAGTGATGTGCCGATGGCCGAGTCGACCGAGTAGCGACCCCCCACCCAGTCCCAGAACCCGAAGGCGTTCTCCGGGTCGATGCCGAACTCGGCCACCTTGTCCAATGCCGTGGACACGGCCACGAAGTGCTTGGCGATCGCCTCCTTCTCGTCGCTCTCGGCATCCCCGACCACCCCGGCTGCCTTGAGCCCGTGCAGCAGCCAGGCGCGGGCCAACCGGGCGTTGGTGAGCGTCTCCAAAGTGGTGAACGTCTTGGACGCCACGATGAACAGGGTGGTCTCGGGGTCGAGGTCGGCGGTCTTGGTGGCCACGTCGGTCGGGTCGATGTTGGAGACGAACCGCGCCGCCAGGCCGGGCTTGACGTACGGGCGCAGGGCCTCGTAGACCATCACCGGTCCGAGGTCGGAGCCGCCGATGCCGATGTTGACCACCGTCTCGATGGCCTTGCCGGTGACACCCTTCCACTCACCACTGCGAACTCGGTCGGCGAACCCGTAGACCTTCTCCAGCACCTGATGCACCTCGGGCACGACGTCGGTTCCGTCGAGCTCGACGGAGGTGTCGGCCGGGTCACGCAGGGCGGTGTGCAGCACCGCGCGGTTCTCGGTCACGTTGATCTTCTCGCCGGCGAACATCGCGTCGCGACGCTCGGCCAGCCCGACCTGGTCGGCCAGCTCCACCAGGGCGGCGACGACCTCGTCGTCGATCAGGTTCTTGGACAGGTCGACGTGCAGATCACCGGCGGTGACGGTGAACACCTGCGCCCGCCCCGGGTTGGCGGCGAACCAGCCGCGCAGGTCGGGCTCGAGGCCGGCCTTCAGCTCGCTCAACCTGCTCCAGGCGGCCGTGGTGGTGGCGTCGACGGGTGCGCTCATGGCTGGAGACTAGCGAGACTGACCATCCCGCCCCGCCCTAGGGTGACTGCCATGGACGCACGGTTGCAGCGGGCCCAGCTCGAGACCGGGGCTCCGTACGCCGGCGGGGAGTCGGAGTTCCGGACGGACCTGGAACGCATCCGGTTCGCCCAGTCGTTCTCCCGGCTGGCCGAGGTCACCCAGGTGATCTCGACCGACGCCACCGGCGGCATGGTGCACAACCGTCTGTCCCACTCCATCAAGGTGACCGCCGTCGCCCGCGCCGTGGCGGTCCGGCTGCTCCGCATCGCCGACCGTGAGCTGTTGCGAGAGCTCGGAGGGCTGGACCACGTGGTCGTCCAGGCCGCGGCGAACGCCCACGACCTCGGCCATCCGCCCTTCGGCCACCTGGGTGAGCGGGTGCTGGACCAGCTGCTCCAGCAGCGGTTCGGTCTGCAGGACGGGTTCGAGGGCAACGCCCAGACCTTCCGGATCCTGACCGAGCTCGAGGTGCACGGTCCCGGCGACGAAGGGCTCAACCTCACAGCAGCCAGTCGAGCCGCGGTGTTGAAGTACCCGTGGGGCCGCTCTGTCGTGCCCGACCCGCATCCGTCGACCTGGCCGGAGCCACCACGCGGCGCCGGCTTCGGACCGACCGGACCAGGCTCGGGCAAGTTCTCCGCCTACACCCTCGATCTGGACGAGATGCTGGATGCCCTGGCCGCGTTCCCCGATCTGCCACCCGGACGGCAGACGCTGGAGTGCTCGATCATGGACCTGGCCGACGACATCGCATACTCGTTGCACGACGTGGAGGACTTCCACCGCTCGGGGGTGCTGCAGTTCTCCCCCGTCTCGGGCGAGTTCCGCTCCTGGGTCGGCGAGCGGCGGGCGCTGGCGGCGATGGGCACCGACGAGCTGGAGATGATGGGCCGTTGGCCGGGCGCCGGACTGGAGCAGCTGCGCCGCCGGCTGATCGACAAGGACGACTGGATCTTCGACGAGGACACGTTCGCCGACGCCGTCGCGATCATCGGTGACGAGTTCGTCGACGGCATCCTGGCCGCACCGTACGACGGGTCGATGATGGCCGACCGGGCCATCTCCGGCTTCGTCTCGCGCTGGATCGACCACTTGATCACCTCGGTCGAGCTGCTGCGCGAGCCGCCGGTGCGCTCCGCGTACGTGACACTGGCTCCGGAAGCCTGGCACCGGGTGTCGGTGCTGAAGTTCGTCCACCAGTACTTCATCCTCGACCGGCCCGACCTGGCCATGTTCCAGCGCGGCCAGGCGCGAACCATCGACGCCCTGGTGACCGGCTTCGACGACTGGCTGTCCGACCGTCTGGACGCACCCAAGGCACCGCGGCGGTTGAGCGACCTGGTGCGGATCGCGACCGAGGGCTATGAACGGGTGGCCGCCACCCATCCCGACTGGCTGGGCGGTGCGAGCTCGGCCGCTGAGCTGGCCCGGATGGGTCGCGGCCGGGGCATCGCCGACTTCGTCAGCGGTCTGACCGACCAGCAGGCGGTCGCCTTCGCCAACCGACTGGGCGGCGCCCGCGAGCTGTTGTGGACAACTGGAGCCCTGTGAGGCACCAACACCTCGGCTCGAGCGTTGGGGCCGTGTGCGGGACGTACTGAGCCAGATCTGGGAGCGGGCGACCGCCACCCAGCCGCCGCCCGATCCGGCTGTGGTGATGGTCGTCGCCTTGGCCGCGCTCGCCCTGGTGCTGATTCCGCGTGCCTGGTCACTCACCCGCCACGTGGTGACCATCAGCCACGAGGGCGGACACGCCCTGGTCGCGGTGCTCACCGGTCGCCGCTTGATGGGCATCCGCCTGCACGCCGACACGTCGGGCGTGACCCTGTCCCGAGGCAAGCCGACCGGGCCCGGGATGGTGGCCATGCTGGCCGCCGGCTATCTCGCCCCGGCCGTCGCCGGCCTGGCCGCCGCGCTGCTGCTGGCGAACGGGTACAGCCTGGCCCTCCTCTGGCTGGCCGTCGGCTGGCTCGCCCTGATGCTGCTGCAGATCAGGAACGCGTACGGTCTGCTGGTGCTGGTCCTGTGCGGCGTCGCAGCCGGCCTGGTCAGCTGGTACCTACCGGGCACGACCGTCTCGCTGATCGCCTACCTGCTCACCTGGTTGCTGCTGCTCGCGGCACCGAAGCCGGTCCTGGAGCTGATGCGTCAGCGCCGCCGTCCGGGTGGTGCGGCTCGTGGCTCAGACGTGGATCAGCTCAGCCGGCTGACCCGGCTGCCGGCGCTGATCTGGGAGCTGGTGTTCCTGCTGGCCAACCTGTCCGGCCTGGCGGTCGGCGTCCTGGTCCTGCTGCCGTCGGCGCGCACCCTGCTGGCGGGGCTCATCAGCTGACGTCACACTAGGCGGCATGCCATCAACCGAGGTCGTCTCCGACCCCGCCGAGCTCACCGCACGCGCCCGCCGGCTGGTCGGCCCCGGACGGCGCGCAATGCTGGGGATCACCGGCAGCCCCGGGGCCGGTAAGACGACCCTGGCGAGTCGCCTGGTCTCCCAGGTCGACGCTGCTCTCGGTGCAGGGACGGCGGCTCACCTCCCCATGGACGGCTTCCACCTGGCCAACGCCACCCTGGACCGGCTCGGGCGTCACGACCGGAAGGGGGCCGTCGACACCTTTGACGGCTGGGGATTCGTGGCTTTGTTGCGACGGCTACGCGACGAAGTCGACCACGAGGTGTACGCCCCGAGCTTCCGGCGGACGGTCGACGAGCCGATCGCCGGCGAGATCGCCGTCCCGGCCGGCACCGCCCTGGTGGTGGTCGAAGGGAACTACCTGCTGGTGGACAGTCCGCCCTGGGACCAGGTCCGGTCGCTGCTCGATCAGGTGTGGTTCTGCGTGACCCCGGCGGAGGACCGACTTCGGCGGCTGGTGGATCGACACACTCGGCACGGCCGCCCGCCGGCAGCCGCGACCGCCTGGGCGACCGAGGTGGACGGCGCGAACGCGCGGTTGATCGAGGCGACCCGGGTGGGTGCCGATCTGCTGGTGTCCGGAACGGCCGAAGCCGCCTGACCCGGAAGAACGCCCGGAGACGACAAGAGCCCCCGTCGTCGTTGACGGGAGCTCGTTGGTGCGTACTGCGCCGGCTGCTGGCAGCCGGATCGGACTCAGAGGCGGGGGCTGATTCCGGTGCGCTGCGCGGCCAGGATCAGCTCGTCCCGGACGGACGGGTTGGGAGCGTCCAGGATCGCCCGCTCCAGGGCACGGCGGTTGCGCCGTTCCTTGCTGCGCGAGATGAGGTTGGACAGGTACGACATCTTGAACCATTCCTTCATGGTCTGGGGTGGCCTTGCTTCTTCTACTTCGAAACCTTCGGTTTCGAATACAACGATAACAACAGGCGCAGCCCGGCTTCTATTCCGTCCGTGGAGATCTCGACCACATCGGGCCCTTCGACAGGCTCAGGGCGCGTGGGTGGCCCTTCGACAGGCTCAGGCCGCGTAGGTGGCGGCCCTTCGACCAGCAGTCAGGCGGCCTGACCGTAACGCCTACCGGTCAGCACCACACCGGCTCGCTCGAGCTCGGCCTCCAACCGGAACCGCTCGATGTCGCGCTCGAGGCCGGAGACCTCGGTGTCCAGCTCGTGCTCGATGTCGAGCATGGCGCAGACCTGCGTCAGCACCCGGTCGTACGCGAGTCGGTTGCCCAGCTGGTGGGCTGCCGAGCGGTGCGCGTCGGTGCTGACGGCCTGCCGCAGCCGCCGCAGATCGGCGACCAGGCGCTCGAGAGAGGCACCTTGCTGATGACGCAGTGCCCGGAGATTGCGGCGGCGCTCGGCCCGGTCACCGAACCACGTCCGTACGGACCGCAGCTGTGCGTCCCAGCGACCAGCCAGCGCGTCGTACGCGACGACGAAGCCGATGGGGACGAGCACGATGATCGACACGGCAACCATGCCGAGGACCACCTGGTACGCGTCCGTCATGGCAGAACACTAGGTGCGGCTCAGAGGCTTCACAAGGGCGCGCCGGTTGCCGATGTCAGGGAAGAGTGCTAACGCGCTCGCACAGCGTCAGTAGACGCTGACGTGCACGTGATCGTAGTGGTTGGCGGTCGCCGATCCGCGGTCGGACATGCCGCGCCAGCCCTCACCGGACCGCTGCACGGTCCAGATCTTCTGGGAGTAGATGACCTCGCTGACACCGAGGTCCGAGGCGTGGTCCCGCACCCAGTTGGCCAGTCGCCAACCAGCACCCGAGTCGGAGATCATCGCGTCGATGGCCTGACCGGAGCCGTGGAAGTCGTTGCTCCCCCGGCGCCCGCCGAAGGAGCTCACCTCCGGGAAGGCTGCACACATGGCTCGGTAGGCCTTCTTGCCGTTGGCGACGAGGCCTGACTCGATGCCGCTGCTGGTGCCGCACGAGTCGCCCGAGATGCCGGCCGACGACTCGGCCGACGGCTTCTTCTTGCTCAGGTAGTCGTCGGTGACCCAGCGAGCCTTGCCCTTGACGACCACCTGCCGGTAGCCCTTCTTCACGATCTCGGTGACCTTGAGCTTCTCGGCCTCGTCGATCACCGTGACG
>DASQLI010000024.1:0-4150 GCA_035630075.1 Microlunatus sp.
CATCGTGCTGGCCTTGATCATGCGCGCGATCTTCATCGCCGTCGGAGCGACGCTGCTGTCCCTGTTCTCGATCGTCTTCCTGCTGTTCGGCTTGTTGCTGATCTTCACCGCGATCCAGCTGTTCCGACACCGCGACGAGGACCCGGACGTCGAGGACAACATCGTCGTCAAGGGGGCCCGCCGGCTGCTGCCGGTCACTGACGACTACGTCGGCGGCAAGCTGCTGACCAGGGTCCAGGGACGGCGGATGGTGACACCGCTGTTCCTGGTGCTGATCGCCATCGGCAGCATCGACCTGCTCTTCGCGCTCGACTCCATCCCCGCGGTCTTCGGTGTCACCGACGAGCCGTTCATCGTGTTCACTGCCAACGCGTTCGCCCTGCTGGGACTGCGCGCGCTGTTCTTCCTGGTGCAGGGGCTGCTCGACCGGCTGGTCTACCTGTCCACCGGGCTGTCCCTCATCCTGGCCTTCATCGGGGTCAAGCTGATCCTGCACTGGCTGCACGTCGACATCAACCCCGCGGTGCCGGAGATACCGACCCTGGTCAGCCTCGGCGTCATCGTGGTGATCCTGATCATCACCACAGTGGCCAGCCTGATCAAGACCCGCCACGACCCCACCGCCAAGGCACACGCCGGGTCGATCCGCGCGCACAAGCCGAAGCAGCAGCCGGCGGAGGGTCAGTCCTCGGAGCTAAGCTGACGCAGGTCGGCGGGCGGCCCGGCCACTCGCCGGCGCCCACCGCTGCCGGCCGAACAGCCACGTAGCGGCCACCACGATCAGCAATCCGAGCCCCGCAGCGATCGTCAGCACCGGCTGACCCGCGCTGGCGGTGCCCACGATCGCCCCGATCAGGCCCCAACCGACGGCGACGGCGTACGGGAGCAGTCCTGACGTCCACCGCAGGATGATCACCGCCGTCCCGAGCGCACCGGCCAGGGTGGCCACCTGGGCGGCGAGACCGAGCGGGCCGGCGATCGGAGCACCGGAGCCGGCGAAGGCGGTGGTGAGGTTCAGCCACATGGCGACGCTGATCCAGCCGGCGTACAGCCCCAGGGTCCACCACAGCAGCCAGGAGCCGACCCGCGGCCAGGCGGCGATCCGATCGCGTTCGGCCAAAGCGATCCGCAGCGCCTGGATCAGCGCGACGAACATGATCACGATCACCACCAGCGTGGACCAGACCGGCTCCAGCTCGGCGGCGAGCAGCCAGATGCTGAAGCCGGCGAACACCACCAGCAGGGGGCGGGCGAGTCGGTCGATCAGATCGGCGTCGGCGTCGGCGTGGGAACGGCGGCGAACCGCGAAGATCGCGTACGCCACGCTCAGCACCTCGATCACGACCCAGATGGAGAACGTGTAGCCCGCGGGAGTGAGAGGCGGTTCCCCATTGCGGTTTGCCGTGGTGAACGAGCCACCGAAAACGGCGTTGAACACCGGAGAGACGAGCTGGCCGATCGCGAAGAACAGCATCGCGTACGTGATCGCCGTGGCTCCGCTTGTGCTCTGCTCGGCCGACGTACGGACGGACATGTCCACCAACTCCCAAGATGATTCGGCAACCTAACTATCTGGCACTACTATAGTCATCGTGGCCGAGGAGACAAGCGGACGGCCGCCCGCGCGCTGGCGGGTGGAACCGGAGACGCAGGACCTGCGCCGCCTGCAGACCGCGATGTCCGATGCCGAGTCGGCACTGGGCCGGCGGATGAACCTGGGGCCGAGTGATCTGGCGGCCATGACTCACCTGGCCTCCGCTCGCCAGCCGGTCGGCCCGGGCTGGCTGAGCGCTCGGCTCGGTCTCACCCCGGCGGCCGCCACCGAGCTGGTGGACCGACTGGAGAGAGTCGGGCACGTCTCACGCGAACGCGACCCCAACGACCGGCGACGAGTGAACCTGATTCCGACCGGAAGCTCCTTGAGCCAGGTCCACGGACAGCTGCTGCCGCTGCTGGACGCCATCGATGCCGTGGCCGGTGAGTTCAGCGCCGACGAGCGCGCCGCCATCCGCCGGTTCCTGGCCGAGGTCATCTCGATCTACGAGGAGTTCGCCGCCGGCAACGGCGACCCCTGACCTCGTTGGCGCGCCGAGTGCCGCGCACTCCGGCAGGCCGGCATCGCCCTGGACGACAGCCTACTGACGCGCTCGCTGTTCACCTCCGACGCCGGCCGCACAGTCGCCGCCCGCTGCTGGACCGCACCGACCGACCCACCGCGATCTTCCGGGGCTGGCCACCCACATGGTCGTCTGCGACACCACCGCACCACCGCGGTGGCCCGCTGACAGAATGCGTGCTGAAACGCGCCGACGCGGATCACGTCCGCAGCACTGTGAGAGAGGCAACGCCCATGGGCACCATCGCCGTACACGAGTTCATCGCGCTGGACGGGGTGTTCGAGAACCCGGCCTGGACGTTCGAGTTCGGCTTCGACCCCGCGATGGGTGAGACCCTCGGCGCCATCACCGGTGGGGCCACAGCCATCCTTCTGGGCCGGACGACGTACGAGATGTTCGCGCCTGCATGGTCGAGCCGAACTGTCGACGACGACCCGGGCGCACCGTTCTTCAACAACACCCACAAGTACGTGGTCGGTTCCCGTCGACCGAGTGTCGAGTGGGATCCCGCCACCCTGATTCCCTACGACAAGAGCCGGATCCAGCAGCTCAAGGACGACACCGACGGCAGCATCTACGTCTCCGGCAGCGGCACCCTGGTCCGCGCCCTGCTGGCCGACAGACTGGTCGACGACCTGCACCTGTTCGTCTTCCCGGTCGCCGTGGGTTCGGGACGCCGGCTGTGGGCCGAGGGCGTCGACACCACGAAGCTGTCGCTGAAGTCCTCTGACGTGTATGCCAACGGCGTTCTGCACCTGGACTACGGGCCGGCCTGAGCAGGTGCCGACTGCCTCGTGATCTGTGCTGGATCCACGGCTGTCGCCGACTCGGCCTGGATCTCGCCCTCGGGTGCTGCGCTGACAAGTCAAGGTCCCAACCGGTGTCGGTCGGCGTGTCCCGGCTGCCCGGGCGGTTGAGCCGCGGGAATGCACGATCTCTCACCGCGACCTCGCAGCTGACATCCCGTGGTGCCGTCCGCAGCGCGATGAGTTCGCCACAGCGGCGGAGTCCATCCTGGTGATCAGCTCAGCGAAAGGATCACCGTGCGCCCAGTCGTGCTCTACACCCTGCTCTCCCTTGACGGCGTCGCTGAGGCGCCCGACCAGTTCGTCAACGCCTGGGACGACCCGCTGGATGCCAACCTGGCCGAGGTGATCAGTCACCAGGACACGGTGTTGCTCGGCCGGCAGATGTACGACGAGTGGTCCGAGCACTGGCCGGCGTCGGGCATGGAGCCGTTCGCGTCGTTCATCAACAGCGTGCAGAAGTTCGTGTTCACCTCCGGCGAGGTGGACCGCGACTGGACCGAGGCGACGGTGGTTCGGCGTTCGGCCGAGGACTTCGTGGCCGAGCTCAAGCAGACTGACGGCGGCGCGATCGGCGTGCACGGCAGCATCGGTCTGGCGCGAAGCCTGCTCCGGGCCGAGCTCGTCGACGAGCTGCGGCTGGTGGTGTTCCCGGTGAGCACCGGGACGGGGCACCGACTGTTCGAGGAGACCGGACTGATGCGCTGGAGGCTCGTCCATGCCGAGCCCACACCGTCGGGCGCGCTGCTGCTGCACTACCAACGCCAGTACTGAGCGTCAGTTTCGTCCGAGCAGCAGACGATGTTCTGGCGCTGTCCGTCGACCGCGGCGGTGGCGACTCACTAGCCTCTCGTGGGAGTTCTCATAGACGGGGCAAGCGATGACGACGCAGCGAGGCGACCTGAGTCTTCTCGACGACCCGATCGCCACAGAGCTGTTCGGGTCGACCCTGCCGGCTCGGCTGGCGTACACCTGGGCCGACGGGACGCCGAGGGTCGTGCCGATCTGGTTCCACTGGGACGGTTCAGCCGTCCTCATGGGTACGCCGGTCAAGGCTCCCAAGGTCGAGGCGTTGCGCGCGCATCCGGCGGTCGCGATCAGCATCGACTCGAGTACCTTCCCGTACCGCTTCCTCTCGCTCCGCGGAGAAGCGCAGCTCACGCTGCTCGATGACGTCTCGCCGGCCTACGCTTCGGCGGCCGCGCGCTACTTCGGCCCAGAAGGCGG
>DASQLI010000025.1:0-2356 GCA_035630075.1 Microlunatus sp.
GCCTGGCTCCGGGTGGGCCAGCTCGGCCGCGCCGTGCGGTGACACGCTGCCGCAGGAATGCAGGTTCGGGTCGATCTCCGGCGCCAGCCGGACCGGCGCTTGCAGGACCGGGTCCAGCTCGAGCCGCAGCTCCGAGAGGAACGACAGGTCCGGCCGGAAGCCGGTCAGCACGACCACCCGATCCGCTGGCGGCAACGCTCGCCCGTCCTCTGGCACCACGACGACCTGCCCGGAGTCACCGTCGGGCTGGATCTGGTCGACTCGGAAGCCGGTGACCAGCTCGACCAGCCCGGTGTCGACGGCCTGTCGGGCCCGCTCGCCGAGGGCGCCTCGTTGGGGCAGCTCATCGGCGATGCCGCCGCCGAAGGTGTCGGCGACCGTGCCGCGCCGCAGCACCCAGCTGATCCGGGTGCCCGGCTGACGCCGCGCCACGGCGGCCAGCTCGATCACTGCCGTCATCGCCGAGTGGCCGCTGCCCACCACGACCGTGTGCCGACCGGCCAGATCGGCTGCCTGCTCCGGTGTCGGCGGCAGGTAGCTGACGGCTCCGTTGGCTTCGGCCGCTCGTTCGCCCAGTGCCGGGTAGCCGTCCGCGCCGGCCGGATTCGGCTGGGTCCAGGTGCCCGAGGCGTCGATTACCGCCCGTGCCTCGAGACGGGACTCCACGCCGTCGTGGAGCGCATGCACGGTGAAGGGCTGCTCCGCCCGGCCCGCCGACACCAGCCTGTTCCGGCCGCGGCGCGACACCCCGACGACCCGCGTCCCGTAGCGGACCCGGTCGCCCAGGGCAGCGGCCAGCGGCGCCAGATAGGTCTCGATCCACTCGCGCCCTGTCGGATACCCCGTCGTCGGCGCCGACCACCCAGTGGCTGCCAGCAGCCGGCGGGCGGCCGGATCGACCAGCTCCGGCCAGCCCGAGAACAACCGGACATGGCCCCACTCCGCCACCGCGGCGGCCGGCCCGTCCCCGGCCTCCAGCACCACCACGGATTCCCCGCGCTCCACCAGGTGCGCGGCCGCCGCCAGCCCCTGCGGACCGGCACCAATCACGACCACCGGCAGTCCCGGTACGGCAGCTTCAGTCATTGCTTCGCTCCTTCGCATTGAAAATCGTCGATGCGTCGAGGATGCCTCTCCAATAGACGGATGTCAATACGTCTGGCATGCTTTGGTTCCATGAGCACCGCTTCTCCCACCGCCGGCTCCACCGCGTCAGCTGTGGCGGCCTGCTGCTCGCCGCTCACGAACGGTGTCCTCGACGCCGCCGCGGCTGAGGCGCTGGCACGGATGTTCAAGGCCCTGGGCGATCCCGCGCGCGTTCGACTGCTCTCTCTGATCGCCGCCAGCGACGGCGGCGAAGCCTGCATCTGCGACCTCACAGGACCCGTTGGACTGTCCCAGCCGACTGTCTCCCACCACATGCGTCTGCTCGCCGACGCTGGTCTCGTCAGCCGCGAACAGCGCGGGAAGTGGGCCTACTTCCGTGTCGTCGACGAGACGTTGAACGCCATCAGCCAGTCCGTCGCACCCCTCCGCAGCGCCTAGCCGACGACCAGCGGCTGCTGGTCGCACACCGCTAGTCGAGGGTGAGCTGGCGGCGGTGGTGGTCGTAGTGCTCGGTGCCGTAGTGGTAGACGTCGAGCACGCTCATCTGCGGCCGGAAGTACGGGTCCCACTCGATCGGGAAGTGCATCGTCAGCGCCAAGGTCTCGGGGTTCTCGTGGTCTAGTCGCCGCTGCAGTGCCCGCAGCGTTCGCCGCATCAACGACACCGTGGCGGTCGGCGGGACGGTCTGCCCACCCGCCCAGGAGACACACATAGTTGACCACATGGAACGGCTGGTGGGCCGCGTTCAGTGCGGCAGCAAACCTCCTGCTGCGGCCCCACCGCCCGAGCAGATGCACCAGCGGCATCAGGGTGCGCACGATCAGGTAGCCGAACACCATGTGGTAGAGCAGCTGCTGGTTCGTCCACCGGGTACCGCTACTGCGGCGCCGCAGATCCGACCGGCCAGCCCGCTCAACCAACGCAGCGAAGTCAGCCTCCACCCGGCCCATCTCCGCCACCATCTCGGCACGGTCCATCTCGGCGCGGTCCATCTCACAGCCTCCAGTCGCGACGGTACCCCAGTCATCAGCACCCGAGCTGTGCCTCCAAGGGACGCGACGTCCGAGGAGCGTCCAGCCGGCGGCAACATTCCTGGGTTCGGACTTGCATCCGGTACCTGGGTACAGGTTTACCGTCGTTGCATGACTGAAGCAGGCGAGTTCTGGGTTCCGGATGCGTGCACGCTGCCGACGGTGGAACAGCCGGTGCGGCTCAGCGAGTTCGACGAGCTGTTCGCCACGGCTCTGCA
>DASQLI010000026.1:0-7320 GCA_035630075.1 Microlunatus sp.
TACGTACCGGTTGATCACCGCCACCCACGGACCGGTGCAGCTGGTCGAGGTGGACGGCGTGACGCACCGGGTGAGCCTGGATGAGGGTGGCGTGCTCCGCTCCCCGGCCCCGGCCCTGGTGGTGGCCACTCCGGTCGCTGCGGGCTCCGAGGTCGCCGCCGGCGCGCCCGTGCTGGTGCTGGAGTCGATGAAGATGGAGACGGTGCTGAACGCGCCGTTCGCGGCTCGGGTCAAGGAGCTGCTGGTGTCGACGGGCAGCCAGGTCGAGACCGGAGCGCCGCTGGTCCGGCTGGAGCCGGTCAGTGAGGGCGAGGAAGAGGCGGTCGCCGACACCGGCGCCGAGGCGGTCGACCTGGACCTGCCGGGTGACGGGGCGCCGTCGTCGGACGCGGCGGAGCGCGCCGAGAACCGACGACGGGATCTGTACGCCGTACTGCGCGGCTACGACCTCGACCCCGACGACAACGGCAGCACGCTGCACGCGTACCTGGCCGACCGGGACGCCGTGGTGGCTGCCGGCGACTCGCCGCTACCGGGCGAGCTCGTCCTGCTGGATGCCTTCGCCGACTTCGCCGAGCTGTCCCGCAACCGGCCGGCCGGTGAGGACCTGCACCTGGAGAACCAGGTGCACAGCCCGCGCGAGCACTTCCACACCTACCTGCGCAGCCTCGATCCGGAGCGCGGCGCCCTCCCGGCCGACTTCCAGGACAAGCTTCGCCGGGTGCTGCGGCACTATGGCGTGACCGATCTCGACCACACCGCCGAGCTGGAGCGGGCCGTCTTCCGAGTGTTCCTCGCCCAACAGCGCTGGGCCCCCGACCTCCAGCTGGTCACCTCCATCCTGCAGCGCTGGATCGGGGAACCGGCCCCGCCGGCCTCCGTGGAACAGACCTACCGTGACCTGCTGGACCGGCTGGTCACCGCCACCCAGCTGCGGTTCCCGATCGTCGGCGAGCTGGCCCGCAGCGTCCGGTTCCGGTGGTACGACCAGCCGCTCGTCGACGCGGAGCGGCAGAGCGTGCTGGACAGCGTCGCGACCGAGCTGGAGATCCTGACCGGGATGCCCGCCGGCCCGGACCGAGATGCCCGCATCGACAAGCTCGCCGTCATCCCCGAGCCCATCGTCAGCTTCCTCGCCGCCCGGATCGACGGCGGCACCATCCCGGCTGACGAGCCGATGCTGGCGGTGTTGATCAAGCGCCACTACCGCGAGTACGAGCTGCGTGACCTCACCGAGCTCGCCGTGGAGGGACGCCCCTTTGCCGTGGCCGACTACACCACGGACAAGCGACGCACCCACCTGGTGTCCACCGTGGGTCGGTTCGACGAGCTGCGGCCGGACAGCAGCCTGGTGGCGGCGATCAAGGAGCAGGTCGCCGCAGCCCCGTCAGACCATCGCAGCGTGATCGATCTCTACCTGTCCTGGCCCGAGACCCCGGACGACGCTGACGACGCGTCGGCGCAGCTGGTGGAGCGGTTGGCCGGGCTGGGCCTGATGCACGAGGGCAGCCGGTTGACCGTGGCGACGTGCCCGGGTGGTGGTCGACCGGTCGGCTACTTCATCTTCCGGCCGGAGCCGGGCGCGCCCGACCCGGACCGCATCTTGATGGAGGACACCCTCGTCCGCGGGGTGCACGCCATGATCGGACGCCGCCTCACGCTCGGTCGCCTGCGCGAGTTCGACGTCACCCGGCTGGAGGCCCCCGACGACGTCCTGCTCTACCGCTGCGTCGCCCCCGGCAACGAGTCCGACGTCCGGCTGGTGGCGCTGGCGCAGGTTCGCCAGCTCGCCGTGGTCCGCGACGAGAAGGGTCGGGTGATCGGCCTGCCGCACGCCGAGCGGGCGATCTCCAACTGCCGGGAGGCGATCCGCCGCGTGCGGGCGGCCGCGGGAGCGGCCGGCGACCGGTTGGACATGAACTACGTCTGGGTCTATATCTGGCCCACCATCGACGCTGATCCTGCGCAGCTCACCGCCCTGCAGGGCCAGATCGCACCGATGACCACGGGCGCGGGCATCGAGGAGCTGCTGGTCGGCGGCAACATCCGGCTGCCCGACGGCAGCGAGCAGCTGCTGGTGGCGGGCTTCCGCTACCAGCCCGGCTCCGGGGTGGTCACCACCCTCGGCGCGCCGCCGCTGTATCGGATCAAGCCGCTGGACGACTACGACCAGAAGGTGGTCCGGGCGAAGCGCCGCGGCGTCGTCTACCCGTACGAGCTGCAGTCCATGATCGCCGGGCCGGGCGGCACGGCGGAAGAGTACGACCTCGACGACACCGGCAAGCTGGTCGCCGTCGACCGGCCGTACGGGCAGAACAAGGCCGGCATCATCGCCGGGGTCATCTCCTCCCCGACCGAGCGTCATCCCGAGGGCGTCAAGCGGGTGCTGCTGTGCGGTGACCCGCTGCGAGCCCTCGGTGCTCTGGGCGAGGCGGAGTGTGCCCGGGTGATCGGCGCCCTGGACCTGGCCGAGGACCTCGGCGTGCCGGTGGAGTGGTTCGCGCTGTCCGCGGGTGCCCGGATCTCGATGGAGTCCGGCACCGAGAACATGGACTGGGTCGCCATGGCGCTGAAGCGCATCGTCGAGTTCACCCAGGACGGCGGCGAGATCAACATCGTGGTGGCCGGCATCAACGTCGGCGCGCAGCCGTACTGGAACGCCGAGGCGACCATGCTGATGCACACCAAGGGCCTGTTGATCATGACCCCGGACAGCGCGATGGTGCTGACCGGCAAGCAGTCGCTGGACTTCTCCGGTGGCGTGTCCGCCGAGGACAACTTCGGCATCGGCGGCTACGACCGGGTGATGGGACCGAACGGTCAGGCGCAGTACTGGGCGCCCGACCTGGCCGGTGCTCGCGAGATCTTGATGACGCACTACGAGCACAGCTACGTGGCGCCCGGAGAGGACGGACCGCGGCGCGCGCCCACCTCCGATCCTCATGATCGCGATGTGACGGTGTTCCCGCACGATCCGTCCGACTCCGGCTTCAGCACCGTCGGTGACATCTTCTCCCCGGCCACGAACCCCGACCGCAAGAAGGCGTTCGACATCCGGACGGTGATGGCGGCGGTCGCCGACCAAGATCATCCGACGCAGGAGCGCTGGGCCGGGATGGCCGACGCCGAGACCTCGGTGGTGTGGGACGCGCATCTGGGTGGGATACCCGTCTGCTTGATCGGGATCGAGTCGAAATCCGTGCCCCGACGGGGATTTCCGCCCACCGACGGCCCGGACGTCTACACCGCCGGCACCTTGTTCCCGCGGTCGTCGAAGAAGACGGCACGCGCGATCAACGCCGCCAGCGGTATCCGACCCTTGGTGGTGGTGGCCAACCTGTCAGGCTTCGACGGCTCCCCGGAGTCGATGCGCAAGCTGCAGCTGGAGTACGGCGCCGAGATCGGCCGGGCCATCGTCAACTTCGACGGCCCGATCGTGTTCTGCGTGATCTCGCGCTACCACGGTGGCGCCTTCGTGGTGTTCTCCAAGGCGCTCAACCCGCAGATGACCGTGCTGGCCATCGAGGGCTCGTACGCCTCGGTGCTCGGTGGCGCCCCGGCCGCGGCCGTGGTGTTCAGCCGTGACGTGGATGCTCGTACGGCCAAGGACCCGCGGGTCACCGCGCTGGAGGAGAAGCTCGCCTCCGCCTCCGGTGCCGAACGCGCGTCCTTGGCCACCGAGCTGTCCGACCTCCGCCGTGACGTACGCAGCGAGAAGCTCGGCGAGGTGGCCACCGAGTTCGACCGGGTGCACAACATCCACCGGGCCGTCGCGGTCGGCTCCGTCGACGAGGTGATCGCCGGCTCGCAGCTGCGGCCCAAGATCATCACGGCGCTGGAGCAGGGGTTGGGCTTGGTCTGACCTGGTGACTCTCCGACTTGTCAGCGTGGTGGTTCGCGCCACCACAGACGCTGACAGGTCACCAGCAACTGATCGAGAAGTTGTTCCGGCGCCTCCCCGCGAGCGACCCGGTGCCTGATCTACTTCTCGCGACGTCACCCGGCGGTGGATCCTGATCTGGCGGCGAATCAGCCGGGCCGGACCCGAACGTGAACTCTTCTGCCCCATCGGACATGTATGCAGATGTGAGCAGCAACCAACCGGTGATCGATGCCGCCGCACGACAGTGTGACGCTCGGCCGCCGGATCGCAGAGAGGTCGGTGAGGTCGTGACATCGACAGCACGCCCCACGGACCCGCCGGACGCCTGGACCACTCGGCTGCGCGAAGGCAGCCGCGAGGCGATGTCGAGCATCTTCCAAGCCCACCTCGATGTCATCTACAACTACTGCTACCGACGCAGCGGGTCGTGGGCCGCCGCTGAGGACCTGGCGGCCACGGTGTTCCTGGAGGTCTGGCGTAACCGGCACCGAGCGATCAGCGTGGACGACTCGGTGCTGCCCTGGATCTACGGCATCGCGACGAACGTCTGCCGCAACCACCACCGCTCGCAGCTGCGCCACAGCTCGGCAGTGACCCGGCTGGCCGAGATCGGCGACCAACCGGCGGAGGACGACGCTGTCGCCGACCAGCTCGACAACGAGCGCCGGCTCAGGAACGTCCTGGACCGCGTGCATGCTCTGCCGCAGGCCGATCAGGACGTGTTCGTCCTGATCTGCTGGGAGGAGCTCAGCTACGCCGCGGCGGCTGCCGCACTGCAGATCCCGGTCGGCACCGTCCGGTCGCGCCTGGCTCGCGTTCGCCGGGTGCTCCGACTGGCCGACACCGCCGGCAACGTACGAGATGAGGTGTCCGATGTCTGATCTTCCGCCGCCGCCCCGGCGGCCGGCGCCGGAGGCGTTGCGTCGGCGCATCCAGGCCGAGCTGGACCGGGCCGAGCACCGACGCCGGTTCGGCGCTGCCCCGATGATCGCGCTCGTGGCGGCCGTGGTCATGGTGATCACCGTCGTCGTCGGTGTCTCGGCAGCTCGTCGCCCACTGACGGCCGAGCCAGCGCAGACATCGGCGCCGTCGGCGCCGGCACCTACCAAGCCCACCCCGACCGCGTCGGCCACGTCGGCCTCCGCCACGCCCACACCGACCGCCTCCGGTCCGGCAACCCTCAGCCTCGACGTCCGGGCGATGTCGGCGGGCGAGATCCGGTCCACCCGAAAGGCCTGCTACGCGCAACGACCGGAGGAGGACCTGCCGTCGGCCGAGGCGAGACCCGTCTACGCCCAGTGGCAGCGCTGGGCCGGTTTGCAGGGACCGGGGTGGAACCAGTCCCGCGTGTTGATATCGAGGGCGCCGGACGTCGGCATCTGGACCTGCGAGGGAGACGTTCCGGAGAGCGACGTCGACAACATGGACGAGCTGAGCACGCGGGTTCCGGTGTTCCAGCAGCAGGGCTACGGGACCTCGACCGGGTTGTGCACCCACAGCTCGGGGGACACCGCCACCAAGGAGGCACTCTTCCAGGTGCTCGACACGGTGGTGAGCGCCCGAGTCCGCCTCGTCCACGACGGGCAGGTCGGACCGTGGCAGTCGACCACACCGATGGGTGGGTACGCGCACTTCTCCATCGGTCTGGTCGGAGAAGAGGCCTGGGCGACATCGGTCACGGCGGAGTACGAGTTCTTCGATGCAGCTGGGAAGCGGCTGCAGGCCGTTGCTGAGCGAACGAACACGATCGACAAGATCAAGACCACCACGAGGGTCGTCAACGCAGTGGCGACCTGCGCCGACATGACCGCGCGCACCCCTGGTGCCACGACCCACAAGCCGCCCGACACTGACGAGGACGGGATCAAGACCTGCACGTCGCTGCAGTCCAGGGCCGGCTCGACCACCGGCTTCAGTGACAAGGGCTGGGACACCGAGCTCGTCCTCGGCGACGAAGACAGCTGGGGTGCCGTGCTGCGCAAGGACGGTCAGCGGTTCGCCTGCAGCCTGGCACCTACCCGAGAAGTCGGTGCCGTGGTCAAGGACCGACAGACGACGGCGAAGTCGACCTTCTACTTCGCGATCAACCCGATCGAAGCCACCGAGGGCGCGTCGTTCTGGGCCGCCGGACGAGTCCCGGAGGACGTCAGCGCCATCACGTACGTGCTGCCCGGCGGAGTGTCGGTGGCAGCCGAGATCAGCGACACCGGCTCCTGGATGGCGATGTACCACGTCGACGGCAAGGACCTCGGCGTAGAGGCCGACGTCTCCGACTGGGACCCGGTCGAGGTCACGATCACCCGGCGATCCGGCCCGACCATCCGCTACGAGATCCCGTTCGACGAGCAGACCATGTGCAACCAGATATCGCACGGCTGCTGAAGGTCGGGCGTGGTTCGCTGATGATCGACCACGAGAATCCGCGGCCTCACCTCAACCTCGCGAGAGCCGAGATTCCTCAGGTGGATTCTCAGCGCCCTGGCGATCGGACCGCGGAAGCAGCAGTCGCGAGAACCCGCCGTCTCCGTGCGCGATGGTCCGCCGTGAGGGAGCGAGCTTGGTGCCGGTGGCCGGATCCTCATCCGTGCCGAGGTTTCGGGCGTAGCGGGGATGCGCGCCGCCGGAGATCTGCAGACGGATCCGGGTGCCGGGCGCGAAGCGATGAGCCATCGCGTCGAGTGGCAGCACGACCACCTCGCCGGCGCGGTCCGGCCCGAGCCGCCGGAAACCGTCAGCGAGGTTGACGGAGCGGCCGTTCTCGCGCACCTCGCACAGCCGGACGAACAGATCCGCGTACGGGTTGTCCGTCTCATGCACCAGCTCGGCGACCGGCCGCCCGATCACCTCCCAGGGCTCCTGCAGCGGCGGCGTGGTGAAGGTGAGGACGTCGTCTCGACGCTCCAGCGCCCGGTTGTCGCGGTGGCCACCGATGGCGGGATTGATCACCTGGCCGCCCACGGCCGGGGTGGGATCGGCAGGGTCGTAGGTGAAGGCTGACCGACCGGAAGCCGCCGTCGGCGGCGCACTGCCGAGCTCACCGTGGGGTTGCAGGTAGAGCATCTCCTCCGTGGTGGCGGGTGGCCACTCCGGCAGGCCGCGCCACTCCTCGGCGCCGCTGACGAAGATCCGGACCGGATCCGGCCGGCCAGGGCCGGTCCCGGCGAGATGCTCGGCGAGCCAATCGAGACTGTCCTGGGTCACGACCCCCAGCCCCTTGGTGGCCACCTCGACATGGGTCCATGGACCGATGGTCAGCCCGACCGTTACGCCACGCCGCCGCAGGGTCTCGTACTGGACGAGCATCGGGTCGACGAAGCGGTCCTGCCAACCTTCCTGCAGCAGCACGGGGACCTCGACCCGTTCCAACGCTTCTCCCAGCCGCATCGGCTGCCAGATTGGGTCGTCGGCGTCCGGGGTGCTGAGCCAGGCCCGGTACG
>DASQLI010000027.1:0-22641 GCA_035630075.1 Microlunatus sp.
CGGAGCGTACTGCTGAGGCTGCGGCGCGTACTGCTGCTGCGGGTTGGGCAGGCTGTCGCCGCCGTAACCCGGCGCGGAGCCCTGCTGCGGCAGCTGCCCCTGCTGGGGAGCGGACTGCGGGTCGCCGCGGTAGGCGATCTCACCGAAGCTCACGTTCGGCGCCTGCCGCACGGCCGGGTCGTTGACCTCGAAGTAGGTCGCCTTCTCGAACTTGAACAGGTTGGCGATGATGTTGGTCGGTACCGACTCGATCTTGGTGTTGTAGACCCGCACGTTGGCGTTGTAGTAGCGCCGACCGTTGGCGATCCGGTCCTCGGTCTCGGCGAGCTGGCGCTGCAGCTCGAGGAAGTTGGTGTTGCTCTTCAGATCCGGATACGCCTCCACGCTCACGATCAGGTTGCGGACCGCACCGGACAGCGCCGCCTCCACATCGGCCCGCTGCTGGGTCGGTAGACCGCCTTCGTTCTGGGACAGCTGCTGGGCTTGGCTGCGCAGTCGGGTGATGTCCTCGAGCGTGTTGCGCTCATGCGCGGCGTACGCCCGGACCGTCTCGACCAGGTTCGGAATCAGCTCGTAGCGCCGGTTGAGCTCGACGTCGACCTGCCGCCAGGACTCCTGGATCAGGTTGCGGGACTTCACGAAGCCGTTGTAGGCGCTCATCGCGACCAGTGCGACGACGGCCACGATCACCAGCAGGATGATGATCACGGTAATGGCTGTACCCATCGAGATGCTCCTCGCAGTCAGTGGTGCTGCCACCCTAGTGCGCCGGTCGCGCGGCACGCGCGCGTTTCTCGGACGCGCGGCACGCGCGCGTTCTCGGACACTCGGCTGCGTGCGGGGCCCAGAGGGTCAGGTCAGCCCGAGATCGGCCAGTGAGATCGCATACCGGTACGGCAGTCCGGCCGCCTCGATCTGCTCCCGGGCGCCGGTGTCCCGATCGACGATCACGGCCACTCCGACGACCTCGGCGCCGGCGTCGCGGAGTGCCTCGACCGCAGTGAGCACCGATCCGCCGGTGGTGCTGGTGTCCTCGACCGCGAGCACCCGGCGACCTTCCACCGGGGTGCCCTCGATCCGGCGCTGTAGTCCGTGAGCCTTCTCCGCCTTGCGGACCACGAAGGCGTCCAGTCGGCCGCCCTCCGCTGCGGTCGCGTGCAGCATGGCCGTCGCCACAGGATCGGCTCCCAAGGTCAACCCTCCGACGGCGACGAAGTCCCAGTCCGCCACCAGCTCACGCATCACCCGACCGACCAGCGGAGCGGCGGCACCGTCCAGCGTCACCCGTCGCAGGTCGATGTAGTAGTCCGCGGTCTTGCCGCTGGACAGCGTGACCTGGCCGTGCACCACGGCCAGCTCCTTGATCGCGTCGACGAGGGCGTTACGGTCAGGTCCGGTCACGGGCGGAGCCTCTCGGGAGTGCAGGAGCGATCAGGTACGACGCGCTTTTCGTCGTTCCTGATCGTGACGAACGAGCGAGATCTCGCGCAGCCCGGGACCGCGGAGCGCGAAGCGCGACAATTCGGTACGGTCACGGGCGGAGCCTCTCGGGAGTGCAGGAGCGATCAGGTACGACACGCCCAATCTGTCCAGGCGAAGCTGCGTCGTTCCTGATCGTGACGAACGAGCGAGATCTCGCGCAGCCCGTGACCGCGGAGCGCGGAGCGCGACAGTTGATCACGGTCACGGGCGGAGCCTCTCGGGAGTGCAGGAGCGATGCAGGGCGACATGCATTTGGTCGTGCGGCCCTCACCCTAATCGGGGGAGCTGCTGCTCTCGCCGTTGCCCGCCAGCCCCGGACGTGCCACGGTTCGGGTGTCAGCAGTCCTTAACATCCCGACCCTGAGGAGGGCACCTCCCGATGACGACTGACACGGTCGGGTCCCCGACGATCGTCTCCTCCCCCGATGGCCGCTCGTTCCGGCTCCGCACCTCGGCCGATGAGGGCCTGCGAGCCGGCGACTACGTCACGATCGCCGACGGCGCCGGCGCGGAGCACCTGGGCTACGTCGAGTCGGTCGACGAGGTGACTGAGACGACCACGTACGCCGCCGGGTCGATCATGCCCGGCCCGGTCACCCCGGCCCCCTTCCGCTCCGGCTCGGCCCAGCGCAGCGACCCAGCTGCCGTGACGCAGTTCTTCACCGACGCCGGCGCAACGCTGCCGATCGGGACGCTGGCCGTCGACGACGGAGTGCCGGTCGGGCTGATCCCCAAGCGGCTGAACCGGCACACGTTCTGGTGTGGCCAGAGCGGTTCCGGCAAGACGTACGCGCTGGGCGTCGCCCTGGAGCAGATCCTGCTGCGCACCCGGCTGCCGATGGTGATCTTCGATCCGAACAGCGACTTCGTCCGGCTCGGCGAGACCCAGCCCCACGTCGACCCCGGGGTGGCTGAACAGCTAGCGGATCGTCCGGTACGGATTCTCCGCCGAGGAGTCGGCCCGGACGCCCTGCACGCTCGGCTGCGCACCATGGACATGGCGGCCCGAGGCGCCCTGCTGCGCCTGGATCCGGTGATCCACCGCGACGAGTTCAACGCGATGATGCGCCACACCCCCACCGGTCCGGTGGGGGACCCGCGGCAGCTGGCGGCCGAGCTGGCCACGGCCGACGACCCGGGTGCCCGCGCGCTCGGGCAGCGGATGGAGAACCTCGGGATGTTCGACTGGGACATCTGGGCACTGGACCAGGCCGCCGCCACCGACGTCATCGACGAGCGGCCGGCGGCCACCGTGCTCGATCTGGGCAGCCTCGATCGGCACGAGGAGCAGCTCACGGTGGCGCTCAGTGTGCTGAACCACTTGTGGACCCGGCGCGAAGAGCGCCGCCCGGTGCTGCTGGTGATCGACGAAGCCCACAACCTCTGCTCACCTGATCTGCAGTCCCTGCTCGGGCAGGCCGTCCGGGAGCGGATCATCCAGATCGCCGCGGAAGGTCGCAAGTACGGCCTGTGGCTGCTGCTGTCGACCCAACGACCGTCCAAGGTGCACACCGGGATCGTGTCGCAGTGCGACAACCTGACCCTGATGCGGATGAACTCACCCAACGACCTGGCCGAGCTGGGCGATCTGTTCGGCTTCGTCCCCCGCCAGCTGCTGAGCCAGTCGTCTCGGTTCCGGCAGGGTGAGGCCCTGCTCGCCGGCGGGTTCGTGCCAGCACCGACCATCACCAAGATCGGGGCCCGGATGACTGTCGAGGGTGGCATCGACGTCAAGGTGCCGATGCCCTGAGACCGATGCCGTGACAGGGTGCCGGTCCGTGGTCGACCGGGGATACAGTCGACCCGGCATCGCAAGCAACCCTCGCACTGCAGAAGGTGACGTTCGTGACAGTTGAGACCTACGGCCCGGCAGATCTGTACGTCGTGGCCTTTCCCCAGGAGCGCATTCCCCAGGGCGTTCGTGACGCGGTGCTCGGGACGCTCAGCAGCGGGGTGATCACGCTGCTCGACCTGCTGGTGGTCCGGCGCCAGGCCGACGGCAGCAGCGAGGTGGTGGAGATCGAGAACCTGGGTGACGAGCTCGACCTGTCGGTGATCCAGGCGACCAGCACCGGCCTGATCGGCGACGAGGACCTCGACGAGCTGCTCGCCGAGGTGCAGCCGGGCACCTCGGTGCTGGTCGCCCTGTTCGAGAACACCTGGGCCCGCGCCATCGCTGGTGCGGTCCGGGACTCCGGTGCCGAGGTCATCTCGGCCCAGCGTTTCCCGGCCGATGTGGTCAACGAGGTCGCCGAGCTCGCCGGCGTCGCCGACGCCTCCTGACTGAACCGTTCACCCCACCAACGCATCAACCAAGGAGAATCCATGCCAATCGGACGTCGGATGGGCCGTCCCGGCTTGATCGGAATGGCGGCCAGAACCGCCGTCGTCGCCGGCACTGCGCAGGCCACCGCGGGTGCTGTCTCCCGCCACCAGCAGAACCGCTACAGCCAGCAGCAGGCCGACGCGCAGGCCCAGGCCGATGCCGAGCAGGCCCGGCTGGACGCTGCGGCGCAGCAGGCGGTGTACCAGGCCCAGGCCGCTGCTCCTGCGCCGGCGCCGGCTGCATCGGCAGCGCCAGCCGCCGACGACCTGATCGGTCAGCTGCAGCAGCTCGCCCAGTTGCAGGCGGCCGGGGTGCTCTCCGCAGAGGAGTTCGCCGCCGCCAAGGCCAAGCTGCTCGCCTGAGTAGCAGACCTACCCCCGCCAGACGACCCTGGTCAGACCTTCCCGTCGGTGTGGGCAATCACGTCGGTGAGCACGGTGTGCAGGTGTCGCAGCTCGTCCACATCCATCCCGAGCTTCGCCATGATCGCGGGGGGTACCCCGAGCGCCTGCTCGCGCAGCTCACGCCCGGTATCGGTCAGTGTCACCTTCAGGGACCGCTCGTCCTCGGCATCACGGATACGCGTCAGATAGCCGAGCGCCTCCAGCCGCTTGAGCAGCGGGGAGAGTGTTGCCGGCTCGAGACTCACCAGCTCCCCGAGGCGTCGGACGGACAACGGCTCGTACTGCCACAGAGCGAGCATCACCAGATACTGCGGATGGGTGAGACCCATCGGCTCCAGCACGGGCCGGTACAACCCGATCACCCGGCGGGAGGCGACGGCGAGCGCGAAACACACCTGGCTCTCCAGGGCGAGCAGATCCGGCTCGGAGGTGATCACCGTCGTCTCAGAGGATCCAGTACGCCGAACCGAGCATCGGCAGCAGCCCGATCAAGACGAAGGGCGAGTACCAGTGCCGGCGGTGGAAGACGAGCACGGTCGCCGCGGTGACCAGGCCGATCACGCCGGTCATGATCCACAACCCGAGAACGCTGTCGCGCGGCAGATCGTGCACCCCGCTCACCGCCAGATACGCCGCCAGCACGATCGCCAACGACCCGATGAAGGCCGCGATGGCCGAGGACGCGATCAGTCGCTGGACGAAGTCCAGACTGCGTTCCTCCTCCGCGGCGTACCGGCGGGCCTCGTCACTCATCACCGTCATTCGCATCCTTTCGTTTTCGCACTAACCATTCGTACACTAACTGTTAGTGCAGTCTAGGCCGCTGACGGGAGGACTGTCAAAGCCGGCCGTTCAGGGCTTGTCGACGGTCTTCGTGAGATGCGCGAACCCGACCGAGCGATCCGGTGAGTGGAACAGGTCCTGGCAGGTGGTCAGGGTCAACACGGCCTCGGTCGCCTCAGCGCCAGGATGATGTGGATCAGGATCCAGCACCCACGTCTCGGTGTCGTTGACCGTGAGGTTGCCCGGGGATCCGTCCATCACGTACGTGTGGATCTTGTCGCGCGTCTCGACGATGACCCGATCGCCCTCGTCCAGCTCCAGCAGCCGCCTGAACGGCTCGCCGTGGGTGACCCGGTGACCGGCGAGAGCGAAGTTCCCCACCTCGCCCGGCATCGCCGTTGTGGTGTAGTGACCGACGCCGCGATCCAGGATCGCCAGATCCGTTCCCGAGAGGATCGGCACCTCGTAGTCCGACCCGAAAGCGGGGATCCGCAGCAGGGCGATCGCCTCACCGGGGATCACCGTCGGAGTGACGTCACCCTTGCCGGTCGCGCCACCCGATCCGTCGGACGAGTCGGGGTCAGCAGGCTGCGTCCACTCCTCCCGAAGCTGCGAGGACTCCTCGTGGAACGCCTTCTCCGATGTCACGTTCGTGCCGAAGTACTGCCAGGCCACCCAGCCCAGGCAGCCGAAGCCAGCCACGAGCAGCAGCATCCCGATGACCGTCAGCGGCGAGACCCGACGCCGCGGACGGCGCCGGGTCGGCGCCTCGTCCGGATCGGCGAGGTCATCCATCAGGGACTGGACCACCCAGCCATTGTGCCTGCTGTGCGCCGATCTGCGGCCTAGACTCCGCATCCATGAGCGCCGCATCAGCCGACAGGAGCCGCCCATGAGCTCACCCGGCTGGTTCCCCGATCCCGGCGGCGTCCCGAATCTCTACCGCTACTGGGACGGCCAGGCCTGGACCAACCAGCTCACCTCCCAGCCGGGCGGTCCGGCGCCGGCAGCACCAGGGCAGGGCCAGCCGGGCGGTCCGCCACCGGCAGCACCAGGGCAGGGCCAGCCGGGAGCTGCAGCGCCCAGGCGCTCCGGGCGTGGCTGGCTGATCGCCCTGATCGCCATCGCGGTCGCCGTGGTGGTGGTGGTCGCGCTCGCCGTCCGTGGCCTGAGCGGGGGTCTGGGCGGTCTGACCGGGTCACCGGGCGGCAACCCGTCGTCCGACGTCTGTCCCCAGCCAGAGGCCGACAGCAGTCCCACCCCGCAGCCCAATGACGGTCGGGTGCACAGCGGAGCGCTGTCCTACCCGATGCTCCCGGCTCCCTGGGGAGCACCCGAACCCAACACCGAGGTGCCGTTCGGCCGCGACGTGTTGCAGCAGTTCGTGCAGACCGAGAAGACACCGGCCCTCAGCTGGGGCGCGGCGGTGATGGTCGGCGAGCTGGTCGCCGGCGACGGCTTCTTCGCGCCGAAGGATGGGGCCGAGATCGTCCTGCGGTGCGTGACCGGCACCTTCTACGGCAACGCCGAGGTCACCCGGCACGACACCAAGAGCCAGGCCGTCACGGTCGACGGCCACGACGGCTGGCTGATGGAGTCCGATCTCAGCTTCTCGATCCCGGGCCTGGAAGCCACCAACGAGCTGCTCACGGTGGTGATCGTCGACCTGAAGACCGGCAGTGCCGGGTTGTTCGCCTCGTCGGTGCCGGGCAACACACCGCAGTACAACGAACCGGCCAAGCAGGCGATGGAGGGACTCGAGGTCTCCTGAGGAGAATCTCCCTCATGTTCGGAACGCTGCGCCTGTCCGTCGGTCAGGCCGCCGAACGCGAGGGAGATTGTGCTCCCAGCGCACGTTCCACGACCTGCAGCACCCACCCGGGTTCCTGTTCCAGCATGCGCCACGTGAAGCGCAGCACCCGCGAGCCGCCGAGTACGAGTGCATTCTGGCGTCGGCGGTCGATCTCGAATCTCGCGTCACCGTGAAAGAGGCGGCCGTCGATCTCGATCGCCAACCGGTTTTCCCTGAACAACACGTCGACGACGTACTTCTTGTCGTCGATGATGAGCGTGACGTTGCCTCGCCAGCCGGTGATGCCAGCCTCTCGGAGCAGGCGATGGAACAGGCGCTCCGCGGCAGACCACGGTTCTTCGCTCGACTCGAGCAGGAACTGACGCCGTTCCTCGTTGCCGCGCTGGTTGCGAATCATCCTCAGGGAGTCGTGCATTTCATCGAGCGTCGACTTGCCGCGCCGGAGCACCTCGTCGATGCCGTCACCGCCGATCTCGAGGCACAGATCCAGAGCGGTCAGCGCCGGCACCGTCATCCGGACGCCATCGACGTCGGTCACCAAGTCGTCAGGAACCTTCCGGCGGACGAAGTCGAAAACCTTGTAGGCCACGCGCTGGTTCTTCACCACCGCCTGCACCTCAGCCACCTCCAGCTCCGGCCAGAACGAGAGCCGCGCGGCGATCTTGCCCATCAGATCGCGTCCGGGTCGTACATGTGGCCGACCGCAGTACCCAGCATCTCGTGGTCTCGGCGGGCAATGATGGTCTGGCCTGCGGGGGTCACGCCTGGCGGTACGGACGCGAGGGAGATTCTCCTCGCTCAGGTCAGGAGAACGGGTTCGGCGTCATCGTGTACTTCGTCGACAGGTACTCCTCGATGCCCTCGAAGCCGCCCTCGCGACCCAGGCCGGACTGCTTGACCCCGCCGAACGGCGCGGCGGCGTTGGAGATGACTCCGACGTTGAGACCCATCATCCCGGTCTGCAGCCGCTCGATCATCCGCTGACCGCGTGCCAGATCCCGGGTGTAGACGTAACCGACCAGGCCGAACTCCGTGTCGTTGGCCAGCCGGACCGCCTCTGCCTCGGCGTCGAAGGTGGCGACGGCCAGGACCGGGCCGAAGATCTCCTCCCGCCAGATGTCGGCGCCCGATCGCACTCCGCTGACCACGGTCGGCTGGACGAAGGTGCCCGGCCGATCGATCCGCTGGCCTCCGGTGGCCACCGTCGCGCCCTTGTCGACCGCGTCACCGATCAGCCGGACAGCCTTGTCGACGGCGTCGTCGTCGATCAGCGGGCCGATCTGCACGCCATCCTCAGTGCCCCGCCCGATCTTCATCGCGGCCACCTTCTCGGTCACCCGGGCGGTGAACTCCTCCGCCACCGAGCTGTGCACGATGAACCGGTTGGCGGCCGTACACGCCTGACCGACGTTGCGGAACTTGGCCAGCATCGCGCCCTCGACCGCGGCGTCCAGGTCCGCGTCCTCGAAGATCACGAACGGGGCGTTGCCGCCGAGCTCCATCGACGTGCGCAGCACGTTGTCGGCGGCCTGGGCGATCAGGGTCCGACCGACCTCCGTCGAGCCCGTGAAGCTGAGCTTTCGCAACCGCGGGTCGGCGAGGATCGGCTTGGACACCGCAGACGACGACGTGGACGTGATCACGTTGACCACCCCGTCGGGCAGTCCGGCCTCGGCGAGCAGCGAGACCACGTACGAGGTGGTCAGCGGGGTGAGCGACGCCGGCTTGACCACCACCGTGCAGCCGGCGGCCAGCGCCGGCGCGATCTTGCGAGTGGCCATGGCGAGCGGGAAGTTCCAGGGGGTGATCAGGTAGCAGGGCCCGACCGGCTGCTTGGACACGATCATCCGGCCGTTGCCCTCGGGGTTGGCGCCGTACCGGCCGGTGATGCGCACCGCCTCCTCGCCGAACCAGCGCAGGAACTCCCCGCCGTACGTCACCTCCGCCACGGACTCCTTGAGCGGCTTGCCCATCTCCAGGGTCATCAGCAGCGCGATGTCGTCCTTGCGCTGCTGGACGAGCTCGAAGGTACGACGCAGCACCTCGCCCCGTTGCCGGGCCGGCGTGCTCGCCCAGTCGTCGGCGGTCGCGACGGCGGCATCGAGGGCCTGAACCGCCTCGTCGGCGCTCGCGTCGGCGATCGACTTGATCACCTCACCGGTGGCCGGGTCGTTGACGTCGAAGGTCTGGCCGGAGGCTGCGGATCGCCACTGCCCGCCGATGAACAGCCCGTCGGGCACGGAGTCGAGCAGCTTCTTCTCGTCAGCACTGACCATGGCCCCATCATCACCCGGCTGTCCGGCCAGGCGTCGCTAGGGTGGCGCCATGGTGGAGTCCGGTGGTGTCGGCGGCGTCAGCTCCCGCTTCAAGGCGGCCCGGGTCGGCTCCACCGCCACCACGATCTTCGCGGAGATGTCGGCGCTCGCGATCGCGACCGACTCGGTCAACCTGGGCCAGGGCTTCCCCGACTACGACGGTCCGGCGTTCATGCTGGAGACCGCCGAGCACGCCATCGCCGACGGCGTCAACCAGTACCCGCCCGGCCGGGGGATCACCCCGCTGCGGCAGGCCGTCGTCGACCACAGCAGCCGGCACTACGGGCTGACGTACGACGCCGACACCGAGGTGGTCATCACCACCGGCGCGACCGAGGCGCTGGCCTCGGCGATCCTGGCCTTTGTCGACCCCGGCGACGAAGTGATCGCCCTCGAACCCTTCTACGACTCCTACGCCGCCTCGGTCGCCCTGGCGGGCGGACGGATCGTCGGGGTGGGGGTGTTCGGCCCCGACTTCACCCTCGACCTGGACGAGCTCCATCGCGCGGTCTCCCCACGGACGAAGATGATCTTGGTCAACTCACCGCACAACCCGACCGGTGCGGTGCTCGGCCGCGACGAGCTGTCCGCGATCGCCGCCCTGGCGATCGAGCACGACCTGCTGGTGGTGTGCGACGAGGTGTACGAGCACCTGGTCTTCGACGACGTCGAGCACCTGCCACTGGCCGCGTTTCCCGGAATGCGCGAGCGGACCATCCGGATCTCCTCGTCGGGCAAGACGTTTTCGGCCACCGGCTGGAAGATCGGCTGGGCGCTGGCACCGGCCCGGTTGATCACCGAGCTGACCGCGGTGAAGCAGTTCCTGACCTACGTGTCGGGGGCGCCGTTCCAGCCCGCGATCGCGAGGGCGCTCGACGAGGGCGACGAGTGGGTCGCCGCCGCGAGCCGGGAGCTGGAGGGCAAGCGCGACCGGCTGGCCACCGGGCTGCGCTCCGTGGGCCTGGAGCCGGCGCTGCCGCGCGGCACCTACTTCATGACCACCGACGTCCGACCGCTCGGCTACGCGGACGGGGTCGAGTTCTGCCGCGACCTGCCGACCCGGTGCGGCGTGGTGGCGATCCCGCACCAGGTGTTCTACGCGCGGGTCGAGGCCGGCCGACCCTACGTACGGTGGGCGTTCTGCAAGTCGGACCCGGTGCTCGACGAGGCCGTCCGCAGACTCTCCGCGCTCCGCTGATCTCCGACGCTTGACCCTGACACCGTGTGAGGTTCTAGACAGGGAGCGTCATGTTCAGTATCGGAGACTTCGCCAGGTCCGGCCGGGTGTCGGTGCGCATGCTGCGCCACTACGACGCCATCGGGCTGCTCCGTCCCGCGTCGGTCGACCCGGTCACCGGCTACCGCTCCTACGAAGCGGATCAGCTGGCCCGGCTCAACCGGGTGGTCGCGCTCAAGGATCTCGGCTTCACGCTCGAGCAGGTCGCCACGATCGCGGGCGACGACATCGACGTGGACGAGCTGCGGGCGATGCTGCGGCATCGCCGAGCAGAGCTGCGCGACCAGATCGCCGCGGACACCGCCCGCCTGGCCAGGGTCGAGGCGAGGCTTCGAGTCATCGAGAAGGAGGACGCCATGTCCAACGACGAAGTACAGGTCAAGACCGTCCCGGCGGTCCGAGTGGCCGAGCTGAGTGCACCGGTCGGCGGCTTCGAGCCGCAGTTCATCACCCCGGTTCTCGGTCCGCTGTTCGACCAGCTGATGAGCCGGCTGGCCGAGGCCGAGGTCCCGTGCGTGAGCGCGCCGATCGCCTACTACGAGGAGTCACCGGACGGCGAGGGCCTCATCGCCCACGCCGCCGCCCCGATCGCCGACGACACCGACCCGGGAGAAGGCGTGGTGGTGACCGAGCTGACGGAGATGTCGGCGGCGACGATCATCCACCGCGGGCCGATGGACGCCGTGATGGCCACGATCCAGACACTCGGGCGCTGGATCTCCGCACACGGCTACCGGTCAGCCGGCTACAACCGCGAGGTCTACCACCGGTACGGCGAGGGCACGCCCGAGCCCTGGGAGACCGAGCTGCAGGAGCCGGTGACCATCGGCTGATCGCCCGTCGTGGCACCCCGGGTTCAGGCTTGCCGCTGCCGGTACCACTGAGTGGCGCCCGGGGTCCACACGATCAGGCAGACCACGCCGATGTAGGTCGCGAGCGGCAGCCACCAGAGGATGTCGCCCCGCAACCACCAGCCCGACCAGGCCAGGGCGGCGACACCGGTCACCGTGAGGGCCGCGCGGGACCACCACCGCGGAGCCAAGATCAGGAAGCCGAGCACGAACGCCACCGTCGGGAAGCCGTACAGCGGCAGCGCCAGGCCCTCGAGCATCCGTAGGTGGAAGCGCCGCAGCATGTGGTAGAGGGCACCTTCCACGTCCCTGGTGGACAGGCTGGCCGCGCCGGCGGTCGCGACCAACCAGCCGAAGCTCAGCACGCAGATCCACTGCAGTGACGCGGTCACGGTCATGGTCGCAGCCATCGCGATCACCGCGGGGCGCTGCCGTCGCTGGGGTGGCGGGTACGGCTGGCCCGCCCACTGCGGCGGAGGTGGCGACGGGACCGGTGTGCGGACCCGCTCTCCGTACGGATCGGGCTGCCAGCCGGGCAGGATCTGCTGGGTCGGCTGAGTCCCGGGCGGAGTGAACTGCGGCGCCCCGGACTGGCCGGGCGCCGGATACCCGGGGTACTGCGTCATGGCGACCAGCCTAGGTGGCGGTCCAACCGTCGCTCGGCGACGCCGGTCGGCCGTCACGCACCTGCAGGGCCACGTCGGGTCGATCGGTGGTGAGGTGTCCGACCCCGCGCTCGAACCAGGCACGGATCTCGTCCTCGTCGTTGACCGTCCAGACACAGATCCGGTCCAGCGGAAGCCGGCCGGTGAACGACTGCCAGTGCTCGTCCAGCACAGCATGGTGGACGGCGACGACATCGGCCAGCTCTTCCGCCCGTTCGAGAAAGCAGTGGGGACCGCCCTGGCGATCCAGCCAGGCCGCATCCACCGAGACCAACCGCCGGATGTCGGGGGCGAGCCGCCGACAGTCGTCGAGTACGGCCAGGTCGAAGGAGGCCAAGTGGCACCGGGCGCGCAGATCTCGCCGATCGAGCTCGGCCACGACCTCGGCGACCAACCCGGGGTACGGACTGCCGGTCTCGTCGTTCTTGATCTCGACATGCAGGTCTGCCGTGGACGTGGTCAGCACCTCGAGCACCTCAGCCAGGGTGGGAACGGTCTCGCTGCTGCTGCGGAGTCGCAGCCGCCGCCGGTCATCCGGCGTCAGCCGACGGACTGGTCCGGACCCGTCGGTGGTCCGCTCCACCAACGGGTCGTGAAGCACCAGCAGCTCACCGGCGTCGGAGCGATGGACGTCGAACTCGACGGCGTCGACGTCGAGGGCGGTCACCTGGCGGAATCCCTCCAACGAGTTCTCCGGCCACAGCCCCCGGGCGCCCCGATGGCCGGTGACCCGGGTCGCGGCGCGGTCGCGGGCGCGGGCGCTCCGTTCGATGGCGCGGGTCACGGGATCCTCTCGATCGTCGGGCGACGTCATCCTACGGAGGTCTGCGTGGCTGTACCCAGGGCGAGGTCGATGTGCGGGGCCACTCGCACCTCGCTACCGTCCGGGCGGGCCGCTGGTGTTCGTGCTGCAGGTCTGGGTCATATTGCTCAGGTGAGCACCGACAGCACTCAGGACGACGGCCCCGGCGTCGACCGGATCATCACCCTCACCGACGCCGTGGTGGCGATCGCGATGACGTTGTTGATCTTGCCGCTGGTCGACGTCTCCGGCGACCTACCCGCCACCGGGCTGCGCGACTTCTGGAGCGAGAACAGCGACGTGCTCACGTCGTTCGTGATCAGCTTCGTGGTGATCTACGCCTTCTGGACCGGCCACGGCGCCATCTTCGCGACGCTGCTCCGGTCGAGCGTGGAGAAGGTGTCGGGGCTGAGCACGCTCAACATGTTCTGGTTGCTGGGGATCGCGTTCCTCCCCTTCCCGACCGCGCTGGTCGGTCGGGAGGTCAGCACCACGTCGGCCCCCGTCTACGTCGGCACCATGCTGGCCGTGTCGGCCCTCGCCGCGACGATGCTCCGCAAGGTGCAGCGGGCCGTCGATGCCCGCCGTACGCCGCTGGACTGGCTCTCGACAGCAGTGTTCGGGGTCTGCACTGCGGTCGCGTTCGCACAGCCGGCCCTGGCGCTCTACCTCCTGCTGCTGCTGATTCCGGCCCGGATCCTCGAGGGACGCGCCGAGCGCTCCGCCGCGATCACCAGCTCCTGATCTCTCGTACGCTCCCAGGGTTGTCAGCCGAAGTGGACGCCGATGACCGGATCCGGGGGAGCTTCGGCGACGGCTGGTCAGCCGGACCCAACAGGTAGCGACGGATGCCCGTTCGGGCAGACCTGGGCTCTGCGCCTTTCACCCGGTCGGTGAGGAATGGGACGCTGACTGCCACCAGCGCGGCGCTCTCAGGAGGCGACGGTGGCCGAGCACGAACAGGCGACGCGGCAGGCGTCGACCGAAGCCGTACGAGTGCGTGAGTCCGCGACCGGCCGGGCTGAGCCCGCGCCCGCACTCGGACCGGTCCTCGCACCGGCTCCGACCGGGCGCGCACCGGCCCGGATGAGTGTTCCCGGTCTGCTGGCCCTGCAACGAGCCGCCGGCAACCACGCGGTGGCGACGATGCTGCAGCGTGAGCCGGTCAAGGAGGCCAAGAAGGTTCTGTCGGACACCCAGGTAGCGCAGCTCGCCGACGACGTCGACCGGATCCAGCAGGAGCTCGTCCGGGTCGAAGAGCGCGGGGTGGCCATCGGCAAGATCGGGCTCTACTACTCCAGCTGGCTCGACGCCGTCAACAGCGCGGTCGCCACGATCAAGAAGGAGGAGGCCGAGAAGGACGCCAGCCCGCTCGACAACGGGGCCGTGATGGCGCTGCTGCTCGGAGCCTTTTCGATGATCGCCGGTCCGGCCGTCACCGCCGTCGTCGGCGTGGTCGGCAAGCGCCTCGGGGAGGTCGGGGGTGGGGTGGAGAAGCTCATCCGGACCAAGGCGATCGAGATGGCCGCCGCGGGCGGCCCCAAGGCGATCACGCCCTCCCAGGAGGAGATCGCCGCCGTCGTCACCACCGTCAAGGCCAAGCTCGAGGCAAAGTGGAAGGCGGTCGCCGAGGAAGCCGGCAAGGCCGACCTCTCGGCGGTGCTGCCCAAGCCGAAGCCGGCTGGGACCGCTGACACGCTCGACGGTGTCGTGGCCGCGATGAAGCAGGCGCAGGCGGTGGCCTCGGCCAAGGCGATCGACAACACCGGCACGATGAATCCTGCTCAGCTGATCGCCCTGGGCAAGGCACTCGATCCGGGCACGCAGACCATCGCCGTCATCCAGGGCCGAGTCCTCAAGGAGCTGCGCAGCCTGGTCGACACGGCCCGGGCCCAGGCCAAGACGAGCAACAAGACGTTCCGGATCGACGCCTGGGGCTCGGTGGGGGTGGCCATCCTGAAGTACACCGGGGTCTCGATCGCCGCGTCGCGCAAGGCGACGTACACCTTCGTCAGCTGGATCCCGCCGAGCACGGTCGAGGCGATGGGGGGCGCCGAGAAGTACCCCGTCTTCGACGTCGATGCTCATCGCGGGCCGAACGTGGGGCCCTTCGACGGTGTCTTCGTCGGCTTCCTCCCTCCGCCCAGCTTCGCCACGCCGTACCTGGCGATGATCGACGAGTACGGCGGACCGAAACCCGCGCTGGTGCAGGACGTCGGCTCGACGCCGCACTTCGTGCGCTGGGTGCCCAAGGACGAGCTGGACTTCGAGAACTCGCGCGGCGCGGCGAAGACGTACGGCTACGGCGAGGTGAAGGGCGTGAAACCGCTGAACCACGTTCCCACGGTTCGCTGAGCGGATCAGCCGAAGTGGGCGCCGCCGGTCACCGGATCTGGGGAGGGCTCGGCGTCGGCGCTGGTGAACGGCAGCGCGCTGCCGACGAACCGTCGCAGCTGACCGCCGGTCAGCAGCCGGTACGGGAACATCGAGCCCGCTCCCCGCCGGATCAGCGCCGCCTCCGGCAGGGCAGCATCGGATCCGCTGATGATCACGTTGCCGAACCGGCGACCCTTCAACGTGGCGGGCTCCGCGCCGTAGACCACGTGGGTGAAGACCTCGGCCACCCCGGCCAGCACCCGCCTGGAGTAGGCCAGCCCACCGCTGTCGGTCACGTTGATCACCACGGCGCCGGTCGCGCCGACCACACGGCGTACGTCGGAAAGGAACTCGACCGTCGTCAGCTCCGCCGGGACCCGGGCGCCGTCGAAGGCGTCGACGATCACCAGGTCGGCAAAGCCGTCCCGCATCGCGCCGATGCCGGTCTGTCCGTCGACCGCCCGCACCTTGATCCCGCTCTGCCGCGGCAGTGGCAGGTGCTCGCGGACCCACCGGGTCAGCTCCTCGTCCGGCTCCAGCACGATCTGCGCCGAGCTCGGCCTGGTCGCGGTCACGTAGCGCGGCAGGGTCAACGCCGCCCCGCCCACGTGCACGACCCGAATCCGCTCACCGTCCGGCGCGACCTCGTCGATCACATCGGCGATCCGCTGCACGTAGTCGAACTCCAGTCGCAGTGGGTCGGCCAAGTCCACGTACGACTGGTCGGTGCCACCGATCCGGACCAGGTAGGCACCCGGCCGGGCGCTGTCCTGCACCAGGGTCACCGTCTGGGAGCCCGTCTCGAGCACGGTCTTGCCGCTCACCATCTCCTCCGCTCATCACCACCGGCACCCGATGATGCCGGGTGCCCGCCCACTCAGGTCTACCCGGCTGTCAGTGTTCCGGACCATCATGTCCGCAACGACTAGTTCTGGGAGGAACTCACCATGGCCCTGCTCAACCCGTACCTGAACTTCGAGGGGAACGCCCGCGAAGCGATGGAGTTCTACGCCTCGGTCTTCGGTGGCGAAGCCACCTTCTCCACGTTCGGTGAGTACCAAGCCGACGGCATGCCTGACGATGAGAAGGACCAGATCATGCACAGCCAGCTGACCACACCCGCCGGCTTCACCCTGATGGGTGCGGACGCGCCGGCGAGCATGGGGATGAAGGCCAGCCCCAGTGGCACCATCTCGCTCAGCGGTGACGAGACCGAAGAGCTGCGGGGCTACTTCGAGAAGCTGGCCGAGGGCGGCCAGATCGCCGTGCCGCTGGAGCAGGCCCCCTGGGGCGACTACTTCGGTCAGCTGACCGACCGGTACGGGGTCAGCTGGATGGTGAACATCGCGGGGCAGCAGGGCTGACGCGCCCTGAGCCTGTCGAAGCGCCACCGCGCGCCCTGAGCCTGTCGAAGGGCTCAGTGCTTCGACAGGCTCAGCACGCGGATCGATACCAGTGAGACTGGTCTACGTGCCCTGAGCCTGTCGAAGGGCTCATGCTCCGACAGGCTCAGCACGCGGAGGGTCAGACCGCAGCCGTCACCGGCTGAACCACGACCAGACCGTCCTTGGACTCGTCGAGGTCGAAGACGATCGTGTCGCCGTCGGCGACCTCGCCGGCCAGCACCTGCTGAGCCAGCTGGTCCTCGATGGTGGTCTGGATCAGCCGCCGGAGCGGACGGGCCCCGTAGACCGGGTCGAAGCCGGTCAGAGCCAGCCAGTCCTTGGCCGCCGGGGTGACCTCGACGCCGATCCGGCGATCAGCCAGCCGCGCGTTCAACCGCCGCAGGCTGATGTCGACGATCTTGGCCAGCTCCTCGGTGCCGAGGGCGTCGAACAGGACGACCTCGTCGAGCCGGTTCAGAAACTCGGGCTTGAAGGCGCCGCGCACGACACCCATCACCGCGTTCCGCTTCGTCTCGGCGTCCAGCGTCTGGTCAGCCAGGAACTGCGACCCCAGGTTCGAGGTGAGGATCAGCAGCACATTGCGGAAGTCGACGGTCCGGCCCTGGCCGTCGGTCAGCCGACCGTCGTCCAGCACCTGCAGCAAGATGTCGAAGACCTCGCTGTGCGCCTTCTCCACCTCGTCCAGCAACACGACCGCGTACGGGCGTCGGCGCACCGCCTCGGTGAGCTGGCCACCCTCCTCGTAACCGACGTAGCCCGGAGGGGCGCCGACCAGCCGGGCCACCGAGTGCTTCTCGGAGTACTCGCTCATGTCGATCCGGACCATGGCGTGCTCGTCGTCGAACAGGAACTCCGCCAGCGACTTGGCCAGCTCGGTCTTCCCGACGCCGGTCGGGCCGAGGAAGAGGAACGAACCAGTCGGTCGGTTCGGGTCGGAGATGCCGGCCCGCGAACGCCGGACGGCATCGGACACAGCCTTGACGGCCTGCCGCTGGCCGATCAGTCGCTCGCCCAGCCGGGACTCCATCTGCAGCAGCTTCTCGCTCTCACCCTGCAGTAGCCGACCCACCGGGATGCCGGTCCAGTTGGACACGACCTCGGCGATGTCGTTCGGGCCCACCTCCTCGGAGACCATCGAGGTGGTCTGACTCTCTGCCTCGTCGGCGCGGGCGAGCTGACGCTGCAGCTCGGGGATCTCGCCGTAGCTGATCTCGCTGGCGCGCACCAGATCGCCCTCACGGAGCGCCCGGTCGGCCTCGATCCGCAGCTCGTCGATCTTCGCCTTGAGGTCGCCGACCTGGTTGAGACCCTGCTTCTCGGCCTCCCAGCGCGCCTCCAGCCCACGCAGCTCCTCCTCCGCGTCAGCCAGCTCACCTTCCAGCCGGGAGAGCCGTTCCACCGATCCGCTGTCGGACTCCTTCTCCAGCGCGAACTGCTGCATCTTCATCCGGTCCACGGTGCGGCGGAGCTGGTCGATCTCCTCCGGTGAGGAGTCGATCTCCATCCGCAGCCGGGACGCGGACTCGTCGATCAGGTCGATCGCCTTGTCCGGCAGCTGCCGAGAGGTGATGTAGCGGTTGGACAGGCTGGCCGCGGCGACCAACGCCGCGTCGGTGATGACCACCTTGTGATGCGCCTCGTACCGCTCGCGAAGCCCGCGCAGGATAGCGATCGTGTCCTCGACACTGGGCTCGCCGACGTAGACCTGCTGAAACCGGCGCTCCAGGGCCGGGTCCTTCTCGATCCGCTCCCGGTACTCGTCCAGCGTGGTCGCGCCGATCATCCGAAGCTCCCCACGAGCCAGCATCGGCTTCAGCATGTTGCCGGCGTCCATCGAGGAGTCGCCGGAGGCACCGGCTCCCACGACCGTGTGCAGCTCGTCGATGAAGGTGACCACCTGGCCCTCGGCGTCGCGGATCTCGGTCAGCACAGCCTTCAGCCGCTCCTCGAACTCGCCGCGGTACTTCGCACCGGCGACCATCGCGGACAGGTCCAGCGAGATCAACCGGCGACCCTTCAGCGAGTCGGGCACGTCGCCGGCGACCAGCCGCTGAGCCAGGCCCTCCACGACTGCGGTCTTGCCGACGCCGGGCTCGCCGATCAGCACCGGGTTGTTCTTGGTCCGGCGGGCCAGCACCTGCACGACGCGGCGGATCTCCGTATCGCGACCGATCACCGGATCCAGCTTGCCCTCCCGAGCCCGCTCGGTGAGGTCGATGCCGTACTGGTCGAGCGCGGAGGAGGTGCCCTCTGCCTCCGGGGAGGTGACCCGCTTGGTGCCACGCGCGGCGTTGAAGGCCGTCGTGAGGGCGTCCGGGGTCACCTTGAGGTCGGCGAGGATCTTCTGGGCGTCGGACGACACGGCCGCCAAGGCGATCAGCAGGTGCTCGTTCGCGACGTACGCGTCACCGAGCTGCTCGGCCCGAGTCTCGGCGTCGGCCAGCACCCGGGCGAACGAGCCGGAAAGAGTCGGCTGGCTGACCGACGAGCCGCTGGCCGACGGAAGCTTCGTGATGGCGCCCTGCGCCGCGGCGTCGACGACGGTCGGGTCCGCGCCGACCGAAGCGAGCAGTGGGGCAACCGTGTTGCCGGGCACCATCAGCAGGGCGTGCAGCAGGTGCGACGGCTCGGCGCTCGGGTTGCCGGCGGTCAGGGCGTTGCGCAACGCCGCGGAGACGGCGTCACGACTCTTGGTGGTGAGCTTGTTCGTGTCCATGCGGGTCCTTCAGTACGTCGATGTCAGGGTTGAGTCTACTACGCTCAACCTTTCGCCGAACCTCAGTATTCCGGTGTGAGCCGGGTTCGCTCAACCCTCGTGCGGGACGAATCAGGGAGACCTCGGGGGCGTTCCACTGACGCGTGGAACTACGGCATGCCTCGATCAGCTCTCCCGACTCGGCAACGCCAGTGGCGCAGCGCGGATGCGCCGTGCGCCCGCTCCACCGAGATGGACGGCGCCGGCCTCGTCCGCGGTGAACAATCGCGTCCCTGGGGGCGCCGACCGGATGGCCGCCAGCACCTGCGCCATCTCTTCCATCTGGCGGCGGAGCTCGTCCAGCTCGTCCTGCATGGCCAGGATCCGGCGGATGCCCTCGAGGTTGATCCCCTCGTCCTGGCTCAACCGCTGCACCAGCCGCAGCCGAGCCACATCGCGTGCGGAGTAGCGACGACCGCGCTTCGCCAGTCGCCGCGGCACCACCAGACCCATCCGGTCGTACGTGCGGAGGGTCTGGGGGTGCATGCCGGCCAGCTGCGCAGCGACGGAGATGACGAAGACGGGCGCGTCGGAGTCGATCTGCTGAGGCAGCTGGGTCATGAGAGCCTCCCGGGAGTGCAGGAGCGATTCCGCGCGACCCGCCCACTCGTTCCCAGCAACGCCGTGTCGTCCGGAATCATGACGAACGAGCGGGATCTCGCGGAGCTGGTGACCCCGGAGCGCGGAGCGCGACCATCGAACCCAGCCCCACTCATCGCCTACCTCCTCACGAGTCGGCTGCGAACAGCTTCGCCCGCGGATTCTGCGTGCCGATCGCCTGTGCGTACGAGTCGAGCGCCTGTCGCGCTTCCGAGCTCAGCGACTCCGGCACCACGACGTCCACGGTGACCAGCAGATCACCCTTCGTGCCGTCGCGTCGGGAGACACCCTTGCCGCGTACCCGGAAGGTACGACCGTTGGGCGTACCGGTCGGGATCTTGAGCTTCACCGGCGGGCCGCCCAAGGTGGGCACCTCGATCTCGGCGCCGACGGCCGCCTCGTGGAACGTGACTGGAGCCTTCAGCGTGAGGTTGTCGCCGGTACGACCGAACACCGGATGCGGACGGACGTGCACGACGACGTAGAGGTCGCCGGCGGCGCCGCCGTTCTCGCCGGAGCCGCCCTTGCCCTTCAACCGGATCCGCTGGCCGTCGGTCACGCCGGCAGGGATGCGGACCTGCATGGTCTTGGTGGACCGCCCTCGACCGGAGCCGTGGCAGACCGGGCACGGGTCGTCGACCACCATGCCGCGTCCGTGGCAGTCCTTGCAGGGTTCGGTCATCGCGAACACCCCACCGGAGGTGGAGGTCTGCATGCCGGAGCCCTGACAGGTCGGACAGACGTGCGGCACGGTGCCGGCTTTGGCGCCGGTCCCGAGGCACGCCTCGCAGGGGGCATCGGAGACCATCTGCATCCCGACCGTGACGCCGGAGATCGCGTCGACGAAGTCGACGGTCACCTCGCCCTCGACATCACTGCCCCGACGGGGACCCCGGGAGGTCGAGTAGCGCTGCGTCCGGGTCTGGCCGGAGTTGAACAGGCCGCCGAACAGGTCGCCGAGTCCACTGTCACCTGTTGCGTTGTTGAACAGGTCATTGACCGAAGGTCCGGCCTGACCACCACCGGCACCGCCGCGCGGGAATCGGAAGCCGCCGCCACCGAACAGGCTGCGGGCCTCGTCGTACTCCTTGCGCTTCTTGGTGTCGGACAAGACGTCGTTGGCCTCGGAGACTTCCTTGAAGCGCTTCTCCGCCTCGGAGTTGCCCGGGTTCTGGTCGGGATGGTTCTCCCGGGCCAGCTTCCGGTACGCCCTCTTGATGTCCTCCGGCTTGGCGTCCTTCGCCACGCCGAGAACTTTGTAGTAGTCCTTCTCCAGCCAGTCCTTGGTGCTCATGGACGCCTCCCCTCGAGGTTCTCGGTGTCGGTCATCTGGTCAGTGGTCGAGTGTCGGGCGGCACGCAGGCCACCCGACACTCGCGTACGGTCACTGCTCGTCGTCGGCAGTCGGCGCATCGGGCGCCTCCTGGGACGGAACCGGATCCGGGTCGGCCAGGGCCTCCGGCTCGGCGACGGCGACGCGCGCCGGTCGCAGGATCCGCTCCCCCACCCGGTAGCCCGGCTGCAGGATCTCCACGCAGGTCGGGCCGTCGATCCCGTCGGCATGGGCGTGCAGCAGGGCCTCGTGGATGTGCGGGTTGAAGGGATCGCCCTTCGTCCCGTACGTCTCCAGCCCGTACCGCCCGGTGATCCGCTCGACCTCATCGGCCACCGCCTTGAACCCGCCGGTGAGCTCGTCGTGCTCCCGGGCGGAGCGGATGTCGTCCAGCACGGACATCAGGTCCTTGAGGACGGCCTCGACCCCACCCTTGCGGGCCACGTCCCGGTCGCGGTCGACGCGTCGCTTGTAGTTGACGTACTCGGCCTGCAGGCGCTGCAGGTCCGCGGTCCGCTCGCCGACCTGGGTCTTCAGGTCCGCGATCTCGTCGGCGACCGCCGACGACTCCGGGGCAGCAGAGTCGGCCGGCGCCCCCGGGGCCGGAGCCGCAGCGGACTGCGGCTCCCGCACCTGGTAGGTCTCCGGATCGATCCGACGCCGGTCCCGGATGGTCGGTCCGGTGTTCTCGGTCTCGGAGAATTCGCTCACTTGGTCCCCGTGTTCTGGTCTTCGTCCACGATCTCGGCATCGACCACGTCGTCGTCGGCGTTGCTGCCGTCGCTCTCGGCGCCGCCGGCGGCGGAGCCGTCAGCGCTGGGTGCCTCGGACTGGGCCGCCTGGGCGGCCGCATACATCGCCTGACCCACGGCCGCGCTGGTGGTGTTGACCTTCTCGACGGCAGCCTTCACCGCGTCGTTGTCCTCACCCTCGAGGGCGGTCTTCAGCTCGGCGACAGCCTCCTCGACCGGCTTCTTCACGTCCTCGCTGATCTTGTCGCCGTTCTCGGCGATCAGCTTCTCGGTGCGGAAGACCAGGTTGTCGGCCTCGTTGCGGAGCTCGACACCCTCGCGACGCTTCCGATCCTCCTCGGCATGCGCCTCCGCCTCCTTGACCATCCGGTCGATGTCGTCCTTGCCCAGCGCCGAGCCGCCGGTGATCTGCATCGACTGCTCCTTGCCCGTGGCCAGGTCCTTGGCGTGCACGTGCACGATGCCGTTGGCGTCGATGTCGAACGCGACCTCGATCTGCGGCACGCCGCGCGGAGCCGGCGGCAGGCCGGTCAGCTCGAAGTTGCCGAGCGACTTGTTGTCCCGGGCGAAGTCACGCTCGCCCTGGTAGACCTGGATCATCACCGACGGCTGGTTGTCGTCGGCGGTGGTGAACACCTCCGAGCGCTTGGTCGGGATGGTGGTGTTCCGCTCGATGATCTTGGTCATCACGCCGCCCTTGGTCTCGATGCCGAGGCTCAGCGGGGTGACGTCGAGCAGCAG
>DASQLI010000028.1:0-4252 GCA_035630075.1 Microlunatus sp.
CGACAGCCGCCGCGATCATGATCACCAGATAGACCCAGAAGCCGTACGACGTCCCCGACAGCGGGAAGCCGACGTTCATCCCGACGAAACCGGTGATCAGCGTCGGTACGGCGATGATGCCGGCCCAACCGGTCAGCTTCTTCATGATCACGTTCAGCTGGACGTCGGCCAGCGCCAGGCTGGTCTCGAACACCGCCGTCAACGACTCCCGCAGCGAGTCAGCCGCATTCGCCACCCGGTCGTGGTGCTCGGCGATCAGTGACCAGCGACGAGCGACCGGTGCCCCGACCCTCGGCTGGCCCTTCGGACGGACGACCGGATACCCGGCGCGCAGGTCGGTCATCACCGAGCGCATCGGCTCGGTGATCCGGCGCAGGTCGCTCAAGCCGGTCCGCAGCCGGAACGACCACAGCTGCTGCTCCTTCGACAGCGGCTTGCCGGTGAAGAGCTCGTCGGCCAGGTCGTCGCCGCCCTGTTCCAACCAGTTGATGACCGTCTCGTACGTTTCGATGACGCCCATCATCACGACCTGCAGCGCCGCCTCGGTGCCCCCGGTCGCCAACCGCTCGCCGGCTCCGGCCAGCCAGCGACGCGGATCGACGTCGGGTGTCACATCGGTCAGGCAGATGATGGCTCGGTTGGTCAGCAGCACCGAGATGGGGTGGACGCTCACCTCGGCGGTCGTGTGGTTCAGGGTGACAGCGTTCGTCAGCACCAGCCTTGCCTGGCCGACCTCCTCGTACTTCGCGCGGTGGTCGCTCGCCATGATCTCGTGCACGACCAGCCTGTCGAGGTCGAACTCGGTGACGAGTCGCTGCAGCGCATCGTGGGCGTACTCGCTGGAGCGATCCAGCACCCACCAGCACTGCGCGTCGTCGTGCAGATCCAGGACGTCGCCCAGATCCTCCCCGGCGAGATCCTCGGCCAGCACCTTGGCTCCGGACCAGACCCGACTGATCGGCACCGGCCCCGCGAGCTGCTCCGGGAAGGCCGGCGACGCGTCCACCGACGGCTGCGCAGCGTGCCCGTCACCGGGCAGCACGGCGCGGTGCCGGCCGTCGCGGTCACCCGACGGCCTGGCCAGGCGCGCGGCGCGACGCGCCGGCTTCGAGGCGCCAGCGCGGCCACCCGATCCGGTCGTCACGAGGCCAGTCTGCCTGCTCCGCGAAATCGGAGCGGGCTCAGTCTGGTGTCGGAGTCGAGGTCACGCGCTCAGCGAGGTGCCGGCGCTGCGCAGGTGCTCGCAGGCCTCGACGATCCGAGCCGCCATCCCGGCCTCGGCCGCCTTGCCCCAGGCCCGCGGGTCGTACGCCTTCTTGTTGCCCACCTCGCCGTCGATCTTGAGCACCCCGTCGTAGTTGGTGAACATGTGCGCCGCCGCCGGACGGGTGAACGCGTACTGGGTGTCGGTGTCGATGTTCATCTTCACCACGCCGTAGTCGACCGCTGCCCGGATCTCCTCCAGGGTCGAGCCGGAGCCGCCGTGGAACACCAGGTCGAACGGGTTCTCCTTGCCGATCTTGGCGCCGACCTGCTCCTGGATGTCCTTCAGCACCTCCGGACGCAGCTTGACCGCCCCGGGCTTGTAGACCCCGTGCACGTTGCCGAAGGTGAGGGCCGTGATGTAGCGGCCCTTCTCGCCGGTGCCGAGCACCTCGATCGTGCGCAGACCGTCCTCGACGGTGGTGTACAGCTTGTCGTTGATCTCGTTGGAGACACCGTCCTCCTCACCGCCGACGACTCCCACCTCGATCTCCAAGATGATCTTGGCCGCGCTGGTCAGAGCCAGCAGCTCGTCGGCGATGGCCAGGTTCTCCTCGACCGGCACGGCGGAGCCGTCCCACATGTGGGACTGGAAGAGTGGGTTCTCGCCGTTCTTGACCCGCTCGGCGGAGATCGCGAGCAGCGGGCGGACGAAGCCGTCGAGCTTCGGCTTCGGACAGTGGTCGGTGTGCAGGGCGATGGTGACCGGGTAGTTCTTCGCCACCTCGTGCGCGTACGCCGCCAGCGCGACGCTGCCGGAGACCATGTTCTTCACCGTGGGCCCGGAGGCGTACTCGCCGCCGCCGGTGGACACCTGGACGATGCCGTCGGAACCGGCCTCGGTGAAACCCTGCAGGGCGGCATTGAGGGTCTGCGAGGAGCTGACGTTGATGGCGGGGTAGGCGAAGTGGCCGGCCTTCGCCTTGTCGATCATCTCGGCATAGACCTCGGGAGTTGCGATGGGCATTGCGTCACTCTTTCTGCGCGGGAACCGAACCGCCGGCGTCAGACCGGCAAGGGCCAGTCTGTCAGAACCCTGCCAGGGCGCCGATGGGTCCTACGACCCCCGATGACCAGGGGCGTTGGTTGTCTGACGCGCTGGTGTCACGCGTACGGCCGTCAGTTCTCCAGGGCTGCCAGGTCGACGCCGAACCGGCCGCCCGAGTACGCCCGTGCGGTGCTGTCGAGGGTGGCTGGGAAGACGTCGAGCTGGTCGAGCGGCACCGACAGCGAATAGCCGTCGTTGCGCGTCACCTTGAGCTGGGGACCGTGACCGATCCTGCCCTTGGCCGCGGCGAGCGACCCCAGCTCGTCCCACGGTACGAACGCGCCTGCGATCTCCACCCCGGGCCGGCCGATCCGCAGCGCCAGTCCCTGCCCTATCGAGGCCAGGATCTTCCGGGCCTGCAGCCAGCCGAGCAACGCGAAGACCGCGAACCCCAGCGACACGGCGAGCGCAATGCCGTAGATCACCCAGAGCGCCGCGTAGCTGAACTGGTCGCGCTGCCAGAAGTAGATGGCGACCATCACCGCCGCCGTGATCACCAGGCTGATCACCCGGGAGATGAACCGCCGCCGACGCCGCCTGACCCGCTGCTCGGCTGCCGTCGGGTCGTACGGCAGGGCGAGCTCCTCGTACGGCGACCCGGTGCTGAACCAGGGGCGCACACCCGCGTGGAAGCTCATGCCACGAAGGTAGGCGGCAGCGGCCCGCGGGCCAAGGGCACGGGACTCAGTTCTCTCGCGCGCCGCGTGGCGTGATGGCCATGTGGATCCGGTAGCGATCCGCCCGGTACCAGGAGGTGGACAGCTCGATGGCCCGCTCGCCGGCGTACGTGACGCGCTCCTGCACCAGCAGCGGCGCCCGCTTGGTGGTGCCGAGGATGCGGGCCTGCTGCGCATCGGCCGACTCGGCGCGCACCGTCTGCTCGCCGCTGGTCACGACCACGCCGTACTCGCTCGCGAACACGTCGTAGAGGGCCCCGAGCTCGCGCTGCAGCAGTCCCGGGAACAGGATCGAGGGGTAGTAGCCGACCTCGTACGCCATCGGCGTGCCGTCCGCCGTCCGGAGCCGCTCGACCCGGATCACCGGTCGGCCGGGCCGGATCCTCAGCGCGTACGAGACGTGGTCGTCGGCAGCATCCTCGCTGGCCGACAACACCACCGTGGCCGGCATCAGGCCCCGGTCGCGCATCTCGCGGGAGAACGAGGTCAGATGCAGCCGAGAGTCGATCTGCGGGCCGGTGACGTACGTGCCCTTGCCGTGCACCCGCTCCAGGACGCCGGCCTCGACCAGATCGGCGATCGCCTGCCGGACTGTCACCCGACTGACGCCGAGCCGCACCACCAGCACCCGCTCCGACGGGATGGCGTCGCCGGGACTCAGCTCGGCCTCGATCAGCTGCTCCAGGATCGAGCGCACCTGAGCGCGCTTGGTGGTGGCCGACCCGAGCGGGCGCTCGACCCGATAGGTTCCGAAGGCACCGCCTCCGAAGTCACGCTCCACGTCGTCTCCTCGTTGCGGCCGATGGCCCTGTAGCGGGGCGCTCACGGATCAGACCCGCGGTTCGGATCCCAGCGGACCAGTCAGACCAGCCAGACCGAACCGGACCAGACCACCGCAGACCAGTATGGATGAGCCCGCAGTGACGAACAAGGAAGCCGCACCGTCGGGGCGACTCCGCTGGTCGTTCGGGGCAGGGCAGCACCGCGCTCGTGGCCCTGCGGGGACCTAGCCTGAGCGAACCGCTGGCACCCTCGTGGCCATGCGACCTGTCCAGACGAGGATCGAGCGACTCGCCTGCCGGCTCCGCCTCGATCCGACGCCCGCGTGGGCGGAAGGTTGGTGACCCAGACTGACTGAGCCCGCCACCGGCTCGCCTCCGTCCTCGTCGACACTGACCGGTCCCGATCCGGCCCACGCCTGGTGGCTGCCGGCTCAGGCGATGGCGCAGCGACGCAGCTGCCGCTGGTCTCCTGGCTGGACGAC
>DASQLI010000029.1:0-12250 GCA_035630075.1 Microlunatus sp.
CCACGATGCTGAGCATCCCCAGCAGTTCACCGAGATCTTCCAGGTCGCCTCCTGGGAGGAGCACCTACGCCAGCACCAAGGGCGTCTCACACGCACCGATCAGCAGATCGAGGAGGCCGCCCTGGCCTTCTCCGATCCGCCGGCCGTCGGCCGCCACCTGCTGCCGCCCCAGGCGCGGGCCTGACGCGGACAGCCGTCAGGGTGGGCCGGGGCCGCGGCCGATCTCAGGGTGTGGTTAGGCTCACCTCATGAGCGCCGTAATCCTCCGTTCTACCCGCGCACTGCTCGCGATCCTCGCGGCGTTGCTCGTGGCCACCGCCTCGGGCTGCAACGCCTCCGCCACGCAGGAGGGTGCCTCGCGGGCTGAGTCGGCACCGGCGGACGCGGCCTTCCCGGTGACCATCGAGCACCAGTTCGGCAGCACCACCATCGAGGCCGAGCCGAAGCGGGTGGCCACGATCGGCTTCAACGAGCAGGACTTCGCCTTGGCCTTCGACGTGGTGCCCGTCGGGGTGCGCGAGTTCCTCGGCTACGACGCGCCGAACCGTCCCTGGGCTCCGGAATCCGTTCGCGGTAAGGACATCCCGACCGTCGGGGCAACCGACCTGGACTTTGAGAAGCTCGCTGGGCTGGAACCGGACCTGATCTTGGGCATCAACTCCTACATCGACAAGGCCGACTACGACAAGCTGGAAACCATTGCTCCGACCGTCGCCCAGTCCGGCGCCGTGGCGCCCGGCGCGACGACCTGGCAGGACCAGACGCTGACGACCGGCAAGGCGCTCGGGCAGCAGCCCAAGGCCGAGGAGATCGTCGCGCAGGTGACCACGGTGTTCGACGAGGCGAAGGCCGCCAACCCGTCGTTCGCGGGGAAGTCCGCCGCCTTCGCCCTCGGGTCGTCGGCCACCGGCACGTACAGCCTGGGCGCCGACGACTACCGAACGGGCTGGCTGACCCAGCTGGGCTTCACCGTGCCGGAGAAGGGCGGAGAGGTCAGCTTCGAGCAGCTGGAGAGCGTGTTCGGCGGCGTCGACGTGATCCTGGCGGAGGGGGTGGAGACCTCGGCCCTGCAGAACCCGGTCGTCCAGGCGCTGCCGCCGGTCGAGGAGGGCAGGTTCGTCGATCTCGGTGCGTTCGACCAGGATTTCGCCGCCGCCCTCGGCTTCAACTCCCCGCTCAGCATCCCGTTCATGCTGGAGGTCGCTGTGCCGCGGTTGGCGGCGGCGACCGACGGAGACCCGATGTCGACCCCGGAGCCCTACACCGGCTGATCGGTGACCCGGAGGGCGGCGCGCAGGGCGTCGATCTTGGCTTGGTTGAACGCGATCATGCCCGGGCTGTCGGCCGGGCCCGGGAAGCCGTCGGCGCCGTGGTACATGCCGGGGACGACGTCCAGGTCACACGGCACCCCGGCCGCCACCAGCTGGGCGGCGTACGCGACGTTCTCCGTGTAGAAGAGGTCGATGTCACCGACCCCGATCCAGGCCGGCGGGAGCCCGGTCAGGTCCCCTCGCCGCGCGGCGGCTGCGTACGGGGGCGGCGAGACGGCGTCCGGCGCACGACCCAGGTAGGACGTCCAGCCGAATCTGTTGGAGGCGGGGGTCCAGATGAACTCACCGGTGCCACCGTGGTCGGTGCGCAGCACCGTCCGGTCGTCGAGCATCGGGTAGACCAACAGCTGGAAGCACAGGTCGACCTCGCCACGGTCGTGCACGAGCTGCGCCAGACAGGCCGCCAGCCCGCCGCCCGCGCTGTCGCCTCCGACGGCGATCCGGGCTGGTTCGACACCCAGCTCCTGGACGTGGTCACGCACCCACAGCAGACCGGTGTAGCAGTCCTCGATTCCCTCGGGGAACGCGTTCTCGGGTGCCAGGCGGTAGTCGACCGAGACGACGAGCACGTTCAGCTCGTCGGCGACCCGGGTGCAGAACTGGTGACTCATGTCCGGGGTCCCGATCACGAAGCCACTGCCGTGCATCCAGTACAGAACGCCGCTCGGCCGGACGCGATCGGCGCGCTGGTACAGGTGGACCCGGAGATCCGGCCGGCCGTCGCGGCCTTGCACCGTATGCACGTCATGGCGGATGTGTGCCGGGAACTCGTACGGCATCATCGGCAGCGAGCGGACGAACCGGGTGATGGCGGGATTGGTCAGGTGCAGCGGCAGGAACATCACGGGGGAGCGCAGCTCCTCCGCGACCGACTCTACGGCTGCCATCTTCCGTCGCACCGTGGGGGCGAGTCGGGCGGCGCCGGCGACGGCGGCGATGGCCAGGGCTCCGGTGACGAGGCGATTCACGAGTCGACCGTATCTCGGGGACCCTGGACGTGATCAGGAAAGCCCGGCGATGACCCCAGCGCCACGGTCCCAGCTGGCGACGAGGCGAGCGGTGCCGGCCGGCTGGTCCGCGTCGACCACCCGGACGACCCGCAGCTCCGCACCAGTCTCCGGGCTCACCCGGACGCAGCCGACGGGCTGCTCGTCGTCGCCGGGGGCGACGTTCAGCGAGACCGTCGGATCGCGGTGGCCGACCATGACGTCGCCGTCGTGGATCTCGAGCACCGCCTGCTGCTGGGTCCCGCGCAGCGCCCGGGCCAGGCAGCCGACGGCGACCGGATCCGTGGTCGCGTCGTAGACGAACCGCTCGCCGAGGACCGAGTGCTGCAGCCGCCCGACCAGGTGGGCACTGGGCTCGTCCAGCAGGGCGTCGCGGTAGGTGAGCGGGAGATGCAGCACGACCCCGTCGCGGCTCACCAGGTGGCCCTCGATACCCACCGCACCATCGGGGTCGTCGTACCGGTAGGCGCCGAGGGCGGTCACCTCACCGCTGCCGCCCCAGGACTGGGCATCCAGCCAGCTGGTGATCAACTCGATCTTGCTGGGTCTCAGCTCGGCCCGGTACAGGATCGCCATGCAGGCGACTCTAGCGATGCCACGCCGGGCCCGAGCGTTAGCGTGAGCGGATGACGAGCTCAGTGCGTCCAGCCACCCTGGTCACCGGCGGCAGCCGGGGGATCGGAGCCGCCATCGCCCGCCGACTCGCGTCCTGCGGACACGACCTCGTCCTGACGTACCGGCAGCGACGTGACGAGGCGGAGGTCGTGGCCTCGGAGTGCCGCCAGCTCGGGGTGGAGACCATGGTGCTGCAGGCCGAGCTCGCAGATGTCGACCGTGCTGCCGACCTCGTGCCGAAGGCCGTGGACGGGCTCGGCCGACTGACGGGGCTGGTCAACAACGCCGGCATCACCGGCCGGATCGGTCCGTTCCTGGAGACCACGACCGAGGAGTCCGAGCTGGTCTTCCGGATCAACGTGCTGGCGCCGTTGGCGATCACCCGGGCGGCCGTGGAGCACTTCCGTACGCACGGGGGCGGCGCCATCGTCAACATCTCCTCCGGGGCGGCGACCACCGGGGCGCCGCACACCTACATCCCGTACGCGATGAGCAAGGCCGCCCTGAACCTGCTCACCGTCGGAGTCGCGAAGGAGTTCGCCGCCGACGGGATCCGCGTCAACACGGTCTCGCCGGGCACCACGTTCACCGAGATCCACGCCGCCGCCGGTCGCCCGGACGCACCTCGCGAGCGGGCACCGGGTCTGCCGATGCACCGGGCCGCTCATCCGGACGAGATCGTGGGTGCCGTCGCCTACCTGCTGTCCGACGACGCCTCGTACACGAACGGGGCCGAGATCCGGATCACGGGTGGATGAGGCTCGGTCAGCGGATCAGACCAGACTCATCGCCAGCGCGCAGAACATCGAGTCCGCCCAGCTGAACCAGGGTCGGGTGAACCTGGTGGGGTCGTTCACGTCGAAGCCCTCGTGCACGTGACCGGTCTCGGCGGTGGTGGACTCGATCAGCCGCACCAGCTCCAGCGCGCGGTCCGAGGAGCCGGCCGTGAGACCTTCGACCGCCAGCGCGATCGGCCACACGTAGCGCGGCGGCGTGTGCGGGCTGCCGACGCCGGTAGCGACGCTGCCGCGGTAGTAGAAGGGGTTGTCGTCAGACAGCACGAACGAGCGAGTGCGCAGGTACAGCGGATCGTCGATCGCCACGCCCGCCACCAGCGGCAGGGACAGCAGGCTCGGCATGTTCGCGTCGTCCATCAGCAGGTGGTTCCCGAGACCGTCGACCTCGTAGGCCCAGATCCGGCCATGCTGCGGGTGGTCGATCACTCCGTACGTCGCCACCCCGTCGGCGAGCCGATCTGCGAGCGCTGCCGCCTCGGACGAAAGACCGCGCGGGTCGAATCCGGCCGCCGTCAGCAGGTCACCGAGCAGTCGGAGGCAGTGGATCGCCATCAGGTTGCCGGGGATGTTGTAGCCGTACGTGCACGCGTCGTCGCTCGGTCGAAAGCCCGCCCAGGTCATCCCGGTCGGGCCCACCGGGCTGCCTCGCCCGTCCCGGATCAAGGTGTCGATGGGCACGGTGTCGGGGCGGATGAACCGGTACGCCGAGCGCTCCTCGTGGTCAGTCTCGGTGTCCAGCGTGGTCACCGCGGCCCGCGCGGCCGCCACGAACGTCTCGTCCAGGTGCTCGGTGCGCCCGGTCGCCGTCCACACCTGGTGGGCGAGCAGGAACGGGAAGCAGAGCGAGTCGATCTCGTACTTGCGCTCCCACAGCCAGGGGTCGTCGGCCAGGTCGCGCGGCTCATGACAGCGGCCGTTGGCCTCCAGGTTGAAGGCGTTCGCGTACGGGTCGTGGCGCAGGTAGAACAGCTGCCGGCGGACGATCCCGACCAGCAGGTCGGCGAGCGGACCGGTCGGGTGCTGCTGGGCGATCCGTAGGTAGGGCAGCATCTGGGTTGCCGAGTCGCGCAGCCACATCGCCGGGATGTCGCCGGTGATCACGAACACGGTTCCGTCGTCGAGCACCTGGAGCGTACGCGCGAGGGTTCGAGCCAGGGCGTCGACGAACATCCGCGCTGCACCGTCGCCGGCCACCGCGGCGATCTGGGTACGCCACGGCGTCAGCACCGCATCCGGTAGCAGCTGGGCGGGGTCGGGCCGGGTGGTCGTCACGTGCGGGATCTTGTCACGAGTCGACTGCTCCTATGCTGCGGCGATGGCTTCGATCTCCACCTTCTGCGCCGGATCGGAGAGGAACGGGACGACCAGACCGGTGACCGTGAACTGCGGCTGGCCGATGAGCTCACCCGCCACGGCGAGGAACGGCTCGTAGTCGGCCGGATCAGTGAGGTAGATCGTCAGCTTGACGACGTCCTCCAGACCGAGGCCGGCCTCGGCCAACACGCTGGTGACGCGGGCGATCACCTGTCGGGCCTGGGCCTCGATGCCGTCCAGCCAGTGGCCGTCGTCGTCGGTGCCGACCTGTCCCGAGACGAACACGAGACGCTGGGTCCCACTCACCTCCAGGCCCTGGGGGTAGAACGTCTGCGGGACATCGGCGGGCTGGAGGGGCCGTCTGGTCACATGGCTCGTCATCGTCGTTCCTTCGGTCGGGTGCGAGGGATCCGAGCCTGGCAGGCACCACTGACATTCACAGCTCGAGCGGCCGGGCGACCGGGGCGATGATGCCGGCGACGACCACCAGCGCCAGCACGGCCACGAACGCGTGCAGCAGCCCGATGTGCTCGCCCAGGAGGGCCAGCGCCGGCGGGCCGAACAGAAAGGCGGCGTAGCCCACCGTGGCGGCTGCGCTTACCCGGGCAGCGGCAGTCCGGGGATCATCGGCCGCGGCGGACATGCCGACCGGCAGGCCGAGCGAGGAGCCCAAGCCCCACAGAGCGATTCCGACCGCGGCGGTCATGGCGCCCGGGCCGAAGATCGTGATCACCAGTCCGACGGCGGCGACCGCGGCCGAGGCCCGCAGCATCGTCACTCGTCCGAAACGGTCGATCAGTAGCACGCCGGCCAGTCGGCCGATGGTCATCGTGACCACGAAGATGCCGAACAGGGCGGCTCCGACGGTCTCGCTCACGCCGTAGCCGTCGACGGTGGCCAGTGGCAGCCAGTCCTCGGCCGCGCCCTCGGCAAACCCCATGCCCAGCACCATCAGGCCGATCAGCAGAGTTCGCGGGTCGCGCCAGACCGCCAGCCGCTCGGCCGCGCTCAGCTTGGGCTGCGAGCCACTGGCTCGGCCGACGCCGGTCGGCACCAGTCGGATGGCGGGGATGATGGTCACCACCACGAGCAGAGCCGCGACGCCCAGGTGGAGACCCACGGGCACCCCGAGGTGCGCGGCCAGGACGCCCAGTGCGGCGCCGGTCAGCGTGCCGATGCTGTACATGGCGTGGAAGACCGGCATCACCGTACGCCCGAGCGCGCGCTCGTTGGCCGCCCCGGCCACGTTCATCGAGACGTCGCAGGTCCCGAAGCCGAGTCCGAAGACCAGCAGCCCCACAAACACGATCGTCGACGAGGCGACGGCGGCGCCGGCCGCGACCACCCCCAGACCGATCGCGGCGATGATCAGCGCGGTCCGGATCACGGGACGGGCGCCGAACCGGCCGATCAGCATGCCGGCGCTGACCAGACCGACGATGGCGCCACCGGCGATGGCGAAGATCAACCACCCCATGTGGCCGGTGGACGCGCCCAGGGAGTCGCGTACGGCGGGTGTTCGCGACACCCAGGCCGCCAGAGCGAAGCCACACGCGGCGAAGACCGCGAACATTGCGTTCCGCCAGCGGCGGACATCGGCAGAGCGCCAGCGGGTATCGGAGAGAACGGACGGATCGATGCGCTCGTCGCGCAGCGTGGACATGATGGGAGACCTCGGTGCTGATGGTTGGGGAGAAGCGTGACGTCGGCGTCCGCTGCCTACTAGTACGATCGTACAAGTTTTCTGTACGTCTGTACAACCTCGACTGACGCGGCTCTATTCCTACGCCGGGATACCGCTCAGCAGCGCCAGACCTCGACGGATCTCGGCACCGTCGGCGAACTTCCGGGCCAAGCCCCGATAGGTGAACAGACCCTCGATGAAGGTGTCGACCAGTCGCGCGGTGTCTGGGTCGTAGAAGCGGGCGAGCGCCTGCTGGCTGCGCGCGAACCATGCTTCCACCATGTCGCCGATCATCGGACGACGGATCGCGTACGCGTAGAACTCGTAGCTGAGGGCCAGTTCTCGCGGGTCATCGAAGTCGTACAGCACGAAGTCGGTGATCTCGGTGATCACCTCCTCGACCGTTCGGGCGCGGGTCAGCCGGGATTCGAACCGTTCGGAGATCTGGTCGGCGAACCGACCGAACGCCGCGCCGAGCAGATCGTGGAGGTCGGCGAAGTAATAGGTGGTCGAACCGAGCGGCACCGCGGCCGCGCTGGCGACGCGCCGATGGGTGGTTCCGGCGACACCGTACTCGGCGATTACGTCGAGCGCAGCGTCGATGAGCAGGTCGCGGCGGGACACGAGGAGCGAGTCTAGGGAGAGGCCACCCCGAAGCCTCTTCTGCGTCGAATTCTTCCGTTGGGCAACAAGATCTGCGCGTTCACGGCGCACCGGCGCCATGATTGACGCCAACCCACCTGAGGCTTAGGTTCCGCTCATGAGCTGGTACTGCACATGAGCACCGAGACCACGTCGGTCACCGGCGGCAAGGGCCTGGCCGTCGGGACTCTGGGGCTACCTGGCTCAGTCGTGATCGGGCTCGCGTCGACAGCGCCCGTCTACTCCCTGGTCGCCACCCTCGGCTGGGTCGTGATGGCCGTGGGTGCCCAGGCGCCGATCGCCTTCATCATCGCGTTCATCCCGATGTTGTTCATTGCTGCCGCCTACCAGGAGCTCAACCGCGAGATCCCCGATTGCGGCACCACGTTCACCTGGGCGACCAAGGCGTTCGGTCCGCGGGTCGGCTGGATGGGCGGCTGGGGCGTCGCGGTCGCCGGCATGGTGGTGCTGGCCAACCTCGCTCAGATCGGCGGCATCTACTTCTGGTTGATGTTGGGCCAGGACGAGTTGGCCGAGAGCACGTTCGTGGTGACTGCCACCGGCGTGATCTTCATCGCCTTGATGTGCTGGGTCAGCTACCGCGGTCTGGAGATCGGCGAGCGGCTGCAGGTCGTGCTGCTGAGCCTGCAGTACCTGGCTCTGGTCTTGTTCGTGGTCTACGTCATCTACCGGATCGCCACGGGGACCGCGCCGGCCGAGGACCACTTCTCCTGGCAGTGGTTCAACCCGTTCGCGTTCTCCGACTACTCCGGCTTCATCGAGGCCGTGCTGCTGGCCCTGTTCATCTACTGGGGTTGGGACACCTGCCTCGCGTTGAACGAGGAGACCAAGGACCCCAAGCACATCCCGGGCCGGGCGGCGATCATCTCCACCACCATCCTGCTGGTGACCTATGTCGGCGTGACCGTGGCCGCGATGGCGTACGCGGGTGTCGGCGAGGACGGCGTCGGTCTGGGCAACGAGGCCAGTGCCGAGGACGTCTTCCTGGCGTTGAAGGACGGCGTGATGGGACCGATGGCGATCGTCCTGGTGATCGCGGTGATGGTGTCGGCGGTGTCGTCGACCCAGACCACGATCCTGCCGACCGCGCGTGGCACCTTGTCGATGGCGACGTACCGGGCGCTGCCGAAGCGGTTCAAGACCGTCCACCCGCGGTTCAACACCCCGTCGTTCTCGACGCTGATGATGGGGGTGGTCGCCAGCGTCTACTACGTCGGCATGACCTTGATCAGCGACAACATCCTGCAGGACTCCATCACCTCGTTGGGCCTGGCGATCGCCTTCTACTACGGCATCACCGGTTTCGCGTGTGTGTGGTACTTCCGAAAGGACCTGACGTCCTCGCCGCGCAATCTCTTCCTCAAGGGGATCTTCCCGCTGCTCGGGGCGGTCATGCTGACGTACGCGTTCCTCCAGTCCGCATACGACATGTGGGATCCCGAGTACGGCAACACCGTGCTGTTCGGCATCGGCGGCACCTTCGTGGTGGGGATCGGCGCGCTGCTGATCGGCGCGGTGCTGATGGTCGTCTGGTCGTTCTTCGCCGACGCCAAGCCGTTCTTCGCCGGCGAGAGCCTGAACCGCGAGACGCCCGTGCTGGTGCCCGAGGAACCGGAGACGTATTCGCGCAGCGTCGACGGAGGGTTGGCCTAGTGTCACGCGTCCCATGTCTGTTGACAGCTATCGACGCCCAGGCACGCACCTCGCTGCGTTCTCCTCGGTCGTGATACGACTCGGTATCCCTCCCTCGTCGGCCTTGCGATGCACGCACCTGGACGCCGCCATCTATTAACGAACATGGGACGCGCAACACGAGCTGTCGGATACTGATCGGGTGACCGCGTCAGAGCAGACAGTTCCTCTCGCCGAGCCCGGGCTCACCTCCTACGTCAGCGGCACCTCCGCTCAGCCGCTGCTGGGCGACACCATCGGTGCGAACCTCGACCGGACACTGGTCCGGGTCGGGCCCGAGCACGAGGCTGTGGTCGAGTGCAGCACCGGTCGCAGGTTCAGCTATGCCGACCTGGTCGCGGAGGTTGATGCCTGCGCGCTGGGCCTCGATGCGCTGGGTGTGCGCAAAGGCGACCGGGTCGGGATCTGGGCACCGAACTGCGCGGAGTGGGTGTTCGTCCAGTACGGCACCGCGAAGCTGGGAGCGATCCTGGTCAACATCAACCCGGCGTACCGGACCGATGAGCTCGCGTACGTGCTGAAGCAGGCCGGCATTTCCGTGATGATCAGCGCGCCGGTCTTCAAGACCAGCGACTACCGGGAGATGGTGGGCCAGGTGCGCAGGGAGTGCCCTGAGCTGCGGGAGGTGATCTACCTGGGCGAGCAGGCTTGGGAGTCCCTGCTGGCCAGCGGCCGGGCTGCAGACCGTGGTGTGCTGGCGGAGCGCGAGAGCCAGCTGTCGGCCGACGACCCGATCAACATCCAGTACACCTCGGGCACCACGGGGTTCCCTAAGGGCGCGACCCTCACCCATCACAACCTGCTGAACAACGGGTTCTTCGTCGGCGAGGGATGCGGCTACACCGGGGCCGACCGGGTGTGCATCCCGGTGCCGTACTACCACTGCTTCGGGATGGGGATGGGCAACCTGGGCTGTACCTCCCACGGGGCGACCATGATCATTCCGGCGCCGGGCTTCGACCCCGAGGCGACTCTGCGGGCGGTGCAGGACGAGCGGTGCACCAGCCTGTACGGGGTGCCGACCATGTTCATCGCCGAGCTCGGACTGCCGGGCTTCGACACCTTCGACCTCACCAGTCTGCGGACCGGGATCATGGCCGGGTCGCCGTGCCCGATCGAGGTGATGGAGCGGGTGGTTGGGGAGATGGGGATGACCGAGGTGACCATCTGCTACGGCATGACCGAGACCTCGCCGGTCTCCACCCAGACCTCGGCCGACGACGACCTGGATCGCCGTACGTCCACCGTGGGACGGGTGCATCCCCATCTCGAGGTCAAGATCATCGACCCGAGCAGCGGCCTGACCGTGCCGCGAGGCGAGCTGGGGGAGTTGTGCACCCGCGGCTACTCGGTGATGCTCGGCTACTGGAACGAGCCTGCCAAGACGGCCGAGGTGATCGACGGTGCGCGGTGGATGCACACCGGTGATCTCGCAGTGATGGACGAGGCGGGCTATCTGAACATCGTCGGTCGGATCAAGGACATGGTGATCCGCGGTGGGGAGAACATCTACCCGCGGGAGATCGAGGAGTTCCTGCACACCCATCCTGATGTCGTCGACGCCCAGGTGATCGGCGTTCCTGACGAGCGGTTCGGCGAGGAGCTGATGGCCTGGATCCAGCTGCGTCCCGACGCCGAGCCGATCACTGCAGAGTCGCTGCGCACGTACTGCACCGGCAGGATCGCCCACTACAAGATCCCGCGCTACGTCAAGCTCGTCGACCAGTTCCCGATGACCGTCACCGGCAAGATCAGGAAAGTCCAGATGCGTGCTCAATCGGTCTCCGAGCTCGGACTGGAGCGGGCTGCTGGGATCCACAACGCATGACCTGGGTGTTCGGAAGGTTGGCGAGGCGTTCGTCTCTGGCAGGTCGGCGGCTCGTTGAGCAGTGACGTCGCCGGCGCGAACGCGCTGGGTCACTCGGCCTGGATCAACCGCCAGCGGCGAGCTCGTGCCGCGACTGAGCCTGCTCCAACCATCGAGGTGGCGGACCTACGCGAGTTGCTGGCGAGACTGCAGTCTCGAGCGGCTGACAGCGGCGGCCATGCCGATAGCCGCCGCAGGACAGTGTTCTGCGGCGGTCGCCGTGACGTTCGTGGTGCTTGATCTTGCGGAGTTGATCTTGCTTGATCGGTGATCTCGCTAGGGGGACGTCAGCTCCAGCTGGCGAATCGATCCGGTGGCGGATCGGGCGGGTCGGGTGGGTTGGGGTCGTCGAGTTCGAGGGGAACCTCGAGGTCGAGCGGTTGGTGTGGGTCCCAGTTGTTGATGCTTATCCGGTGGTTCATGACCGGGCGTTGGTGTGGGTCGATCCACTTCGGTGGGATCCAGACTGGCAGCCCGTCGTTGTTGATCTGGCACTGCCAGCCGCGTTGGGTGAACTGGTGGTGGTGGAAACCGCAGACGAGGGTGAGGTTGCCGATGTTGGTCGGGCCGCCGTCGTACCAGGCGATCACATGATGCCGTTCGCACCATTGCGGTGCGACCTCGCAGCCGGGGAAGGAGCAGCCGCCGTCCCGGGCGATCAAGGCCAACGTCTGCGTGCTGCTGGCGATCCGCCTTGTGCGGTGCAGGTCCAGCACCGCACCCTTCTCCGACTTGAGACAGAACGCGACCTCAGCCTGATCCGCCAGCCGTCGGGCGGTCGCAGCGGAGACGGGGCTGCCGTCGGCGTAGGTTCCCGTGCCTCCGCGGACGGTGGTGAAGTCCTGCCAGGACATGGTGATGATCAGGGTGGTCGGGGTGCCGCCGGTCGCGGGCAGGTCCTTGCTGTTCAGGGTCCGGTCGAGGATGTCCGCGAGGGCGTCGTGGCGGCGTTGCCCGTGGGTCCGCTCGTCGTGCTCGACCTGCTTCTTCCCCGACCCACCCGGCTGACCTGATGTGTCGTTGGTGTCGTCGGGGTTGAGGGTGGTGGTGTGGGGTTTCATCAATGGTCCGAGGAGGGCGGCGAGCTTCTGCCCGACCTCTGGGGTGAGTCGGAAGTCACCGGCCCAGGAGCCGTCTTTGCGTTGCTTGAGGTGGAAGAACCGGCGGAGCCGGTGCTCGGCCTCATCACTGGGCAGGATGCCGTCGGGGTCGATCGCCTCGACCAGCTTGGCGGCGGCCCGATCCAGGTCCTGGTAGCCGAGCTTGCCGGCGTGGTCGAC
>DASQLI010000030.1:0-5854 GCA_035630075.1 Microlunatus sp.
CTGGTCTACTACCGCGGCGAATACCACCTCTTCTATCAGTACAACCCGAAGGGCAACCAGTGGGGCAACATGTCCTGGGGCCACGCCGTCACCCGTGACCTGGTGCACTGGCGGGAGCTGCCGGTAGCGATCCCGCAGACCTTCAACGCCGACGGGGAGTCGATCGAGGACATCTTCTCCGGGTCGGCCGTGGTGGACAGCAACAACACCTCGGGTTTCGGCACCCGCAAGAACCCGCCGCTGGTGGCGGTCTACACCAGCGCCTACACCTCAAACCACCCGACACTCGCCGGCCGGCAGGCGCAGTCCCTGGCCTACAGCACCGACGGTGGCCGAACCTTCACCAAGTACGCCGGCAACCCGGTCCTTGACATCGGTTCCGGTGAGTTCCGGGATCCGAAGGTGTTCTGGTACGCCCCGGCGAAGGAATGGCGCATGGTGGTGGTCAAGGCCGTCGAGCGGAAGGTCGCCATCTACCGGTCGCCCAATCTGAAGCAGTGGACCCATCTGTCCGACTTCGGACCCGCCGGCGCCGTCGGTGGAGTGTGGGAATGCCCCGACCTGTTTCCCCTCGCCGTGGACGGCAACCCCCGCAACGTCAAGTGGGTGATGGTCGTGAACCTCAACCCAGGCAGCATCGCCGGCGGATCCGGCGGGCAGTACTTCGTCGGCGACTTCGACGGCACCACGTTCACCTCTGACAACCCGGCGACCTACACCCCGCCCGCCGGGACCGTCCTCCAGGACTTCGAGGCTCCCACCTTCGGTCCCTGGACCAGCACCGGAACCGCGTTCGGAACCGGTCCAGCCGCCGGCGCCATCGACGGGCAGCAGGCCGTCACAGGTTATGAAGGCCAGCAGCTGGCGAACAGCTTCCACAACGGGGACGGCACCGTCGGAACCTTGACGTCACCGGACTTCACGGTGAACCAGGCGTACCTCAACTTCTTGATCGGCGGTGGTAACCACCCGAATGTCCCCGGCACTCAGCTCAGCACCGAGCCACCGGAGGGCACGTTGCTCTTCGATGGCTTCGAGCTCCCCGACGATACGAACCTCGCCGAGGCCGGCTGGACGTTGACCGGTGACTTCGTGCCGGACCGCAACCCGTCGACATCCGGCGGTGAGGGCGCCATCGGGCGGAAGCGGCTCAACACCTGGGAAGGCGGCCCACGGGGCGACGACAACCAGGGCACGCTGAGCTCACCCGCGTTCGAGATCACCGACAACTACCTGAACTTCCTGCTGGGCGGTGGCGGCCGGAGCGATGGGTCACTCCAAGCCGAGCTCGTGGTCGCCGGTCAGGTCGTCCGCACCGCGACTGGCGCGAATGACGGCATCCTGAACTGGAAGAACTGGGACGTCAGTGCCTACCGAGGTCAAGACGCTGTACTCCGAATCAAGGACCAAGCCACCGGAGGGTGGGGACACCTCACCTTCGACCACCCCGTGCTCAGCCCTACCGGCGCACTTCCACGCAGCGTGGAGACCACCGTCAATCTGGTCGTCGACGACCAGATCGTCCGCACCGCCACGGGGTCGAACAGCGAAAGCCTGGACTGGGTTGCCTGGGATCTTCGCGATCTGCAAGGTGAGCGGGCCCGGATCCAAGTCAACGACAACAACACCGGTGGTTGGGGACATGTACTTGCCGATCAATTCACCCTCGCGAACGCTCCGGCCGAGTCCTCCGCCCAACGGGCCCATTGGTTGGACTACGGCCGAGATTTCTACGCCGGTGTCACGTTCAACCACGCGCCGAACAACAGACGAATCATGATCGCCTGGATGAACAACTGGCAGTACGCGAACCAAATTCCCACCGATCCATGGCGCAGCGCCATGGCAGCGCCACGAGAGCTGACATTGCAGAAGATCGGGGGAAGGACTGAGCTGATCGGGACGCCGGTGAAGGAGCTGCAGTCGCTTCGGCAAGGCCGTCCATTCCAGGCGCGCAACCAGCGTCTGCTGGAAGGGACTACCACGTTGCGAGGGCCAGGAGCTCGTGGTGACACCGTGGAAATCCGTGCCGAGTTCCGAGCCCGCGACGCCGACAAGTTCGGAGTTCACGTCCGAGCTGGGAATGGTCAACGCACCGTCATCGGCTACGACGTCGACCGGGCCGCGGTCTACGTTGACCGCACCAGATCTGGCGACGTCGGCTTCAACGATGCCTTCCCCAGTATCGAATACGCGCCCCTACAGGTACGGAACGGCAAGGTCACCCTTCGCATCTTGGTTGATCGTTCATCGGTCGAGGTCTTCGCCGACAACGGTCATCGAACGATCACCGACCAAGTCTTCCCCGACCGCAACAGCCAAGCCATCCGAGTGTTCTCCAACGGTGGTCGCGCCGAGCTGCAGAAGATCACCGTCTGGCAGCTCGACTCCATCTGGAAGAAGTAGTCGCTCAAAAGACCGTGCCGGTCCCGTTCATGCGGGACCGGCACGGCGCGACATCAGCGCGTTGTGGGGTGGGCGCGTCATGCGTCAACCGAGAGAACGGCACCCCTCGGGCAGGAAAGTCGAGCATCCTCCAGGCCATCCAGGATGGATTCGATGGGGTCTGGATGAACCTGGGACTCGACTCCGCGACCGCCGCCGTGATCATCACCCGGTCACAAGCCGTTCTGGCCCTGCCCGGGCTACCCGACCACGCCGCGCTGCGTGCCGGCTCGCCGGTGGAGGCCGCTGCCCGCGAGATGCTCGACGGGCCGCAAACCTCGTTCATACTTCCCGCGCCCGCAGAATCCGGCGGCTACCTGCGCGTCACCGGCCTCGACGTGCCCGACGACGCCCCGCACCACCTGAGCTCTCAACCACCGACCTGCGGCAACGATCGCCGCCGCAGGTAGAGGTGCACCGGATTCGACGCGTGACGTGCGCAGTGGTATCACCGTTGCCGCGAGTTCCGTTGTCCATCATCGAAGGAAGCGAGCCCGCTGCCTTCAGTGGCGTGCCGTCTTCGATTCGGGTGAGGGCTCATCGCCAGGCCGAGGGCCGCCAGGGCTGCGGCGGCGGCGGCAAGCCCCCAGGCGACGGCCGTTCCGGCGTCGGGTACGGCTGCGGCGAGGATCAGAAGCGCTGCGACGCCGAGCGCGGTACCGAGCTGTGCACCGGTGTTGAGGAGACCGGTGGCGGTGCCGGCTAGGTCTTCGGGCACGTCGGTGCCGATCGCGGTGCCAGCCACGGACGCGACGCCGAGTCCGGCTCCAGCGACGATGACACCGGCGACGATCCCACCGACGCTGCCGTGGGTGAGGATCAGCAGGAGGTTGCCGACGGCGATCCCGGCCAGCCCGACGGCTCCGAGCGGTCGCCGCTCAAGGCGGTTTCCCAACGGCTTGGAGGACGCGGAGCCGGCGACCACGGCGAGGCTGAAGGGCAGCAGCACCAGACCGGCGCCCGCTGGGGAGACGCCCAGCTGCTCCTGCAGGAACAAGGTGGCCAGCACGCCGGTGGAGCTGGTGGTCGCGGTGTTGACGAACGACACCATGGTGCCGGTGCGGAGGTTGGCCGACCTGACCGCGGCCCGCGGCACGAGCGGGTCCTGGGTCCGGCGTTGAGCACGCACGAACAGGCCGGTCAGCACCAGCCCTGCGACGACCAGCAGCCCGCCCAGCAGCCGGTGCTGCGGTTGTTCGGCAAGTGAGGCCCCGAGGATCAGCGCCATCACCGCGGCCACCAGCAGCACCGCCCCGACCAGGTCCAGCCGCGTCGAGGCGAGCACCGCCGGCGACTTGGGAACCAGGAGCAAGACCGCGACGACCAGAACCAGCGCCACGGGCAGGTTCACCCAGAACACCGCCCGCCAGCTGAACAGGTCGGTCAGCCCGCCGCCCACCAGATACCCCAGCGCCCCGGCCGCGGCTCCGGCCGCGCTCCACGCCGCCAGCGCCGATCGACGACGTGGCCCCTCCGGGGCCGCGTCGAGGAGCAGCCGTAGGGCCGGTGGCACACTCATCGCGGCGGCCGCTCCCTGCAGTCCCCTCGCCGCGACCAGCTGCACGATGTCCCCGGCGGTCGCCCCGACGACCGAGACCGCGGCGAAGGCGGCGACGCCGATCAGCAGGACCCGACGGTGGCCGTAACGGTCACCCAGCCGAGCGCCCAGCACCAACAACCCGCCGAAGAGCATGGCGTAGACCGTTGCCAGGACCGGCGTGGCCTCGGCGGGAGCCGACACCCCGACCAGCATGGCCGGGATCGCGGTCACCACGCTGGTCACGCCCAGCACGTCGACGAACTGCACCCCGCACAGCACGGCCACCGCGCCAGTGATGGACTCTCTCGCCATAGGTCGACGCTACTTCACCGGTGAAGAGCAAGACTAGGGGTGTGCCCCGAACCTCGGCTCGACACCTGACACTCCGCGACGTGGCCACCCGGGTCGGGGTGTCAGCCAAGACCGTCTCCAACGCCTACCGCCGCCCCGACCAGCTGTCCGCCGAGCTGCGCGACCGCATCATGGCCACGGCCGCCGAGGTCGGCTATCCCGGACCCAACCCGCTAGCGGCCGGCCTGGTCTCCGGCCGGGTCGGAGCCGTCGGCGTGGCCTACGCCAACCGACTCTCCTACGCCTTCGACGACCCCGTCGCCCGTGAGCTGCTGGCCGGCATGGCCCACATCGCCGAGTCGGCCCAAGCCGGGCTGCTCCTCCTGCCCGGCTCCGCCGACCCCGAGCAACGCGTGACCGCACTCAACGACGCGATCATCGACGGCCTCATCGCCTACTCCCTCGCCGACGACGACCCCTTGCTCACCGCCACCCTCACCCGGCGGCTACCGCTGGTCGTCATCGACCAGCCCCGACCCGCCGAGTTGGCCAATCACGACGTCAACGTCCCCTGGATAGGCGTCGACGACCGCGCCGCTGCCCGGCAGATCGCCGAGCACCTCCTCCAGCTCGGGCACCGACACCTCGGCGTGATCAGCTTCGGTCTGCGCCGTCACCCCACCCGCGGCCTGGTCGACCTCGCCTCCCAGCAAGCCGCCACCTACGCCGTCACCCGCGACCGGCTCGCCGGCTACCGCGACGCCGTCGAAAGCCACGGGCTGGACTGGAGCCAGGTCCCGGTCTTCCAGGGCACTGACAGCACTCCCGCCGAAGGCGATGCCGGTGCGTCCATCCTCCTTGACGGCACCCCTACACCTACCGCCCTGCTCTGCCTCAGCGACCGTCTTGCCGAAGGGGCTGCCCGAGCCGCGGCTCGGCTGCACCTTCAGATCCCGGACGATCTGTCACTCGTCGGGTTCGACGACGCTCTGCTGACTGCGGCCGGCCTTGACCTCACCACAGTTAGACAACCCACGCGAGCCAAGGGCGAGCAAGCCGCCTCAGCTCTCCTGTGCATCGTTGCCGGAGACACCCCGACGGCCCGACCACCCCTGACCGCCGAGCTGATCGTTCGAGGAAGTACACGGACACCCCGACCACTCCGTCCCTGAGGACCACGATCAACGATTTGGCAGTGGCTCACCCACGTCAGACATCGTGACCAAACGCCGTCAGCTCTGACACACATAGCCAAGTGTCAGAAGTCGACCGTCGTATGGCGCACGCAGTCGCGACCTCTTGCGATGTAGGCGTCGTCAGCCTCCGGAGGGTGTGCGGAGCACGAGACTGGTGCACATCACGCGTGTGACGGGGCGCGTGTTCGGTGCGATCGCGTGGAAGCAGTCGGAGTTCATGAGGTAGATATCGCCGGATGTGCCGGTGACCTCGGTGACGCAGAGTTCGACGCCGTCGACGGTGGTCGGAACGTCGAGGAGCCTGGTCGCCCGGCTGCCCGGCCGGTCGTGTTGGGCGCTGTGGTGGCCCCAGAGGTCGGCCAGCCAGGGGTGGCGTGCGTTG
>DASQLI010000031.1:0-31358 GCA_035630075.1 Microlunatus sp.
TGGCGACGTCAGCTGCTTTGCTACCTGGTCATCGGCGGTCTCACCGTTGTCGTCGACATAGGACTGCTGGCCCTCCTCCATGAGTCCTACGGGGTTCCGCTCGGCCTCGCCACCACGGTGGCCTTCTGCACCGCCGTGGCGGTGAACTTCCTTCTCAATCGGACCGTGATGTCATCCAGGAGCTCGCGGGGGTTGACGCAGCACGCACTGCGGTACAGCTCGCTGGTTGTGGCCAACTATGTGATCACGATCGCAGTGGTGACGGCCGCAGGGCACGTGGGCGACAGGTACTTGGTGGCGAAGGTTGCAGTGATTGCAGGATCGACCGCTTGGAACTTCCTCCTCTACCGTCACTGGGTATTCACCCCGCCCCGCCCAACGTCGTCGACGCGAGATCGGGAGCCGTGGACCGGGAGGAATGCAGGTCATCGTGATGGCAGGTCGGTCCAGCCGAGTCGCCAGCTGCTCCTGGTTGTCCCTGCCGAGAACGACGAAGAGTCCGTCGGGTCGCCCGGTAACCGGGACAGCCGTCGGGAAGGCCTACTCGGTGGTCGTGAGCGTCCGTAACCCCGAAGCGTCCGGCCCTCAACGCTCCTCGACAGCGCAGCCGCTCACTTCGCCTGCAGGGACGTCCGCCGACTCGTGGTCATTCTGGCAGCGCCGCCGCCGCACCGATCCGGATCCGCACCTATGCTGGGAGGGAGAGACGGGTAGGTGTCAGCGTGTCTGACGAAGAATGCATCCACGGCATGACGCGGGCTTGGTGCTCCGCATGTCGTGCTCCCATCGCAGTGGCAGCCCCCGCGGGCGCCGATCCGTACGGAGGACGGTCCAGACAGCTGCTCTTCGACGATCTGTGCGAGCTGCTCGACGTGCCGCGCTACGTACCCGGTCCAGGAAGCACACCATCGCGGGTGTTCGCCGCGGCCGCGGTCCGCGCCGGGGTGGAGTCCAGCTCGATGCCCGACGTCGGCGCAGCGATCGCAACGAAGGCCGGCCTGGTCTGGGGTCCTGACTGCGACAACCGACGAACTCGTCCGTCTGGCACCGTGGTCAGCCGCGAGGGTGTCGGGATGGTCGTGAAGGCGCTGAGGATCTTGGCCAAGGACGGCCAGCTCGCCTGAGTCGGCTCAATGACCGGGGTCGACCTCGGTCACCAGCTTGATCATCCGGCGCCGGATCACATCCTCGATCCGCGAGGCGACTCTGGCCTGCTCTGCCGGGTCCATGTCGGCCGGCAGCTGCTCCTGCACCTCGCGGGCCAGCTCGGCGGCGCTCTGTTCGGACGTCAGGGTGCGCAACAGGTCGTCCGCGGCCGGCACCTGGTGTCCGTTCGAGGTGGCCGAGGTCGCCTGCGGCGGTTCCTCCAGCAGCGTTCGGACCCGGTGAGCCGGTGTGGCCGCCACCTGCTCGGTGAGCGAGTCGGTCGGTCGGCCGAGCGCACGGTCCAGCTCCATGATCAGCCGGGCGGTGTCCACGTCCTCGTCGGTGATCACGTGCCCACTGTCCAAGACCTCAGCCATCGGATCCCTCCTTCGGGGTGGTCGACTCGGCTGCTTCCAGAGTACGCCCGGTCTGCTCGGAGTCATCCCAGTTGACAGCCGCCCAGTGCCGCAGCGCCGTGCTGGCAGCCTCGAGCTGTTCGCGACTCAGGCTTCCGCTGGCCATCAAACTCCGGATGATGTCCCGAGCCGCCTGCCGCTGCCGCAGGTGCTCGGAGTAGAGCGCCTCCAGCTGAGCGTTCAGCAGGATGCCGATCTCGGCGGTCTTGCTCGACCGCTTGGCCCACCACGCTCCGACCAGGCCGCCGATGATCCCGCCCACCGGAAGAGCGACCGCCGTCAGCCAGTCCATCGCTGTACGGTACTGGCCCAGACTTCTCCCGAGGCCGGGCAGGGCGTCTGATTGACATCGCCAGTCGAGGCCGGCTCAGGCCGGTTGAGGTAGGTAGCGCACCATCAGCACCCCGTCGATGGCACCGATGGCCTTGACCACCGGCTCCGGCACGTCTGAGTCGACGTCGACCAGCGTGTACGCGAGGTCGCCGCGGGACTTGTTGGTCATGGTCGCGATGTTGAGTCGGGCGGCCGCGAGCTCGTGCGAGATGCCGCCCACCATGTTCGGCACGTTCGCGTTGGCGATGGCAATCCGCCAACGGGACTCTCGAGGCAGGTCCACGTCGGGGAAGTTGACCGCGTGCCGGATCGTGCCGTCCAGCAGGTAGTCGCGGACCTGGTCGGCGACCATCACCGCACAGTTCTCCTCGGCCTCGCCGGTCGAGGCACCCAGGTGCGGCAGCAGGATCACACCCGGGTGCTCCATCAGGTGCGGTGCCGGGAAGTCGCAGACGTAGCGTGACAGCTGCCGCTCGGCCAGCGCCTCGATGATCGCGCCGTCGTCCACCACCCCGCCGCGGGAGAAGTTGAGCACCACCGCACCCGGCTTCATCTGGGCCACCGCGCCGGCGTCGATCATGCCGCGGGTGGCATCGACCAGCGGCACGTGCAGGGTCAGGAAGTTGCTGTGTCGCAGGATCTCGCCCAACGAGTGCGCCTTCTTGACCGAGGCCGGCAGGCTCCAGGCGGCTTCGACGGTGATGTCCGGGTCGTAGCCGATCACGTTCATGCCGAGCTTGATCGCGACGTCGGCGACCAGACAGCCGATCTTGCCCAGCCCGACCACGCCGAGGGTGTGGCCGGCGAGCTCGTAGCCGGCGAAGGCCTTCTTGCCCGCCTCGATCTTGGTCTCCAGGTCCGGGTCGGCGGCAGCCTGACTGGCCACGTAGGGCAGCGCCCGGTCCAGGTTGCGGGCGGCGAGCAGCATCCCGGCCAGCACCAGCTCCTTGACCGCATTGGCGTTGGCGCCGGGCGCGTTGAACACCGGCACACCGCGCTGCGAGAGCGTGGCCACCGGGATGTTGTTGGTGCCCGAGCCGGCCCGGCCGACGGCCAGCACGGACTCGGGGATCGGTCGGCCGTGCAGGTCGGCCGAACGCAGCAGGATGGCGTGCGGGTCGTCGACGTCGGCGGAGACGGCGAAGCGCTCCCAGGACAGCCGCCGGAGCCCGCGGGCGGAGATGTGGTTGAGGACCTGGACCCGGAACTTCTCACTCATGTCTGTACTCTCCTGGCTCAGCCGCGTGCCGTGGCGAACTCCGCCAGGTAGTCGACCAGCGCTCGGACGCCCTCGATCGGCATCGCGTTGTAGATCGAGGCTCTCATGCCGCCGACCGAGCGATGTCCCTTCAGCTGGATCAGCCCGCGCTCCTTCGCGCCGGCCAGGAAGTCGGCGTCCAGGGACGGATCGGCCAGGGTGAACGGCACGTTCATCCGGGAGCGGGCGGCCGGATCCACCGGATTGGTGTAGAAGTCGGAGCCGTCCAGGAACTCGTACAGCAGGGCTGACTTGGCGATGTTGCGTTCCTCGGCGGCGGCCAGTCCGCCGCGCGCCAGCAGGTCGGCGAACACCAGTCCGGCGATGTAGATCGCGTACGTCGGCGGCGTGTTGTGCATCGAGCCGGCCTTGACGTGCGTGGCGTAGTCCAGCATCGGAGTCAGCGGCGGGTCGGCCAGCCCGACCAGGTCGTCGCGGATGATCACGATGGTCAGCCCGGCCGGGCCGATGTTCTTCTGAGCACCGGCGTAGATCAGCCCGAACCGCGCCATGTCGACCGGTCGGGACAAGATGTCGGACGACATGTCGGCGACCAGTGGAACGTCGCCGACCTCGGGCACGAAGCCGAACTCGACCCCGCCGATGGTCTCGTTGGCGGTGTAGTGGACGTACGCCGCGTCGGGGCTGAGTGACCAGCGGTCCTGAGCGGGGACGTAGGTGAAGGAGCGGTCCTCGGCCGACGCCGCCAGGTGGACCTCCGCCCGACCCAGGGCACGAGCCGCGCCGATCGCCTTCTTCGACCACTCGCCGGTGTGCACGTAGTCGACGACCGGCCGGCCCCGGAGCAGGTTCAGCGGGATCATCTCGAACTGCAGCGAGGCGCCGCCCTGCAGGAACAGCACGTGATGGCCGTCCGGAACACCCAGCAGCGCCCGCAGATCTGCCTCCGCCGCCGCCGCGATCTCGGTGAACTCGGCCCCGCGGTGACTCATCTCCATCACCGACTGCCCCGAGCCGTGCCAGTCCAGCATCTCCTCGGCTGCCCGCCGCAGCACCGACTCCGGCAGTGCGGCCGGTCCGGCGCTGAAGTTGTAGACCCGCGTCATCGTGCTCCAGACCTCCGCTTCCTCCAGGACCTGCTCAGACCCCGGAGCAAACTACACCGGTACGCACCCGAGCGGTGTCCCGCCGGAACCCGATCGTCGGCCTAGGCTGACCGGGTGGCCGGCCTGAGCACGATCAAGCAGGTCACCGACCGCGTCGGCCGGCGGATCCCGCGACCGATCCGCTCCGCACTCTCCCAGGTCTGGGAGGTGGTCAGCCGGACCGTCGGCATCTGCATCCGCTACCGGGTCACCGGGCTGGCCGCCGAGGCGGCCTTCTTCGCGATCTTGTCGCTGCCGCCGTTGATCTTCGGCTTGGCCGGCGCCGTCGGCTACGTGGCCCAGCGCTACGACGTCGCCACCATCGCCGAGTTCCGGGAGCAGGTGCTCGCCATGAGCAGCCGCGCCCTGACGCCGGATGCCGTCGAGACGGTGATCGAGCCGACGCTGGACGACGTGCTGGCGGGTGGCCGGTTCGAGGTCATCTCGATCGGTTTCCTGCTCGCCCTCTGGTCGGGTTCGCGCGCCCTGAACGTCTTCGTCGACACCATCACGATCATGTACGGCCTCAGCGGGCAGCGCGGCATCGTGCGGACCCGGGCCCTGTCCTTCGCGCTCTACCTCGTGTTCCTGCTGGTCGGCATCATCGTGCTGCCGCTGGTTCTGGCCGGTCCGGGCCTGGTCGACCGGCTGCTTCCGGATCGGCTCGACTGGATCGGTGACCTGTACTGGCCGGTGGTGCTGATCGGCACCGTCTGCTTCCTGGCCGGTCTCTACCACATGTCGGTCCCGGTCCGGACCCGATGGGTCTCCGAGATGCCGGGCGCCGCCCTCACCCTGGCGATCTGGCTCGGCGGAAGCTGGCTGCTCCGGGTGATCCTGGTCGCCTCGGCCGGGTCGACCAGCATCTACGGCCCGCTCGCAGCCCCGATCGCCGTCCTGATCTGGCTCTTCGTCACCTCGATCGCCGTCCTGATCGGGGCCGCGTTCAATGCCGCCATCGACTACGTCTGGCCGCGGCTGTCCGGGATCGATCACAATCAGGTGGAGTACGCCGACAGCACCGTCCCGCCCAGCTCCCCGCGCCTGACCGACGTCCTCGAGGAGGGCTCGATCGACAACCCGGTCGAGGCCCGCACCGACGCACACGAGCAACGCCCGGACTCGTAGGCCGATTGTCTCACATCGCGGACGCTGTTCTCATATTCTGGAATTTCGACTTGCGATCGCGGTCCTCGTGACAAAGGCTGTCGGTATGCGTCCCGCTCCCCTGCCCTCGTGCTGCCCGCGTCCCGCGGTGCGCACCGGCGGTTGGGCGGCGGAGCTGACCGTGCGTCGCTTCGTCGACCTCGGGCGGACGAAGTCGATGATGTGTCATCAGCTCCCGCGCTGACACCGCCGACACCACGCCGTCACCCCCGACGGCACCCGCCGCGACCGAGGACCCGATGACCCAGACCCCCACCGACCGCCCTGCTCGTACGACACCTCCTCGTACGGCTCCCCCGCGCGCCGCCGCCGACCGTCCCGCGCGTCCCGCGGCCCGGGCCCGCAAGCCCCGCGGTGAGGGTCAGTGGGCGCTCGGCTACCGTGAGCCGCTGAACGCCAACGAGCAGTCCAAGAAGGACGACAACCCGCTCCACGTCCGGGCTCGGATCGAGAACATCTACGCCCACCGTGGCTTCGCGAGCATCGATCCCGGAGACCTGCGCGGCCGATTCCGCTGGTACGGCCTCTACACCCAGCGCAAGCCCGGGATCGACGGCGGCAAGACCGCCACCCTGGAGCCGCACGAGCTGGACGACGAGTACTTCATGCTCCGGGTACGCATCGACGGTGGTGCCCTGACGTCGGAGCAGCTGCGGGTGATCGGCCAGATCAGTGTCGACTTCGGCCGCGACACCGCCGACATCACCGACCGGCAGAACGTCCAGCTGCACTGGATCCGGGTCGAGGACGTGCCCGAGATCTGGCGTCGGCTGGAGGCGGTCGGCCTGTCCACCACGGAAGCCTGTGGTGACTGCCCGCGCGTCATCCTCGGCTCACCCGTGGCGGGCATCGCCGCCGACGAGATCATCGACCCGACCGACGCCATCCAGTCCATCGTGGACCGCTACATCGGCGATCCGCAGTTCTCCAACCTGCCGCGGAAGTTCAAGACCGCGATCACCGGTCATCCGCTGCAGGACGTGGTGCCCGAGGTCAATGACGTCGCGTTCGTCGGCGTCGAGCATCCCGAGCACGGCCCCGGCTTCGACCTGTGGGTCGGCGGCGGGTTGTCCACCAACCCGATGCTGGCTCAGCGGCTGGGTGCCTGGATTCCCTCCGACGAGGTGGCCGAGGCCTGGGCCGGGGTGTGCGCGATCTTCCGCGACTACGGCTACCGCCGGCTACGGACCCGGGCCCGGATCAAGTTCCTGATCGCTGACTGGGGACCAGAGAAGTTCCGGGAGGTGCTGGAGACGCAGTATCTGCAGCGCACGCTGATCGACGGACCCGCTCCGGTCACCCCGGAGCGTCCCGGTGATCATGTGGGGGTCAACCTGCAGAAGGACGGCAACTACTTCGTCGGCCTCTCGGCTGTGGCCGGACGGACCGGAGGGCAGGCCCTGATCGACCTGGCCGACCTGGCGGAGGCCCACGGCTCGTACCGGCTGCGCACCACACCGATGCAGAAGATCCTGGTGCTGGACGTGCCCGAGGACCGCGTCGACTCCCTGGTCGCCGGCGCCGAGCAGATCGGGCTCTCCGCCCGGCCACACGCCTGGCGCCGCTCGGTGATGGCCTGCACGGGCATCGAGTTCTGCAAGCTCGCCATCGTCGAGACCAAGGCCCAGGCGGCCCGAGTGGTGGACGAGCTGGAGCAGCGACTCGGCGAGCTCGACACTCCGATCACGGTGCACCTCAATGGCTGCCCGAACTCGTGCGCGCGGATTCAGGTCGCCGACATCGGTCTGAAGGGCCAGCTGGTGCCCGGACCAGGAGGCAACCAGGTCGAGGGGTACCAGGTGCACCTGGGCGGCGGACTCGGGCTCGATGCCGGCTTCGGCCGCAAGCTGCGTGGGCACAAGGTCACCGCTGACGAGCTGCCGGACTATGTCGAGCGGGTGGCCAAGCACTTCCTGGCCGAGCGGACCGACGGCGAGCGATTCGCCCAGTGGGTGGCGAGGGCCGATGAGACCGCACTCGTATGAGCGACTCCGGCGCATCGGGCGGTTCGTCGGCGCATGCCAACCGGCAGGCGGTCATGTACTGCCCGTACTGCGCGGAGGAGACCCTGTTCCCGCTGGAGGACGGCGGCTGGGAATGCCGCAGCTGCCTACGCGCGTTCACCGTGAAGTTCCTCGGGCTGAGACCGGCTCGAGGTCACGGAGAGCAGGTTCAGCCATGAAGGCCATCGAGCTTCAGCACGGACACCCCCAGCCGGGCGACGACCTCAGCCAGCTGGCCCGCCGGGCCAACGAGGAGCTGGCCGACGCCAGTGCGACAGAGATCCTCACCTGGGCGTACGAGACGTTCGGCGCCGGGCTGATGCTGACCTCGTCGCTGGCCGACACCGTGATGGTCCACCTGGCCGAGCAGGTCGCGCCGGGCATCGATGTCCTGTTCCTCGACACCGGCTACCACTTCGCCGAGACCATCGGCACCCGGGACGCCGTCGCGGCGGTGCACGACGTGAACCTGATCACCCTGACCCCGGCGCAGACCGTCGCCGAGCAGGACGCCACCTGGGGCAAGGACCTCTTCGCCAGCAATCCCGACCAGTGCTGCGCACTGCGCAAGACCGCACCGCTGGACGTGGCGCTGCAGGGCTACACCGCGTGGGCGAGCGGCGTACGTCGAGCCGACTCCGTCGCCCGCGCGAAGACTCCGATCGTCTCCTGGGACCTGCGCCGCAAGATCATCAAGATCGCACCGATCGCCACCTGGACCGACGACGACGTCGCCGACTACATCGAGCGCAACGGCCTGATGATCAACCCACTGCTCGAGGACGGCTATCCCTCGATCGGCTGCGAGCCCTGCACCTCCCGGGCCTCCGCCGATGACCCACGCGGTGGCCGCTGGGCCGGCCTCGCCAAGACGGAGTGCGGAATCCACCTATGAGCATCGACAGTGTCACCGACGCCAGGCGTCGGGGTGATCAGGCGTTGCCCGCCGGCGGCGCCACCCTCTGGTTCACCGGCCTACCGAGTGCCGGCAAGTCCACCATCGCCCACGCCCTCGCCGCCCGGCTGACCGCCGATGGCCACCGGGTCGAGGTGCTGGACGGCGACGTCGTCCGCCCGCACCTGTCGGCTGGTCTCGGCTACAGCCGGGCCGATCGCGACATCAACGTGACCCGGATCGGCTGGGTCGCCCGGCTGCTGGCCAGCCACGGTGTGATCGTGCTGGTTCCGGTGATCGCCCCGTACGCGCACGCCCGCGGGCTGGTCCGGGCCGACCACGTCGAGGCCGGCGTCCCGTTCGGCGAGGTGTTCGTGGCGACCTCCCTGGAGGTCGCCGAGAGCAGGGACGTCAAGGGCCTGTACGCCAAGGCCCGAGCCGGGCAGATCAACGGGATGACAGGGGTCGACGACCCGTACGAGCAGCCGGCGACGGCCGAGCTGACGGTCGACACAGCCGTCGTGCCCCTGGACCAGTCCGTCGCGCAGTCGTACGCGCTGCTGAGTGACCTCCTCCGTCCGTCTGGAGACCACGCATGACGCACGAAGCGATCCGCCCGCTGACCGAGCTGCAGGCGCTCGAGTCGGAGTCCATCCACATCTTCCGCGAGGTGGCCGCCACCTTCCGGTCCCCGGTGATGCTGTTCTCCGGTGGCAAGGACTCGGTGGTGATGCTGCACCTGGCGGCGAAGGCGTTCTGGCCCGCGCCGATCCCGTTCAGCCTGCTGCACGTCGACACCGGCCACAACTTCCCTGAGGTCCTCACCTACCGCGACTGGGCCACCGAGTTCTACGGGGCCCGCCTGACGGCGGCCAAGGTGCAGGACTACATCGACGACGGCCGACTGCGCGAGCGGCCGGACGGCCAGCGCAACCCGCTGCAGACCGTGCCGTTGCTGGATGCCATCACGAACGGCAAGCACGATGCCGTCTTCGGCGGTGGCCGGCGCGACGAGGAACGGGCGCGGGCCAAGGAGCGGGTGTTCAGCATGCGCGACGAGTTCGGGCAGTGGGACCCCCGCAACCAGCGCCCCGAGCTGTGGTCGCTCTACAACGGCCGGCACCTGCCGGGCGAGCACGTCCGCGTGTTCCCGCTGTCCAACTGGACCGAGCTGGACGTCTGGGACTACATCGAGGCCGAGAAGATCGAGTTGCCGCCCATCTACTACGCGCACGAGCGCGAGGTGGTGGAGCGCGATGGCATGTGGATCGCGATCACCCCGGTGACCCCGGCCAAGGAGGGCGAGGTCCGGGAGGTCCGTTCGGTGCGTTACCGCACCGTCGGTGACATGTCCTGCACCGCCGCGGTGCTGTCCGACGCCACCACCGTCGCCGACGTCATCACCGAGGTGGGACTGAGCACGCTGACCGAGCGCGGCGCCACCCGGGCGGACGACCGCCTGTCGGAGGCCGCCATGGAGGACCGCAAGCGAGAGGGCTACTTCTGATGTCACCCGGCACGAAGACGCCGACCAAGACCGGTGGCCGCACCATCCTGCGGCTGGCCACGGCCGGCTCGGTGGACGACGGAAAGTCGACCCTGGTGGGTCGGCTGCTGTACGACACCAACTCGGTGCTGACCGACACGCTCGACCACGTGCAGCAGGTCAGCAAGCGCAAGGGCCTCGACAAGGCCGACCTCGCGCTGTTGACCGACGGGCTGCGGGCCGAGCGGGAGCAGGGCATCACGATCGACGTCGCTTACCGCTACTTCGCGACGCCGGCGCGGAAGTTCATCCTGGCCGACTGCCCCGGGCACGTGCAGTACACCCGGAACACGGTCACCGGCTCGTCGACCGCTGACGTGATCGTGCTGCTCGTCGACGCGCGCAACGGCGTCGTCGAGCAGACCCGCCGACACCTCGCCGTAGCCTCGCTGCTGCGGGTCCCGCACGTCATCCTGGTGGTCAACAAGATCGATCTGGTCGACTACTCCGAGGAGCGGTTCACCGCGATCGCCACGGAGTTCGCTCAGCTGGCCCGGAGCCTGAACGTGCTGGACACCCACTGCATTCCGGTGTCAGCGACCGAAGGCGACAACGTCGCTTTCCGGTCGACGCGGATGCCGTGGTACGACGGGCCGACCGTGCTCGGCTACCTGGAGACTGTCGACTCCACACCGCTGGCCACGTTCTCGGAGCTCCGGTTCCCCGTACAACAGGTGGTCCGGCCCCAAGCGGCCGCTCTCGCTCCCTGGGCGTCGCGGACACCGAGCCTGACCGCCGACTACCGCGGCTATGCCGGTCAGGTCGCCTCTGGCAAGGTGCGCGTCGGGGAGGAGATCGTCGTACTGCCCCGCGGCTCTCACGCGAAGGTGGAGGCCATCGACACCGCCGACGGACCGCTGGAGGTTGCCGTCACCGGTCAATCGGTGGTGCTCCGGCTGGACCGCGACATCGACATCTCCCGCGGAGACCTGATCGCTGCTACCGACGCGCCACCGGCTCCCGTCCGCGAGATCGCCGCGACGGTGAGCTGGCTGGCCGAGCGTGAGCTGACGGTCGGGGCTCGGGTGCTGATCCAGCACGGGACCTCGATCACCAAGGGCCTGGTCCGAGGGATCGAGGCGAAGCTCGATCTCGGCAGCACCGGTGAGCACCCGGTCTGGGTCGATGCCGACGAGCTGACGTTGAACGACCTGGCCCGGGTCAGAATCGCGTTGGCCTCTCCGCTTCCGATCGACGCCTACAACGAGCATCGCGGCACCGGCGCCTTCATCATCGTCGACGCCGCTGACGGCTGGACGCTCGGTGCCGGCATGGCGGGTCCGCCCGCATTCACCGTCGAGCACCGTCGTACGCCCGACGAGTTCGACGACTTCGCCGACCTGGACACGCCCGAAGAGAACGCAGAACAGAGGCTCCGCTGATGACCGCCCCCTCCCTCATCCTGGTCGGCTACGGCAGCGAGGACCCGCGGGTCGCGCAGGTCAGCCGCGACATCCGGGCCGGAGTGCTCGCCATCCGTCCCGAGCTGGACGTGCACGTCGCGTTCGTCGGGGAGGGCCAGCCCACCGGCCCGACCGTCGCGGCCAAGCTCATCAAGCGCGGAGTCGAGGAGGCGGTGATCGTGCCGCTGCTGCTGTCCGACGCCTTCTCCGCGCATGCCGAGTTCCCGGCCCTGGTGGCGCAGATCGGCGCGAGCGGCTCCGGTCTGAAGGTGGCGGCGTCGCGACCGGTGGGACCGGAGGCGCAGCTGCTCTCGGTCGTCGACCGCCGGCTGCGCGACTCGCTCCGGGCCCGGAGGGTCAGCGAGCTCGACGGTCTGGTGTTCGCCGCCGTCGGCAGCCCCGACCTTCGCAGCAACGCCATCGTCACGCGGCGGGCCCGGCAGTGGGCGACCCACCACCGGCTGCCATGCGTCACCGCTTTCGGCGCGGTGTCCGGCCCGACCGCCGCCGACGCGGTTCGCACGCTGCGCAGCCAGGGACGTCGGCACGTGGCCGTCGGCAGCTGGTTCTTGTCCCCCACGCCGTTGTTCGTCCGAGAGGCGACCTCCGCACTGGCCGCCGGCGCGGTGGCGGTGTCGGAGCCGCTGGGCGCCGGTCCGGAGATCGCCGAGGTCGTGCTGAGCCGCTACGTCGTCGCGGCGATGGAGCTGGTGGACCTGGAGTCCGACGAGGTGGCGGCGAGCGAGGACGTCCCGGTCCGGCATCTGAGCGTGGTCAGCGCCTGACCGCTCGCCGGGTCGGTTCCGGTGGTCAGTGACCGCCTGAACCGACCTCGATGACCGCGTTGCGGTTGGTCTTGAGGTCGAACAGTGCATACAGCGCGACGACCCCCAGGCTGAAGGCGACGATCAGGAACCCGAGGGCCTGGCTGCCGGTGGCGTCGACCAGCAGACCCTGCAGCGGTGGAACGAGTGCGCCACCGAGGATCGCCATCACCAAGCCGGCGGCCCCGAACTTGGTGTCGTCACGCAGCCCGTGCAGCGCCACGCCGTAGATCGTCGGGAACATCAGCGACAACGAGGCCGAGATGCAGACGATCGCGATCAAGCCGACGATGTTCTGACTCAGCACGCCGATCAGCGCCAGCACCACGCCGGTCGTGGCCATGATGAACAGCAGACGCGTCGGTGGGAACTTGCCCAGCAACCAGAACATCACGAACCGGGATATCAGGAAGAGCAGCAGACTGGCCTGCAGGAAGTAGCCGGCCGTCGTGGCGTTGTAGCCCATCACCTGCTCGGCGTAGAGGATCATGAACGACCAAGTGGCGACCTGAGCGGCGATGTTGAAGAACTGGGCCACCACGCCGAAGCTGTAGTGCCGGTTCCTCACCAGTCGGCCGAAGACTCCCTTGCCGGCGTGCGGGTGGGCGCCACCGACCTCGTGCTCGTGGACCTCGAGCGGCGTCTCCATCTTGCGGAAGAAGATCAGCACCCAGATGATCACCAGCACGGTGGCGATGCCGAGATAGGGCCGCAGCACCAAGCCGAGGTCGTACTCCTGAGCGGCACGCAGGGCGTCGCCCGTGAGCTGCGCTCGTTCCTCGTCCTTGGTCAGGTTCGGCAGGATCAGCACCAGGCCCATCAACACGCCCAGGTTGGCTCCGACCGGGTTGAAGGACTGCGCCAGGTTGAGTCGCCGGGTGCCGGTCTCCTCCGGGCCCATCGCGATGACGAACGGGTTCGCCGAGGTCTCCAGGATCGACAGACCGGCGGCCAGCACGAACAGCGCGGCCAGGAAGGCGCCGTACGTCAGGGTCCAGCTCGCCGGTAGGAACAGGAAGCCACCGATGGCGGCCAGACCCAGGCCGGTCAGCACGCCGGTCTTGTAGCCGTAGCGCTTGTTGATGAAGGCCGCCGGGATGGCCAGCAGGAAATAGGCCCCGTAGTAGGCGAACGTCACCAGCGCCGACTGGAAGTAGTTCATGTCGAAGACCTTGCGGAAGACCCCGACCATCACCTCGGAGAGGTTGGCGGCAGAGCCCCAGGCCGCGAAGCACACCACCAGCAGGATGAAGGGCACCTTCAAGCTGGGGTAGACGAGCGCGTCGTGCACCTGCTCGAACTCCCGCTTGTGGGCCTCGGTCTCCTCGGCAGTCATCGGCGGTCCCTTCGTGAACAGCACGGCGTGCTGGTACAGAGGCCGAACCTAGCCCCGATGTTCGCCCCGCGCCAGCCCTTGACACGAGGGCTGAACGAACTCAGCCCGGCAGCTTCTCGTGGAACAGCTGGAGATCGGAGGGGCGCCGCAGCAACGGCTCGAGCTCGAGGTTGCCGCGTTGGTTGTGCTCGGACGCCATGTGCTCGTCCCAGGCCGCCCGGGAAGCGAACCTCTCGATCATCACCCAGGTGTCACCGTCCTCGTCGGCGCCTTCGACGAGGTGCATGAAGTCGCAACCCGCCTCCTGCTGCGAGGCGGCGCGCATCCGGTGCAGCTGGGCCTCGGCCTCAGCCAGCTTGTCGAGCCTGGGGTAGATCGTCACCACCAGGAACAACGGGGTCGTCGTGTCGGTCATCTCGTCCTCGGATCTGTCGTTGTCGGGGTGTCAGAGCGCCGCCAGCCGCTGTTTCTCGGCGGCGACGTCGAAGTCCGCCTGGGGCCAGGTCAGCCCCAAGCTCCCGAGCCGCTCGTTCAGCAGCGCAGCCACCGCCCAGTTGCGATACCACTTGCGACCAGCCGGGATCACGTACCACGGGGCGGTGTCGGTGTTGCAACGCTCCAGGGCGTCGGCGTACGCCGCCTGGTAGTCCGGCCACTTCACTCGGACGTCGAGGTCCCCCGGCCTGTACTTCCAGTGCTTCGTCGGGTCGTCCAGTCGGGCCTGCAGCCGTTCCTTCTGATCTTCGGGGGTGATGTGCAGGTAGCACTTGATCACCACGTTCCCGGCGTCGACGAGCTTCGCCTCCCAGCTGTTGATCTGGCTGAATCGACGCGACCAGACCTGCTTGGTGGTGAGCTTGTCGACCCGGCCGATCAGCACGTCCTCGTATTGCGACCGGTCGAAGATCCCGATCATGCCCGGACCGGGGAGGGCATTGGTGATCCGCCACAGGAAAGGATGTCTGCGCTCCTCGGCGGTCGGCGCTTTGAACGAGGTGATCTTGACGCCCTGCGGGTCGACCAGGCCGATGGCCTTGCGGATGATGCCACCCTTGCCCGAGGTGTCCATGCCCTGCAAGATCACCAGCACGCTGCGTCGGGTGTCGTCGGACCGGCCGTTGGCGAACAGGCACTCCTGCCGGTCGGCGAGGTGGTCGGCGAGCTGATCCATCAGCGCCGGGGCGTCGTCCTTGCTCGAACCAGGGAATCCAGGCGTTGCGCGGCTGTCGAGCGCGGCGAGGTCGACCGGGCCGGTTGGCAAGCGGAGCGTCTCGGCCAGCGTCGGCTGCGACGTCGAGACGGTCCCGCCGGCAGCACCCTTCTTCTTCGACTTCTTCTTCGAGCCCATGCGGGCATTGTGCCGTACCGGACGGAGACTGTCAGGATGGCGGAATGCAGCTGCTGCATCACGCCGACGGCCGACGACCGGGAGAGCTGGGCCTCTCTGAGCTGGTCGAGCTCTACCGGTGGCCGGACCGGTCGGCTGAAGCGACGGTGCGCAGCAACTTCGTCGCCACCCTGGACGGCTCCGTACAGGGGCTGGACGGCCGCTCCGGGTCGATCAACACCGAGAGTGATCACCGGATCTTCGCGCTGCACCGCGCCCTGGCGGATGTGATCTTGGTCGGGGCCGGGACCGTTCGGGCGGAGGGGTACCGGGCGGTCGATCTACGCCCCTGGCAGCGATCCTTGCGGGCGGCGGAGGGACTCGCACCGTATCCGACGTTGGCGGTGATCACCGGATCCCTGCGTCTCGATCCGGCGTTCGCCGCGCCGGTGTACGAGCACGGACCGGTGATCGTGGTGACCGCCGGTGATCATCCCGACGCGTCCCTGAGCCCGTTCCGCGAGTCCGGTGCCGAGGTGCTGCAGGCACCGGGAGCCGACCTCGAGCTGTCGGAGGTGTTGGCCGCGCTGACGGCGCGGGACCTGCGGCGCGTGCTGTGCGAGGGCGGCCCGACACTGCACCGTGACCTGCTGGCCGCCGGTCTGCTGGACGAGCTGTCTCTCACCCTGGTCCCCAGCGCCGTCGGCGGTGTCGGGCACCGCTCCACGGCCGGCGACGGTTTGCTCCAGCGGGCCGACTTCGAGCTCTCCTTCGTCCTGCTGGGCGACGATCAGACGCTCTTCACCTGCTATCGGTGCCGTGGCTGAGCGGCTACCCCTCGATCCGGTTTCCCTGCTCGTCCCAGTGCTCGGCGACCTTCTTGCTCGGCTGCACACGCGGGGGCTCACCCGGCATCTTCGGATAGTCGGGGGGAAAGTTGAGCTCGCCTCCGGGCAGCGCCTCCCACAGCTCGAGCAAGGGGTCGAGAGAGTGGGCGACGTCGTCCATGTCCGCCCACGGGTCGCCGTCGGAGAGATGGTCCGGCACCGTGACCAGATTGAGGTCCCGAGGGTCGGAGACCGAGGCCAGCTGAGACCAGGTCAGCGGCGTACTCACCGGCGCGCCCGGCCGGGCCCGCAGGCTCCAGGCACTGGCGATCGTCCGGTCTCTGTTGTTCTGGTTGAAGTCGACGAAGATCCGCTCACCACGCTCCTCCTTCCACCAGGCCGTGGTGACGCCGCCGTCGCGCCGCTCCAGCTCCCGGCCGAAGCCGATGGCGGCGTGGCGTACGTCCTCGAAGGTCCAGCGCGGCTGGATGCGCAGGTAGATGTGGATGCCGCGGTTCCCGCTGGTCTTGCAATAGCCCCGCATCCCCAGCTCCGCCAGAAGCTCTCTGGCTACCTCGGCCACCCGCAGCGCGTCGTTGAACGTGGTGCCGGGTTGCGGGTCGAGGTCGAGGCGCAGCTCGTCGGGGTGGTCGACGTCGGGACGCCGTACCGGCCACGGATGGAGCGTGAGGGCTCCCATCTGGGCAGCCCAGACCAGCGCCGCCGGCTCGGTCGGACACAGCTCGCCGGCCGTGCGGCCGCTCGGGAACGTCACCGTCACCGACTCGATGTAGTCGGGAGCACCCTTGGGCAGTCGCTTCTGGTAGAAGCCGTCACCGTCGTCGCCGTACCCGGTCGAGAGCCGCATGCCCTCCCGCCAGCCATCCGGCCACCGCTCCATCGCGGTCGGTCGTTCGCCGATGGTGCGCATCAGCGCGTCGCCGACCGCGGCGAAGTACTCACAGACCTGGAGCTTGGTGATCGCTTGGGTGCGCTCGGTCGCGTCGTAGATGATCCGGTCGGGACTGGTGACGCGCACCTCGCGCTCCCCCACCGAAACCGTCGCCGCAGGAGTCTTTGCCACGAGGTCACGGTAACCGAGGAACAGTGCTTGACCGTTGGGTGTTGAGTGGTCGCCAGCAGAAGGAGGAACCATGACAGAAACCAATCCTGCAACCACCAGTCCCAGCACCAACCCGGCCGACCTGGTCGGCAAGGTCGTCAAGTCGGAAGCCGAGTGGCGGGCCCAACTGACCCCGTTCGAGTACAAGGTGCTTCGCGAGGCCGGGACCGAACGGGCCTTCACCGGCGACTACACCGACACCACCGCCGAAGGCGTCTACCGCTGCAAGGCCTGCGGCGCCGAGCTGTTCCGCAGCGACCAGAAGTTCTCTTCGCACTGCGGCTGGCCGTCGTTCTTCGCCCCACTGGCGGAGGACCGGGTCCGCTACATCGACGACAGCACGCACTTCATGAAGCGGGTCGAGGTTCGCTGCAGCACCTGCGACTCTCACCTGGGGCATGTGTTCGAGGGAGAGGGGTACGACACCCCGACGGACCTGCGCTACTGCATCAACTCGGTGTCGTTGACGTTGGAACCGAAGGAGTCCTGAGCATTCCGCGGGCACGTGCCGGCACCAGCGATCACCAGGACGCGAGGATCTCCGTCAGCTCGCGCCGGCGACCGGTGTAGAACGGGATCTCCTCGCGGGTGTGCCGGCGGGCTGCGGCGGAACGCAGGGCTCGCATCAGATCCACGATCCGGTGCAGATCGTCCGCCTCGAAGGCCAGCAGCCACTCGTAGTCCCCCAGCGCGAACGACGACACCGTGTTGGCCCGGACGTCCGGATACGGCCGCGCCATCATGCCGTGCTCGGTCAGCATCGCCCGGCGCTCGTCCTCCGGCAGCAGATACCACTCGTACGAGCGGACGAAGGGGTAGACGCAGAGGTGCCCTCGCGGCTCCTCCCCGGCCATGAACGCCGGTACGTGACCCTTGTTGAACTCCGCCGGCCGGTGCAGCCCGACCTGGGACCAGACCGGGGTGAGCGACTGCCCCAGCGTCGAGCGGCGCAGCGCGTGGTAGGCGTCCTGCAGGGTCTCCGACGTCGGCGCGTGCCACCACACCATCAGGTCGGCGTCGGCGCGGAGCCCTGCCACGTCGTACCAGCCACGGATCGACAGATCGTCGCCGTCGGTCGCTGCCGCGATGTCGGTCAGCGACTCCTGCGCGGCCGCCTCGGGTGCGTCGCCCAGGACGTCATCCTGCTTGAACACAGACCACATCGTGTAGCGGATCGTCTCGTTGATGTCGCGCGCCTTCATGCTCGCCTTCCTACCATTCATCGGTCGACACCGAGATCGGCGGTGATCTTGTTCACGGCCGTCGCGGCCGAGCCCAGGCAGGCGGCGATGCCGACGCCGTCGTACGCGGCACCGCAGACCGCCAGCCCCACACACCCGGCCAGCTCGGACCGCAGCCGGGTGACCAGGTCACGATGCCCTACTTCGTACTGCGGAAGCCCGCCACCCCATCGCTGCAGTGTGCTCGACATCACCTGTGCTCCCGCCCAGCCGGGCAAGCCGCGGAGCTCGGCCACCGTCCGGTCGACCAGCTCGGCATCGCCGACCTGGAGCAGCCGCTCCTCCCCCAGCCGGCCGACACTGGCCCGGACCAGGTGCACCCCCGCGCCCAGCTCCCGCTCGGCCGCCTCCGCCACCCAGGCCCACTTGTTCGAGGAGTGCGTGACGGCCTTGACCGTCGGCAGCTGTCCCGGCGGCACCAGCAGACCGGACCCGATCGGCTCGATCCCGCGAACCCCCAGGGCGACGACGGCCATCGAGGCGTACGGGATCGCGGCCAGCCGTCCCGCCGAGGTCGCCACCCCGCTGAGCAGCCGGCCGGTCGGCGCGGCCGGCGTGGCCAGCACGACGGCGCGCGTGTCGATCCGGTACGCGTTCCGAGTCGGTCCGACCGTCAGCCGGTAGCCGCCACCGACCGCGGTCAGCTCACGGACGGTGGCCGCTCGTCGGACCTCGACCCCGCGCGCCCGCAGATCGGCGACCAGTGCGTCGACCAGCACGGCGATGCCGCCGACCAGTCCGCCGAACACCGGACCGGACCCGGGTCGGCGGGTCGCGGCCGCATGCTGGCTGAGCGGGTCCCCAGCGCGCGCCGCCGCGTACAGGGTCGGGTTCACCGCCGCGAAGGACAGCCGCCGGGCGTGGCCGGCATAGACCCCACCCAGCAGCGGCTCGAGCAGCCGATCGGTCACCTCGGGCCCGAACCGCTCGTCGACCAGCGCTCCGATGGCTATGTCGCCGGGCAGCGGCGGTGCCGGCAGGGTCGGCTCCCGGCGAGCCCTCTCCAGTCCAGTGGGTGTCAGCAGCGTGCTCAACGCGTCGACATCCCCGGGCACGCCCATGGCGGACGTCGGTACGTCGACCGCCCGACCCTCCACCAGGATTCGCGACGTTGCCGGGGTCGGATGCACCAGCTGCTCGCCCAGCCCCAGCGACGCGACCAGCTGCAGCGCCTCCGGACGTCGTACCAGTATCGACTCCGCCCCGACGTCGACCCGCAGGTCGGTGTGGCCGAGGCGCACACCGGCGATCTTGCCGCCCAGCCGTGACGATCCCTCCAGCAGCAGCACCGGCAGCCCGGCCATCGACAGCTCCCGGGCTGCGGCGAGGCCTGCGATGCCGCCCCCGACGACGACCGCCTCGACCCGCTCGACGACCCCGGGGCTCACGGCCGCCGCGTCGCCCGACGGATCTCGACGCCCTCTTCGTGTACGAGATCGACGATCCGCTGCAGGACTCCCGGGTCGGTATCCGGCGGTACGCCATGACCGAGGTTGAAGATGTGCCCCGGTGTCGCGGCGCCGGCGGCGATCACTGAGCGGGTGCGCTCGGCGACGACGGGCCAGGGGGCACCGAGCAGGGCCGGATCGAGGTTGCCCTGCACCGCGTACCGATGGCCGAGCCGTTGCGACGCATGGTCCAGACCGAGCCGCCAGTCCACGCCGACTACGTCGGCGCCCGCTGCAGCCAGCTCGGTCAGCAGCTCACCGGTGCCGACCCCGAAGTGGATCCGCGGCACCCCCAGCCGACCGATCGTCTCCAGCACCACGGCGGAGTGCGGTTTCACGTACGCCGTGTAGTCCGCCTCGCTCAGACTGCCCACCCAGGAGTCGAACAGCTGCACCGCCGAGGCTCCGGCCTCGACCTGGGCCGTCAGGAAAGTAGCCGAGATCTGGGCCAGCCGGGCGCACAGGTCGTGCCACACCTCGGGCCGCGACACCATCAGCGCCTTGGTCTTGGCGTAGTCCTTGCTCGGACCGCCCTCGACCAGATAGCTGGCCAGGGTGAACGGCGCGCCAGCGAACCCGATCAGGGGCGTCTCGCCCAGCTCGGTGACCAGCAGCCGGACGGCCTCGGTCACGTACGGGATCTGGCTCGGATCCAGGGGAGGTATCGACGCCACGTCCGCAGCGGTTCGGATCGGTTCGGCGATCACCGGGCCGGTGCCCGGCACGATGTCCAGGTCGACCCCGGCGGCCTTCAGCGGCACCATGATGTCGGAGTAGAAGATGGCCGCATCGACCCCGTAGCGGCGGACGGGCTGCAAGGTGATCTCGGCCACCAGCTCCGGCCGCGCGCAGCTGTCCAGCATCGATATCCCGGCCCGCACCTCGCGATACTCCGGAAGGGAGCGCCCGGCCTGGCGCATGAACCAGACCGGCACCCGGTCGTCGCGCTGCTCGCGTCGGCAGGCGGCCAAGAACGGGCTCGCGACGATGAGGTCCGACTCGACAGGTGCCACGTGCCGATCCTTCCACGCGCTGCTCGGCGGCCCTCCCGGCGCGTCGGAGCCGGACGTTGTCGGCGCCGCCGCTTAGGCTCGACGGGTGGCAGCCACCCCCGACTCGGCCGCGGTCCCGACCCCCTTCCAACGGGCCGCCCACGACCTGCTCCACGCCTCCTGGCGTCCTGAGCTGCTGGTCGAGGAGATACCTGCGCCACAGAAGATCGCGCCGTTCGCGGCGGCGGTCAGCGCAGACGTCGTGGTGGGTGGCGAGGACGTCGGCACCGGTCGGCTGGTGCTGTTGCACGATCCCGCCGGCAACGCTGCCTGGCAGGGCACCTTCCGCTGCGTCACCTTCGCTCGCGCCGAAGTCGACCCGGAGATGGTCAGCGACCCGCTGCTCGCTCAGGTCGGATGGTCCTGGCTGATCGACGCGCTGGTCGGCCACGGCGCGGAGTATCTCGCGCCCAGCGGCACGGTCACGTCGGTGTCGAGCGAGTCGTTCGGGGGCATGGCGGACGAGGATCCGAGCGCTGAGGTCGAGGTCCGCGCCAGCTGGACACCGTTGCTGAGCGACGGGAACGGGTTGACCGCCCACGCGCAGGCCTGGGGTGAACTACTCTGTACGACGGCGGGGCTCCCCCCGCTCCCGGCCGGGGTGGTTTCCATCCCCGCCCGGCGACACGTGCAGAAGAGCCCTCATCGAAGCCCGCGGAGACGGTGACCGACCAGACGACGACCGACCTGTCCCAGACAGCCCCGTCAGACTCCGACGTCGAGCTTCTCGTCTCCCCCGCCGACGGCACGCCGCCGGTCGAGGAGAGCCGGGAGCGGCTCGAGGCCACGATCGCCGCTCTCACCGCGGGCACCGGGCCGATCGCCGTCGACGCCGAGCGCGCACACGGCTTCCGCTACACCCAACGTGCCTATCTCATCCAGGTACGCCGAGCCGGCGCGGGCACCCACTTGATCGATCCGGTCGCCTTCGACGGGACACCGGCCCTCGCCGAGCTCGGTGCCGCCATCGCTGACGCCGAGTGGGTCATCCACGCCGCCAGTCAGGACCTGCCATGCCTGTTCGAGGTCGGGATGTCACCGGTCCACCTGTTCGACACCGAGCTGGCGGCGCGGTTGCTCAACTACCCGCGGGTCGCCCTGGGGACGATGGTCACCGAATTGCTCGGGGTCCGGCTGCTGAAAGAGCACTCGGCGGCGGACTGGTCGACGCGCCCGCTGCCGGACGAGTGGCTCACCTACGCGGCTCTGGACGTGGAGCTGCTGGTCGAGCTCCGCGACGTACTCGCCGCTCAGCTGCTCGAGGCGGGCAAGCAGGAGTGGGCTGCCGAGGAGTTCGCAGCCCTCGCGGCCGGCGCCGGCACAGCGGTGGAGCCGCGGACCGACCCTTGGCGGCGGACGTCGGGCATCCACCGGGTACGCAGCCGCCGTGGACTCGCCTACGTGGCCGAGCTGTGGCACATCCGCGACGAGATCGCCCGAGACACGGACCGGGCACCGTCGAAGATCCTGCCGGATGTGGCGATCGCGGAGCTGGCGGCCACGGACCATCCCGACCGAGCCACCTTGTACCGGATCGCCGGCTTCCAACGGCGGCAGGCGCGTCGGTACCTGTCCGAGTGGGTGGCCGGCCTGCAGCGGGTGTCCGCCCTCCGGGAGGCCGAACTTCCACCGATGCACATCCCCAGTCCCGGCCCCCCGCAGCCCCGCCTGTGGGCGGCGAAGGATCCGGCCGCCGCCGCGCGACTGACCCGCGTACGAGATGCGCTCACCGAGCTGGCGACCGAGTACGAGCTCCCGGCCGAGAACCTGCTCACCCCCGACTACGTCCGTCGGCTGGCGTGGACGCCGCCGAACCCACTGGGAGAGCAGGCCGTCGACTCCGCCCTGGCCGAGCTCGGCGCTCGACCCTGGCAGCGCCGACTGACGGCCCTGGCGCTCAGCGTGGCCCTGGCCGACTGAGCTGCTGGTGCCGATGGCGGCGCCGGTGGCCGGTGATCTTGAGGATCACCGCCACCCAGATCAGGGCCCAGAGCAGGAAGGGCGCGTGGAAGAAGATCCCGCCGACCAGCGCGGCGATCAGCACGAACGGCAGCAACCACATCGCGTACGCCCACGGCGGCGGCCCAGCAGCCGGCCGCGGGTTACCGGACTGCGGTGGCGCCGGTGCCGGCTTCGGCAGATCGACGAACAGCGGGTCGAGGTCGGTGCTGAACCTCGCCTGCATGGCCTGGTCCGCCCGTTCGTCGAACTCCTCCCGGCTCAGCCGTCCGGCCGCGAAGTGGTCACCGAGATCCGACACCGCCGTGTCCCGCTCCGCGTCGCCGATCCGCACCGGTGTCGTCGACGCGGACGTGGCGACATCCGCTCCGGGACGCTGTGGGTTGGTGCCGGCACCTGGACCCCACCACCACAGCTGCACCTGGGGTGGCGGTTGGCCCGGCTGCCAACCGGAGTGCCAGCCCCTGGTCATCGCTGGTCCGTGGCGTCGGTGTCGTCCCCGTCGGCGAGGATGCCGTACAGGGTCTTGCGCAGGTCGACGACTGCGTCCTTGGCTGCGGCCTGCTGCTCCGGTGTGCCGACTGCCATCACCTGCCACATCGCCGCTGCCACCTGACCGAGCATCGGTCGCAGGTCGCTGTCGCCTTCGGCCTCCGACATCGCCGCCCAGGGCGCTGCCATCTCGTCCGGGTGGGTGGTCACGTAGTCGCGACCCGCGTCGGTCAGCGCGTACGCCTTGCGCCCGCCGTCGTCGACCTGGACCACGAGTCCTTCGTCCTCGAGCTGCTGCAGGGTCGGGTAGATCGAGCCGGGACTGGGTTTCCAGGCCCCACTGGTCCGCTGGGCGATCTCCTGGATCACCTGGTAACCGTTGCGCGGCTGGTCGGACAGCACCGACAAGATCGCCGACCGCACGTCGCCGCGGCGTGCCTTGGGACCGCGCATACCACGTGCCCACGGCGGTCCACCAAAGCCGTGGCCGCCGAATCCCGGCCCGCCGAAACCGTGACCTGGCCTGGTCCTGGCCTTGCCGGTCATCTGGGCCCACACCTCGCGCAGCCGCTGCTCCGCCTCGCCGCCGCCGCAGTCGTTCCCGAACCGGAGCCACGGAGCTCCCATCGCGTACGCACCCATTGCGCTTCCTTTCCGAGTGTTGCCGATAGTCAACGATATATCGGAGAATCACCACAGCCAACAGCACGGGGGATATATCACCCGCGACGTGGGAGTGCGCGGCGTTGTTACTCGTGAGTAATATGTGGCCATGCCTCGTGAGTCTCGCGATGTCGTCTTCGTCGACGGTGTCCGTACCCCGTTCGGAAAGGCCGGGTCGCTCTACAGCGAGACCCGGGCCGACGACCTGGTGATCAGCTGCATCCGCGCGCTGCTCCGCCGCCACCCCGAGCTCCCGCCGGAGCGCGTCGACGAGGTGGCCATCGCCGCCACCACCCAGACCGGCGACCAGGGCCTGACCATCGGCCGCACCGCCGCGCTGCTGGCCGGCCTGCCGAAGTCCGTGCCCGGCTATGCGATCGACCGGATGTGCGCCGGGGCCATGACCGCGGTGACCACCACCGCGTCGGGCATTGCCTTCGGCGCCTACGACGTCGCCGTCGCCGGCGGGGTCGAGCACATGGGCCACCACCCGATGGGCGAGGGCATCGACCCCAACCCGCGGATCGTGGCGGAGAAGCTGGTCGACCCGTCGGCGCTGGTGATGGGCTCGACCGCGGAGAACCTGCACGACCGCTTCCCCGGCATCACGCGCGACCGCGCTGACGCGTTCGCGCTGCAGAGCCAGCAGCGGGTCGCCACCGCGTACGCCAACGGGGTGATCCAGGAGTCGCTGGTGCCGATCGGCACCCGCTCCGCCGAGCTGGGCTGGGGCCTGGCCACCGCCGACGAACCGCCGCGGCCGGGCACCACGCTGGAGGGACTGTCCGAGCTGCGCACCCCGTTCCGTTCCCACGGCCGGGTCACCGCGGGCAACGCGGCCGGCCTGAACGACGGCGCCACGGCCTGCCTGCTGGCCGCCGAGTCGGTCGCGGCTGAGCTGGACCTCCCGGTGGCGATGCGGCTGGTGTCGTACGCGTTCGCCGGGGTCGAGCCCGAGGTGATGGGCGTCGGTCCGGTGCCGGCCACCGAGAAGGCGCTGCGCAACGCCGGTCTGACGATCGACGACATCGATGCCGTCGAGATCAACGAGGCGTTCGCCGTGCAGGTGCTCGCCTTTCTCGACCACTTCGGCCTGGATCCGGCCAGCGATCGGATCAACCCGTACGGCGGCGCCATCGCCCTGGGCCATCCGCTGGCCAGCTCCGGCGTGCGGCTGATGATCCACCTGGCCCGGTCCTTCCGCGAGCACCCGGAGATCCGCTACGGCTTGACCACCATGTGCATCGGCCTGGGCATGGGTGGCACCGTCATCTGGGAGAACCCGCACCACGTCAAGGGGGACGACAAGTGAGCACGCCGCTGATGCCCGAGGACGAGCTGCAGGCCCTGCTGGCCGAGGCCTCCGCCCTGACTCCCGACGAGCGGGTGACCCGGTTCCTCAGCCGCGACGTCGTGCTGCCGCACAGCGGCCGGACCGCGGTGCTGATCACCCTGGACAACGGCGAGGACCACACCAAGCCGAATACGCTCGGCCCGCGCAGTCTGACCGGGTACAACGACGCGCTGAATGCCGCCCTGGGTCGCGACGACATCGCCGCCATCGCGATCACCGGCAAGCCGTTCATCCTGGCCGCCGGAGCCGATCTCAAGGCGCTGGGCGGGTTGACGGGTCGCGAGCAAGCAGTCAAGATCGCCCAGATCGGTCACGCGGTGTTCGACAAGCTGCACACGGCCACCGTGCCGACCTTCGCTTTCGTCAACGGGCTGGCGCTGGGTGGCGGGCTGGAAATCAGCCTGCACGCCGACTACCGGACGGTGTCCAGGGCGGCCACCGGGATCGCCTTGCCGGAGTGCTTCCTCGGTCTGCTGCCGGGTTGGGGTGGCACCTACCTGCTGCCCAACCTGATCGGACCGGAGAACGCCGTCCAGGTGATCATCGAGAACGCCCTGAGCCAGAACAAGATGCTCAGCGGTCCGCAGGTCGCGAAGCTGGGCGTCGCGGACGCCATCTTCGACGGCGCGGACTTCCTGGCCGACTCGCTCGACTGGGCCGGCCGGATCGTGGCCGGTGAGATCACCGTCGACCGGCCGGCGATCGACCGTGGCGAGGCCTGGGACGCGGCCGTCGAGCGCGGCCGGAAGTTCGCCGACACCAAGGTCTCCGGCGCCGCGCCGGCCCCGTACCGGGCGTTGGAGGCGATCGCGCTGGCCAAGACCGCGGACCGGGCGACGGCCTACGACGGCGAGGACCAGGGCCTCGCCGACCTGATCATGAGCGAGGAGCTGCGCTCCAGCCTGTACGCGTTCGACCTGGTGCAACGGCGGGCCAAGAAGCCGGCCGGCGCGCCGGAGTCCTGGCTGGCTCGACCGGTCACGAAGGTCGGTGTCGTCGGCGCCGGCCTGATGGCCAGCCAGCTGGCGCTGCTCTTCTTGCGCCGGCTGGAGGTGCCGGTGGTGATCTCCGACCTCGACGCCGAGCGGGTCGAGCGGGGCATCGGCTACGTGCACGCCGAGCTGGAGAAGCTGGCCGGCAAGCGGCGGATCAGCCCCGACCAGGTCAACCGCTACCGGGCGCTGCTCAGCGGGACCACGGAGCACGCCGACTACGCGGACTGTGACTTCGTGATCGAGGCCGTCTTCGAGGAGATGGCGATCAAGAAGGAGGTGTTCGCGTCGCTGGAGAAGCACGTCTCGGCCGAGTGCGTGCTGGCCACGAACACGTCGTCGCTCTCGGTCTCGGAAATGGCTGCTGATCTTGCCCACCCCGAGCGGGTGATCGGTTTCCACTTCTTCAACCCGGTCGCCGTGCTGCCTTTGCTCGAGGTGATCAAGGGCACGGCCACCGACGACGAGACGGCTGCCACGGCGCTCAGCGTGTCGAAGTCGCTGAAGAAGAACGCCGTGCTGGTGAAGGACGCTCCGGCGTTCGTGGTCAACCGGCTGCTGATCCGCACCACCGCGGTGATCACCAAGGCGGTCGACGACGGCACCCCGGTCGAGGTGGCCGATGCTGCGCTGCGGCCGCTCGGTCTGCCTATGCCGCCGTTCGTGCTGCTCCAGCTGGTCGGTCCGGCCGTCGGCCTGCATGTCACCGAGACCCTGAACTCGGCCTTCGGCGACCGGTTTCCGGTGTCGGAGAACCTCAAGGCCCTGGTCGCGGCCAAGAAGCCAGGCATCTACGACTGGACGCCCGAGGGCAAGCCGTACGTCTCCGAGGAGACCAAGGCGCTGCTCACCGTCGGCGTCTCCCCCAGCACTGCCGAGGAATTGCGCGCGAAGGTCGAGGAGGCTCTGGCGGAGGAGATCGGGCTGATGCTCGGTGAGGCCGTGGTCGAGGCTCCGATGGACATCGACCTGTGTCTGATCCTGGGCGCGGGCTGGCCGTTCCACCTGGGCGGCATCACCCCGTACCTGGATCGGACCGGGGTCTCCGAACGGGTGCTGGGTCAGCGGTTCCTGCCGAAGGGTGTGGCGACTCTGCCCTGAGAGGTACGAAGGTCGGATGAATGCCAGGTGACCCGGTGTTTCCGTGTCGCGGCTGACACCCCACCGATCCTGCGGTTATCGTGTGCGACACCACACCGGCACGCAATCACCGATCGATCGGGGATGAGGTTCGGGGTCCACGTCGTCAGGCCGGACCCTGACCCTACGGAATACCTCGGACGTCTGCGTTGAGTCCGCCTCGCCGGTCTGGATTTTGACGTCGACGTCCGGGGGTTCGTGAATGCCGACCGCTTACAGCGGCGAGCCGCTGCTGCAGATGCGCGGCGTGATCAAACGGTTCCCCGGAGTCGTCGCCCTGGACGGAGTGGACCTGGACGTTCGCCCAGGGGAGGTGCACTGCCTGCTCGGCCAGAACGGTGCCGGCAAGTCCACCCTGATCAAGATCATGGCCGGCTCCTACCAGCCGGACGAGGGCACCATCCGTTGGGACGGTGTGGATGTGGCCGTCCCCAATCCGATCGCCGCGATCAAGCTGGGCATCTCCACGATCTACCAGGAGCTCGATCTGGTGCCCGACCTCACTGTCGCGGAGAACATCTTCCTCGGCCACGAGGTCTCCTCAGCAGGCTTCAGCCGCCCGGCCGCCGCCCACCGGCGGGCCCGGGAGCTGCTGAGCCGGCTCGGACATGCCGACATCGCGCCCGGCCGGCCGGTCGGCAGCCTCGCACCTGCGGCGCAGCAGATCGTCAGCGTGGCGCGGGCCCTGTCTCATCAGACCCGGTTGCTGATCTTGGACGAGCCGTCGGCGGTGCTCGACCAAGGTGGTGTCGCCAACCTGTTCCGGGTGGTCCGTGACCTGACCGCCGACGGTGTGGCCGTGGTCTACATCTCCCATCGACTCGAGGAGATCCGGCAGATCGGCGACCGCATCACGGTGTTGAAGGACGGCAGGTCGGTGGCCACCGATCTCCCGGCCGCCGAGACGCCGACCCCGGCGCTGATCCGGCTGATGACGGGACGCTCGATCGAGTACGTGTTTCCTCCCCGCCCCGACGTCGCGAAGCCCGCAGCCGCACCAGTGTTGGCCGTCCGCGACCTGGCTTGCGGTCGGCTCTTCGCCGACGTCTCCTTCGACGTGCACGCCGGCGAGATCGTCGGGCTCGCCGGCCTGGTCGGCGCTGGTCGGTCCGAGATCTTGGAGTCGGTCTACGGCGCGCGGCGCGCGACGGGCGGCACGGTGTCGGTCGACGGGCGGCCGCTGCCTCGTGGCTCGGTGGCGGCGTCGGTTCGCGCCGGCGTCGGGCTGGCCCCCGAGGAGCGCAAGAGCCAGGGGCTGCTGCTCGATCAGGCCGTGTACCGCAACGTCACGCTCTCGTCGCTGGGCCGCTTCGCCCGCTCGGGCTTCCTCCGGCGCAGTGCAGAACGACGCGCCGCCTCGGAGCTGACCGCTTCCCTGGATGTGCGGCCCTCCGATGTGTCACGGCTGGTCCGGACGCTGTCCGGCGGCAACCAGCAGAAAGTGGTGCTGGCTCGGTGGCTGCTGCGCCAGTGCCGAGTTCTGCTGCTGGACGAGCCGACCCGCGGCGTCGACGTCGGCGCTCGAACCGAGCTCTACACCGTGATCCGGAGGCTGGCCGACACCGGCGTCGCCGTGGTGGTGGTGTCCAGCGAGGTAGAGGAAGTCCTCGGGCTCGCCGACCGGGTCCTGGTCGTGCGCGAGGGCGTGGTCGTCCACGACGCAGCGGCGATCACGCTGGACGAATCCCAGGTCCTCGACCTGGTCATGAGAGGAGACGCGGCATGAGCGACGGCCCATCGTCAGAGCTACCGGCCCGGGCGATGCCCCCGGCGACACCCACGCCGCCGACGCGGAGCAGCGGGGCGGGTGCCGCCGAGCTCCTGCGTACTGCCGGAGGCCGCAATCTCGGCCTGGTCGTCGCCCTGGCAGTCCTGTGCGTGGTGGGCGTGATCACGGCCGGCGAACGATTCGCCGACCCGAACAACATCGTGACCATCCTCCGCCTGGCAGCGGTGATCGGAGTGGTCAGTGTCGGTATGACCTTCGTGATCACCGGTGGCGGAATCGACCTGTCCGTGGGAGCGATCCTCGCTCTGTCGTCGGTGTGGTGCACGACCCTGGCCACCCAGACGATGTCGCTGCAGTACGGCTGGGCCGTGATGGCGTTCGCCGCCCTGGCCGTCGGGGCCGGGTGCGGACTGATCAACGGCCTGATGATCGCGTACGGCAAGATCGTACCGTTCATCGCCACCTTGGCCATGCTGGCCAGCGCTCGCGGGCTGGCCGAGATCATCTCCAACCGGCGCACGCAGATCGTCGACGTGCCCGGCTTCCTGGAGGGCTTCAACGCCGACCTGCTCGGCATCCCGGTGCTGGTGATGGTGTTCGCCCTGGTCGCCGCGGCCGGGTGGGTGCTGCTCAACCGCACGACCTTCGGCCGGCGCACGCTGGCGGTCGGCGGCAACCCGGAGGCGGCCAGGCTCGCCGGTATCCGGGTCCAGGTGCACACGGTGCTGCTCTACGTGCTGGTCGGCGTCTGCTGCGGCATCGCAGCGTTGATGTTGGTGGCTCGCACCACCACCGGCAGCTCGACCCACGGCGCCCTCTACGAGCTGGACGCGATCGCCGCCGTGGTGATCGGCGGCACCCTGCTGTCGGGTGGCCGCGGCACCATCGTCGGCACCGTGCTCGGCGTGCTGATCTTCACCACGCTGTCGAACGTGTTCACCCTCAACAACCTCTCGACCTCGGCGCAGGCCGTCGTCAAGGGCTTGATCATCGTGATCGCCGTGCTGCTCCAGCAGCGGCTCGCACAACGCCAGCAGACCTGAGTCCCACCCACCCGTACGACAAAGGAGTTGTCATGTCCGCTCGACCCTTCAGATCCTTCCGCCAACGGGCTGTCGCCACCGCCGCGATCGGGGCGCTCGCCCTGTTCGGGGCCGCCGCCTGCACCAGCAACACCCCCGAGCCCGAGAACAACGCGACCGGCGGTGCCAGTGCCCCGGCGGGCGGCGGTGGAGCCAACGACGCACCCGGTGAGAAGGTCACCGTCGGCTTCTCGGCTCCGGCGGCCGACCATGGCTGGATGGCGGCGATCACCAACAACGCCCGCGAGGTCGCCAAGACGAACCCCGACATCGACCTGAAGGTCGCGGAGGGAACCAACGACGTCAACCTGCAGATCAGCCAGGTGGAGACGTTCATCAACGAGAAGGTGGACGCCATCGTGCTGCTGCCGTTCGACGGTGCGGCGATGACGCCGGTCGCGCTGAAGGCCATGCAGGCCGGCATCCCGGTGATCAACGTCGACCGCGAGTTCAACAACCCGAACGCTGCTCGGGTCACGGTTCTCGGCGACAACTACGGGATGGGCGTCTCGGCCGGTGAGTACGTCTGCGACCAGCTGAAGGACAAACCCGACGCCGTGGTCGCCGAGATCGCCGGCATCGACTCGCTGCCGCTGACCCAGGACCGCAGCCGCGGCTTCGAGGACGCGCTCAAGGAGTGCGGCCTCGACGTCGACAACCGTGTCGCAGCCGACTTCACCGTCCAGGGTGGCGAGGAGGCCGCGGCCAACCTGCTCCAGGCCGCTCCGCAGATCGACTACCTGTGGAACCACGACGACGACCAGGGTGTCGGCGTCCTGGCAGCGATCGAGAACGCGGGCCGCGACGAGTTCGTGATGATCGGTGGCGCCGGCTCCAAGAACGCCATGGAGGCCATCAAGTCCGGTGAGGGTGTCCTCAAGGCCACGGTCATCTACCCCTCCACCCAGGGTGCCGACGGCCTCAAGCTCGCGCGGCTGCTGGCCCAGGGCAAGTCGGTCGACGACCTCGTCGAGGTCGAGGTGCCGCGGATGGTGCAGCTCTACGCCCCGGTCGTGACCGCCGAGAACGTCGACACCTACCTGCCGACCGCCTTCGAGTCCTGATCGCCTGACCCCCGCTGACACCGTCCCGGACCGCGCACCACGCGCGGTCCGGGGCGGCCACCTGCCAGAAAATCGATGGGAGCACCCGTGACCAGCACCTCTCGCACCGGCTCGTCCGGCACCCGCCTCAACGTCGGCATGGTCGGACACTCGTTCATGGGAGCCGCCCACTCGCAGGCCTGGCGTACCGCCGGCCGGTTCTTCGATCTACCACTCACACCAGTGATGCAGGTGATCGGTGGGCGCGACGCCGACCGCACCGCCGCTGCCGCCGATCGGCTCGGCTGGAACCACTCCGACGCGGACTGGCGCCACCTCGTGGGTCGCGACGACGTCGACCTCGTCGACATCTGCACGCCGGGCAACACGCACGCCGAGATCGCCATCGCCGCCCTCGAGGCCGGCAAGCACGTCCTGTGCGAGAAGCCACTG
>DASQLI010000032.1:0-19677 GCA_035630075.1 Microlunatus sp.
ACTACGCCGGGGCGGTGTCGACCTCGAAGCGGATGCCGAACAGCCGCCTGCTCTCGTCCGACTCGTGGGGACACACCGCGTACGGCACCTCCGACTGCGCCACCAGCGCGATCGACGCCTACCTGCTGAGCAAGAGGCTGCCGGCCAAGGGGAAGATCTGCACCAGCGACTACGTGCCGTTCAGCGAGCCACTCCTGGACGACGAGGACCTGAGTGCGGCGGCCCGTGCGGCCGACAAGCACCAGCAGGTGGCCGTCGCTCCGGTCAAGCCGGTGCTGCGCTGACCGAGAGCCGCCCGAGCGGAACTGACTGACCGTCTGCACGGGTCGAAGGGACCTTCGGCCCGTGCAGTGATCAGACCACAGGGCTACAGGTGACGATCGTGACCGAGGCGACCATGACCCGACCCGGCGTGGCTGACAAGATCATCGACCCGCTGTCCCGGCGGGCGGGCCTCACGGCACCTGGGACGAGTCGTCCCTGGTGCCTTCGGGGTCGTCGGTGCGCTCGGCCGACTCCTCCAAGATCACCTCGGCCTGCGCCTGCGGGTCGTCGCTGCCCGCCGCCAGCTCCTCTGGCAGCAGGTGCGCGCGCTCGTCGACACGATCGGGATCGGGGGTATCGAAGTCGGGACCCTGAGCGCTCGCTGCCATGGACACACCGTACGTCCCGAGGAGGCGACCTCGTGTTCTCGGGCTCGTCACGAGCTCAGCAGCGGCAGGACCAGGCATACCAAGGGCCGTCGAGGTGCGTGAAGCCGTTGGCCGAAAGCGCCTGCTCTCCCTTCGCCGGCAGTCCGTGTGGCGCGTACGCGAAGCCCGCATCGTCAGACAAGGCATCGCGCTCCTGAAGGAACATGAAGCCACCGGTGAACGCGTGGCACTCCGCGATCCGGTACGAGCCCAGCTGCGTCGGACACGTCCCAGGGAACGGCAGCCAGTGGTCCGCCACCGTTCGCGGCACCGGTCCGGAGTCGGCGACCAAGGCCTCGAAGGCGGGACGGCTGGCCGTGAACCTCGCCTCGAGTGCGCCGCCGGCGGAACGCTCGACCAGCACTCCCCCGACGACGACGACCACCACCGCGGCGACCACACCGAGCGGGCGTAGCCAGCGGGCGGGTGCCGGTGGCACCACGCCGGACACCAGCAGCACCCCGGCGATCACGAGCACGGAGAACACGACACCGGCCGCAAGTGGCCACCCCGGGAACGAGCCGGCCCACAACAGCACCACCGCCCCGGCCGCACCCAGGGCGAGCAGACCCGCCGCACGGACGCACTCCCGTTCGGTGCGCGAGACGACGGTCGCCGACGTCGTGGCCACAGCCGGAGCCTAGGGGGACGACGGCCGGGCCCGCAGTCGCCGCTCAGGTCGATGCGCAGACGTTATCCACCGAACCGGTAGGGTGCACCGCGTGCCACGCACCCGCTGGGCCGTGCTGGGTCCCGGAGTCATCAGCGGCTTCTTCGCTCGTGCCCTTCCCCGCTCCGAGTTCGGCGTGCTGCGGGCCGTGGGCAGTCGCGAGCCGGTGCGGGCGGCCGCGTTCGCCCGCGAGTACGACGCTGCGGTGAGTGGCACGTACGCCGAGGTGCTAGGGCGCGACGACATCGACGCGGTCTACGTGGGCACCGTGCACACCACCCACGCCGAACTGGCGGTCGCGGCCCTCGAGGCCGGCAAGGCCGTGCTGTGTGAGAAGCCGGTGACGCCGACGCCGGCCGACACGCGGTCGGTGCTCGCGACCGCCGACCGGGTCGGACTGCCGTTCCTCGAGGCCTACAAGTACCGCTTCGGGCCGCTGGCCGACGCGCTCCGCCGGATGATCGGCGACGGGGTCATCGGACGCCCAGTGCACGTCGACGCGTCGTACGGGGGCGTCGCGGCCGCCCGGGTCGGTCGACTCTTCGACCCCGCACTCGCCGGCGGCGCGATCCTCGACGTCGGCGGCTACCCGGTGTCGCTGGCGGTGGGGCTGGCCGCCTGGGCCGGGATGATCGAGCCCGCCACCGTCCCGACGTTGCTGTCAGCCAACGGCGAGATCGGCGACACCGGTGTCGACGAGTGGGCCAGCGCTGTGGTCGACGTCGGCGGCCTGACCGCCTCGGTACACACCTCGCTCAGCCACAACCAGGTGCCCCGGGTGATCATCCACGGCACCGCCGGCGCCATCGACCTGCCGAGCATCTGGGGCAGCCGCACCGACAGCGGGCCGGAGCTCGAGGTGCGGACGACGGGCGAGCCGCACACCCTGCGGCTGCCGACGATCGACCCGATGGCAGCCGAGGCGGACGCGGTCTCAGCCGCCCTGGCCGACGGTCGCCGCGAGGTGCCGGAGATGACCTGGACCGAGACGCTGCTGGTCGCCGACGTACTCGAGGCATGGCGGTCAGGCCTCGGTTGAGCCAGATTGCCGACCGGTCAGCCCCCGACGACGCGCTACCTCATAGGGTGACGCATGACCAGAGTGACGGCCAGCCTGTCGGTCTCTCTCGACGGATTCAGCTCAGGACCCCACCAGAGCGAGGAACTGCCCTTCGGTGAGGGTGTCGGCGAGCGGCTGCACCGGTGGATGTTCGAGGCCGGCGATGACCACGCCGTCGAGATCGCCGCCAACCTGGCACCCGATGCGTTCATCATGGGCCGCAACATGTTCGGCCCGGTGCGTGGGGAGTGGGCCGACAGTGACTGGCGCGGCTGGTGGGGCACAGAGCCGCCCTTCCACTCCCCCGTCTTCGTGCTGACCCACCACCCACGCGAGATGTTGATCATGGAGGGTGGCACCACGTTCACCTTCGTCACCGACGGTATCGAGGCCGCGCTCGAGCTGGCCGTCAACGTGTCCGGAAAGCACGGCACGGTCGGTGTCGCCGGAGGTGCCAGCACCATCAACCAGTATCTGGCGGCCGACCTGATCGACGAGCTGCGGCTGCAGATCGTGCCGATCGTCGTCGGTGCCGGTGATCGCTTCACCGACGGACTGGACCACTTCGGTCTCGCGCCTGTCGCAGCTCGGCACCACCGGCTCGCCACCCACATCACCTATCGACGCTTACGGTGAGTCCAGTCTTTCGGGAAACCTTGAGCCTATTGATTTTCGATAGATTATCAGCGATAGTCAATGCATGCTCACTGGTCATCGAGCGGTCTTGCCGCTACGGATCTGCTTGGTCGTGCTGTTCGTGATCTTGGTGGTACTCCAGGTGATGTCGTTCCCGGGTCAGTTCGCTTACATGGCGCGCCAGAACCCGGACGACGCCTACCTGCGGTGGCCGCTGACGGCGCTCGCGGCGTACTGGCTGCTCTGCGCCGAGATCGTGGTGATCGCCACCTGGCGACTGCTGTCCCTGGTCACCAGCGACCGCATCTTCAGCGAGTCGTCGTTCCGCTGGGTGAACGCCATCATCGCGGCGATCGGTGCCGCCTGGCTGGTGCTGGCGGCGCTGTGGCTGTGGGTCGGCTGGCATGCCGATGATCCGGGCGTGCCCTTGTTGATGTTCCTGCTGGTCGTCGGACTCGCGGTGTTCGGTCTGCTGATGATCGTCATGCGCTCGCTGCTACGACAGGCGACCAACCTGCGCACCGACATGGAAGCGGTCATCTGATGCCCATCGTGGTACGGATCGACGTCGAGCTGGCCCGTCGGAAGATGAGCGTGGGCGAGTTCGCCGAGCGGGTCGGCCTGACTCCGGCCAATGTCGCGGTGCTGAAGAACGGCCGGGCGAAGGCGGTGCGGTTCAGCACGCTCGACGCCATGTGTCGCGCGCTCGAGTGCCAGCCCGGCGACCTGCTGGAGTGGGTTCCAGAAGGGAAGCAGCCATGAGCTATCTGGTGATCGGGCTGCTGACGGCGCTCGGGATCGCGCTCGGTGTCGCTGGAGTGATCTTCGGCGGTGCCGATGACTCACCCGGCGCCCAGCTGCTGGGTCTGCTGGTCGTGATCGCGACCATCGTGCTGGGCGTCCGCGCGCTGCGCAGGCGCCGGGTCGGGAGCCGAAAATCTACCTGAAGAATCTGCAGCGCCGCGAGATCCAGGAGAGCCGCCGATTCTCCAGGTAGGTTTCCAGGGCACGGTCCGTAGGTTCTTCTTGTGGTGGGGCGGGCGGGGCTCGAACCCGCGACCCAGGGATTATGAGTCCCCTGCTCTGACCTGCTGAGCTACCGCCCCCGGTTCCGGACGAGCTACGGTGCCGGACCGACCTCCGATGGTAGTGCCGACCGAACCGGGCGGACCCTACCCGAACGAGCAGGCGACCTCTCCGGGTCCTTCCCGCAACCTGGCCGGCAGCACTGCCTTGTCCTCGGCCGGATCGGCCACGTCCGGATCCTCGACGAACAGGACGTCCTCCAGCGGCTCCGGCGACACCGCTTGCGGCTCCGGCGACGACGCTCGCCGCCGGCGGTCTTTCGCCGCGACGATCTCCCCCGCCACCCTGAGGAACTCGTCCGCCGCGTGTGGCCCGAGCCAGTCACCCAGGCAGTGATTCCGGTACGCCCGGCGCTGCTCGGCCAACGGGTCCTCACCCAGCAGCTGATCCAGCGCCCCGTCCAGGGTCGACAGATCGTTCTCGATCAGGTACGCAACCCGCGCCATCGGGAACTCCTGCCGGAACGCGTCACCGGCGGCGCGGACGGCGACCATGGCCAAGGGCTTCCCCGACGCCAGGTGGTCCGAGGCGACCGAGGACACGTCGGTGACCAAGGCGTCGCAGGCGTTGATGCAGTCGGCGACGTCACGTTCCCGTTCGGCGTCAGCGCCCCACAGGTGCCGCCGCCCGGTCCGGCGCCGGTCGTCGGCCAGGCGCTGCTGGATGCGCCGGATCAGACCGGCATCGGCGGGGTCCGCGTAGCTCAACGGGTGTGGGCGGAAGATCACCGTGGCACCCCGGACGAGCAGCGCCTCGACGATCCGATCGCCGAGCGGCAGCGACGAGTAGTCCGTGGCGGGCCGACCACCCCGCCAGGTGGGTGCGTAGAACACGGTCCTCGGCGCACCTGCGGGCAGTGGCTCGTCACGTACCTCGATCTTCTCCACCTGGGGACGTCCGACCTTCACCAGCCGCTCGGGCGGGATCCGGACCCCATGCGCCGCATAGCGCTCCACGCCCTGCTGACCGCAGACCAGGACCTTGTCGTACGTCGCATGCCGGGGGCTGAAGTTCGCGGCCTTGTCCGAGTCGCCGTGGTTGAGCCAGACGTGGGTGAGCCGACGGAAGCGCTGGAAGCTCAGGTTCGCACGACTGCCCTGGACGTAGAAGGCAGCCTTCATCGACGGCGGCACCAGCCGGTCGAGATCTCCCAGCGCGCTGGTCGTCCGGGGGACTACGACGGGGGCCTGCGTCAGCGCGGCGATGATCGGCACCGTCTCGGCCTCCCGGGTGATCACCACGAAGGGCTTACCGAGTCGCTCCAGATAGGGCAGCCACATGCCGAGCTGGTACCGGGCCCCTTGGATCCCGCCGTAGTAGACGGCGAAGGCGGGCCGGTGGGCGGCGAGGGCCTTCGGCAGAGCAGCGAGGGACCTCTTGGTGATCAGGTTGGCCCGTGCGGCGTGGGCGATCATCAGCAGGACGGCCACCGCCTGCAACAGCACCGGCACCAGCAGCGACCACCCAGGTGCCCCGACAGCGGCCAGCAGGAGGCCGATCGCCACGACGGCGAGAGATGCGACAACCAGCAGGTCCGGCGAGAAGGGCGGGCCCGGCACCGGCCGCACACCCGGCAGGTTCACCGCCACCTGCTCGGTCTTGCTGAGCAGGACCTTGATCGTCGGCTCCAGCAGCACCGCGGACAGGGCCAGTCCCGTCGCCACCCAGATCCAGCCCGCCTGCTCCGATGACCGCGACAGGTTCGCCGCCGCCATCGCGACCAGCAGCACCAGCCGCGCGCCGGCGTACGCGCTCAGCAGTCCTCCCGGCCGGCCGGCCTCCCGGCGCAGCAGCCAGCCGACGATCACGATGGCCAGCACCGCCAACAGCCCGCCGACGACCAGGCCTGCCGCCGACGTCGCGACGAACAGCACCACCGTGCTCGCCACCGCGAGCAGGTTCGCCAGGTTGGAGATCAGCAGGTCGACGACCTTGGACTGGTTCGCGCCGACCGTGGCGGACCAGCCCCGCACGCTCCAGCCGCTCGGCGGAGACGAGGGCTCCATGCCGAGCACCGTACCGACGCACCCGCCGACGACCCGCGTGTACGCGCCGAGAGCCGCCCAGATCGGCGTCAGCGCGGTCGCGGAACGGCCTGCGTACCGGACGGCGTGCGACGCAGTGCACGCCCGGGCAGCGCCTCGGTGCGGCTGCCGTCCTCGATCACCGGCTGGCCGTCCACCAGCACCCAGTCGATGCCGTCGGCCTGCTGCCCCGGCTCGTCGTACGTGGCGGTGTCGAGCACCCGATCGGCGTCGAAGATCACCAGGTCGGCGTGCTGGCCGACCCGGACCAGACCGCGGTCGACCAACCGCAGCCGCGCGGCGGGCCGACCGGTCAGGTGCTGGACGCACTCCTCCAGACCCAACACACCCAGCTCACGGACGTAGTGCCCGAGATAGCGCGGGAAGGTGCCCCAGGCCCGCGGGTGCGGCTTGGCGCCCACCAGGATGGCGTCGGACCCGCCGCCGTGCGCGGAATGCTGCATGATCATCCGGACGTTCTCCTCGTTGCCCACGTGCTGCAGGATCGTGGTGCCCAGCCGGTCGCGGCGCAGCAGATCTGCGTAGACCTCCATCGCCGTCCGGCCCTGGTCGGCCGCCAGCCTGGCGATCGTCCGACCGACGGCCCAGGACAGCGTCGGATCAGCCACCCCGCTGATCTCGATGGTCGCCCAGTCCACCGGGCAGCCTTGGCAGCCTTCGCTGCCGGCGATCTCGAGGGCGTAGCCGATCTTCGCCCGGTCGGCCGGGTCGGCCAGCCGCGCCAGGATCGCCGTCGGTCCACCGGCGGTGGCCCATCGCGGCAGCAGGGCGACCAGCGAGGTGGAGCCGGCCAGGTAGGGATAGGTGTCGAGGGTGACGTCCAGTCCCTCGGCCAGCGCACCGTCGATCAAGCTCAACAGCTCGGCGGCCCGGCCGGCGTTCTCGGCGAAGTTCATCGTCGCGTGGGTCAGGTGCAGCGGACACCCGGAGCGGCGAGCGACCATGATCATCTCCGCGTACGCGGCCAACGCCCCGCGTCCGTACGAGCGATGGTGCGGCGCGTAGTAACCACCGGCGTCGGAGACCACCCGGCACAACGCGACCAGCTCGTCGGTGTCGGCGTACATCCCCGGTGGGTAGGTCAGGCCGCTGCTCATCCCGACCGCTCCGTCGAGCAGCCCCAGATGCACCACGGCGACCATCTGCTCCAGCTCGGCTGTCGTCGCCGGCCGGTCCTGCTGACCGACCACCAGCATCCGGACCGTGCCCTGCGGCACCAGGTAGGCGGCGTGGCAGGCGATCCCCTCATCCAGCGCCGCCAGGTAGTCGGCCACCCGCAGCCAGCCGATCTCCAGCTCGGGCTCACCGTTCCAGCCCGCCAGCTGTTGCCGCAGGGCCGGCAACGTCACCTCGTCGACCGGCGCGTAGGAGAGACCGTCCTGACCCAGCACCTCGCAGGTGACGCCCTGGCTGACCTTGGCCAGATGATCACGGTCGGCCAGCAGCCGGAGGTCGGAGTGGGCGTGCAGGTCGATGAAGCCGGGCGCCAGCACCCGGCCGGCGGCGGGCACGACCCGCCGTGCCGGACCTCCCCGTCCGACCGGAACGATCTCGACGATCCGCTCGCCCTCGATCAGCACGTCGGCATGCTGTCCGGGCGCACCGGAGCCATCGACGACGTACGCGTCGGTGATCGCCAGGTCGGCCTGCATCATCGGCTCAGAAGAACGTCCGGACGAAGCCGAGCACCATCGGATCCGCAGCGTCGGGGTCGTCGATGATCGGGATCACCCGCCACTTGTCGAACGCCGTGCAGGGATGGGAGACGCCGAGCCGCAGCTCGTCGCCGATCATGATCGGCGCCGGCCGGCCCCCATCCTGGCGCCCCGAATCCCAGCGCACGAAGCCGTGTTGGTCATTGACCGCCGTGATCGTCAGACCGGTCAGTCGCTGCGGTGCTCCGCGACCATCACGAGGCCGCAGCAGCTGCACCTCCGGCAGATCGAGGTCGTACGGAAGATCCCGCTTCCCGGCATCGACCAGGGCCAGTCCTGGTTCGGGCTGGCTGCTGACCCGCACCCAGGCGTGGATCGCGCTGACCAGTCCATCCCCACCGGTGCGCGGATGCGCGCCCAGCGGGCTGAGGTGGCGGTAGTGACCGTCGTCGTGGGTGAGGTAGGCGCCCGAGCGCAGCACCACCCGGACACCTTGGTCAGTCAGCGGACCGAGCACCTCGGCGACGTCGTCGAAGTAGGCGCTGCCGCCGGCCGTCACCACCGGCACCAGATCGTCCTCGAACAGCCCTGCCCCGGCGACCCGCTCATAGGTGGCCCGCACCGAGCCCAGGAAGGCTCGCACCGAGGCCAGGCTGTCGTCGTCGCTGCCATCGGCGATCGCGCCTTCATAGCCTCCGATCCCGAGCAGCCGCAGATACGGCGCCGTCGCGATGGCCCGGGCCACCTCCACGGCAGTCTCGACGTCGCGCGCTCCGGTACGCCCGTTCTGGCCTCCGACCTCGACCAGCACCTCCAGCGGCCGGTAGCCGGCCTGCAGTGACGGCGCGTACGCCGCCAGGGCCGCCTCCATCAGTGCGACGGTGCGCACGTCGTCAGCCCAGCAGATCACCTGCGCACCCTGGTCGCCGGCTAGCTGGTCGGCGACATAGCGCAACGACAGCGGTGAGACGATCGCGTTGGCCACCAGCACCCGGGACACGCCGAAGCCGCGTGCGACCGCGAGCTGCGGCAGGTTCGCCACCGTGATCCCCCACGCCCCGGCCGCGAGCTGCTCGGCCCACAGCCGCGGCGCCATGGTCGTCTTGCCGTGCGGCGCGAGATCCAGGCTGCGCTCCGCGCACCAGCGGGCCATCGTGGCGATGTTGTGCCGCAACCCCCGGCCGGAGAGGGTGAGCTGCGGGGTGGGGAACCGACTGAGCGGGACCCGCAGCCCGGCTGCCTCGGCGGCCGACCGTCCCCACAGCTCGGGCGGCACTCCCTTGTCGGCCCAGGTGAGCGGCTCGGCGTCCAATGACTGCACGGCCAGCTCGTCGATGGTCCCCGGATCGGGTTGGGGCATGCGCACCTCCGGCAGACTACGCAGTGCGCCCCTGCCCGTGCCGTCCCGACCCGAGGAGCACTCGTGCCGACCATCCCGAAGACCGCGATCAGCACCGCCGACGCTCCGGCCCCGGCCCACACCTTCTCCCAGGGGGTGCGCCGCGGGCCGCTGCTGCAGGTGTCAGGGCAGGGGCCGGTCGACGCGGCCACCGGGGTCTACCTGCATCAGGGCGACGTAGCCGCTCAGACCACTCGTACGCTCGCCAACGTCGAGGCTGTGCTGACCGCCGGCAACGCCTCCTTCGAGGACGTGATCATGCTGCGCGTCTACTTGACCACCCGGGACGACTTCGCCGCCATGAACGAGGCGTACGGCGAGTTCCTGGCGGGACGCTGCGAGGTGCTACCAGCCCGGACCACGGTGTTCGTCGGCTTGCCGCGAGCAGAGATGCTGGTCGAGATCGACGCCCTGGCGGTCGTCGACGGCTGAGCGTCAGCGACGAGCCAGGCTCTCGGCCAGCCGGTCCAGCCAGACCGCGACGCCGCCCGGTCCGTCCAGCACGAGATCGGCACGCTCGGTGAGGGCATCCTCCTCGTGCGACGCCGAGCAGATCAGCAGACCCGGCACCCCCTCGTGTCGGAGCTGCTCCACCGCCTCGAAAGCCGGCAGGTCACCCAGGTCGTCACCGGCGAAGATCACCGCCCGGATTCCCTTCTCCTCGACGAACGCGCGCAGCGCGTCGCCCTTGTCGATGCCTGGCGCGCGGATCTCCCAGACGTGCTTGCCGGGCTCCAGCTTCAAGCCGTACCGGTCGGCGAGCGCGCTCAGCGGTTCGGCCAGCCGCTCGAACGCAGCGGCCGGGTCGGACAGCTCCCGGGTGTGGACCCCGATCGCCCGGCCCTTGTCCTCGATCCGGGCGTCCGGCACATCGAGCTCGGCGAGCAGGCCGGGCAGCTCCTCCTGCACGTGGGTGATGCCCTCCGGGGTAGGAGGAAGGTCGAAGCGGTCGCCCTCGGCGTCCCAGCGCTCCACGCCGTACTGTCCGAGGACCGTCATGGACGGCAGACCTGAAGCCTCGCGGAACCCGCCGAGCCGGACGGCGGTTCGCACCGGCCGCCCGGTGATCACCACCACGGCGCCGAGCATCGGGCCCAACCTGGAGAGCGCCGCGACCGCGGCCGGGTCGGCGTGCGCGTGTGCGGGGTCGTCGATGATCGGCGCCAGGGTGCCATCGAAGTCGACGGCGAGCATCGTCTGTTCAGGACGGTCCATCACCGCTCGCATCGCCTCGATGCCTGCGTCGGAGACCGGTCCGGTGTCGCTCATGGGTCAGAGCCTGTCAGACCCGGATCGCAGCACCAAAGCCCAGGTTCGCTCGGATCCCGAAGAGTCGTCGACGACTCGTCGGGCTAAGGTCATGGAGATGCAGCAGGCAGTGAAGAGTGGATTCGGGGGGTCTGGACCATGAGCGCAGCGACGCGCCCAGGCAACAACAAGGCCTCCTTCGTCGTGGTGGCGAACCGGCTGCCCGTGGATCGGATCGAGAACCCCGACGGGACCGTCGACTGGCGCACCTCCCCCGGCGGTCTGGTCACCGCGTTCGAACCCGTGATGCGCACCCATCATGGCGCCTGGGTGGGCTGGCCCGGCTCACCGGACGACGAGATGGAGCCGTTCACGCACAACGACCTCCAGCTCGAGCCTGTGCACCTGTCGGCGGAGGACGTCGAGATGTACTACGAGGGCTTCTCCAACGGCACGCTGTGGCCGCTCTACCACGATGTTGTGGCGACCCCCCGCTACCACCGGGAATGGTGGGACCGATACGTGGCGATCAACCAGCGCTTCGCCGAGGCCGCCGCCGGGGTGGCCGACGAGGGCGGGCTGGTCTGGGTGCAGGACTACCAGCTCCAGCTCGTTCCCCAGATGCTGCGCCAGCTCCGTCCCGATCTGCGGATCGGCTTCTTCCTGCACATCCCGTTCCCGCCGACCGAGCTGTTCCAGCAGCTGCCTTGGCGCAGCCAGATCCTGCAGGGACTGCTGGGTGCAGACCTGGTTGGATTCCAGCTGCCGGGCGGAGCCCAGAACTTCGTCCGGCTGATCCGGCAGCGATTCAGCTACGAGACGCGCAGGGATCGTATCCGCACGCCGGACGGACGGACGGTCCTCGCGCGGGCGTACCCGATCGCGATCGACTCCAAGGGCATGCACGAGCTGGCGATGGCGGAGTCCACGGCCGCGCGAGCTCGGGAGATCCGGGCGGATCTGGGCGACCCCAAGACGATCTTCCTGGGTGTGGACCGGCTCGACTACACCAAGGGTCTGCCGGAGCGGATCCGCGCGTTCGGGGAGCTGGTGACCGAAGGGACCGTGGACCCCGACGACGCGGTCTTCCTGCAGGTGGCGACGCCGTCGAGGGAGCGGGTCGAGCAGTACCGGCTGCTGCGCGACGACATCGACCGGCTGGTCGGCCGGATCAACGGCGACGCCGGGCGGATCGGCCGGCCGCCGATCATCTACCTGCACAACTCCTACCCACGGGAGGAGATGGCGGCGATGTACCGAGCGGCCGACGTGATGGTGGTCACTCCCCTGCGTGACGGGATGAACCTGGTGGCCAAGGAGTACGTGGCGTGCCGGGACGGCGACACCGGCGCCCTGGTGCTCAGCGAGTTCACCGGCGCCGCCAAGGAGCTCCGGCAGGCGTACCTGGTCAACCCACATGACATCGACGGGTTGAAGTCCATGATGGTGGCGGCCGCCGACGACTCGAATCGCAACAAGGCCCGGCGGATGCGGATCATGCGACGGCAGGTGTTCGAGCACGACATCGACCACTGGGCCGGCCAGTTCCTCGACGACCTGAGCAAGCTCGGCCCGGGCAGCGAGCTCTGAGTGATCGGCGAGCACCGACTGATCGGCCACTGAGTGGGTCCCGTGCCGCGGTGGTGGAGCAGGACGCGCGGCCTGGAACCGCAGGCGTACGAGTCCTGGCGGGCGACTCTCGCCGAGACGCCTGGGCGGCAGCCACGGATCCTCGCCTGGAGTCGCACGGCCGACGACGAGCCGGTCGTGCTCAGTCCGGCAGCCCTGTCGATCCGTCTGGACTCTGCGCCGACGCACGGTTGGCGTCACACCGGTTGGCACGAGATCGAGCGCGGCGACTGGAACGCCGAGACCCGGCAGCTGCGCTGGCAGACGTACGCAGGATCTCGCGGGGCTGCTGCCCTCCCCGATCCGGCCCGAGTGCCGGCGGTGTTCCAGGAGCGGGTGGCCGCCAGCATCGTGTTCGAGCGCTTCGTCCCGCTGACCCCCGGCAGCGACCGCGGCGTGGTCGTCAACGGTCGCCGCGACCTGGCCGACGGACCGACGCAGATCGACTGGCACGCCACGCTGACCCGGGGCGTGACCTGGCGGACATCCGGTGCTCGTGAGCTCGCCGACAGGGCGATAGCCGCACTCCGTGACGAGTACGACGAACGTTGACCGGGCTGCTAAGGTACATAGCCGCGTCACCATCCGGACCGAGTGCCAGGTCCCGGGGCGCGATCCTCCGTAGCTCAATTGGCAGAGCTCCCGACTGTTAATCGGGCGGTTGTTGGTTCGAGTCCAACCGGGGGAGCTCATCGTTCAGCCGGCCAGCCGATCGCGGGCCGCTTGCGGGCACACTGCCCGGAGCCGCTCCAGCGCTCGTCGCTCCGCGCGCCGCACCCGGTTCGACGTCACGCCGAGGGCTCTGGCCACGTCGGCATAGGTGTGCGGCTCACCGCCGAACCCGAACAGCAGCTCGACCACCCGCCGGTCGAACCCCTCGAGCACGGACAGCAGGTCCACGCCACCGCCGCCGGCCAGCACGCGCTCCAGCCCGGCGTCCAGCACAGCGATGTCGTCGATCTCATCGAGCCCCTGGGGCACCTCGTGGGCCAGCAGGCGCGCCGTCCACTCCTCCGTCCGGCCCAACGACCGCGCCAGCTCGGTGGCTGTCGGCTGTCGGCCGAGCTCCTGGGCCAGCAGCGCCTCGATGCCCCGGGCGTGACGCAGCTGCGTCGCCCGACTCGTCGGCAGGTTCATCGTGCCCAGCATCCCGGCCGTGGCGGCGCCCACGTAGGCACGGATCCACAGCAGCGCGTACGTGGCGAAGCGGCAGCCGCGTCGGTGGTCGTAGCGATCCACCGCTGTCATCAGTCCCAGGCAGCCCTCTTGGAAGAGGTCGGCATCGGCCAGTCCGGCCCGCGCACCGGCCTGGTTGGCCACCATGGACACGAGCCTCAGGTTGGCCTGCACATAGCGTGACCGTGCCAGGTTGCCGGCCGTGACGAGGCAACGCAGCTCATCGGCGGTGGCTCCGTGGGGACGCGCTCCTCGAGCCAGAGCGTCGGCCGCGAGCACGCCCGCCTCGATCCGGATCGCCAGCTGCACCTCCTCCTCGGGGGTCAGCAGAGGGTCGGCGACAGTCGCGAAGGTGGCCATGTGCCACTGTCAGCGCGGCGCGGTCGCGCCGGCAAACCCCCGGTCGGACTTATCCACAGAAGCCGCCGATCTTTCTGTTTCGGGTCAGTCAGCCCACGATGCTCAGTTGGCCAGAGAGCTCAGTCCGCACCGCGCAGGCTCTGCGCATGCAACTCGCTACGTCGGGCCTCGAGCACCACCAGCTCGGAGAACATCTGGTTGTACGAGGTCGGGTTCTCGACCGGGTTCGTCCGCTGCAGCTTGGACTTCAGCTCACCGACCTGCCGCATCACCGTGAGCAGCCGGAGCTTGGCCACGTTCGCGTGGACGTAGTGCTCCGTCGCCGGCCCGTTCCAGGACAACGGCTCCACCGCCAACGAGGCGACCAGCGAGGTCAGCAGCTCGTGCGGCACCGCCGTGGCGACCTGGTGCACCCAGGCGGTTCCCTCCAGAGGCCGATCGGCCGACGCCGACCGGGCGTCCTGCACCGATCGGAACACAGCCGCGTACGCCCGGTGGGTGAAGTCGCTCGCGTCCAGACCGGAGAGGTCGGGGCCGAACTGCAGTGGCGCCTGCAACAGGAGCTTGATGGTCTCCCGCTCGGTGACCAGCAACCGGTCGTGCGGCTCGGGGAGCCAGCGCCGCTCGAGGGCAGCTCGCTGGTCGGCAGCGGTGGCACCCTCGCCGCGGGTCGGCTGGCTGCTCCGATCACCGTTCGGCGTGCCGTCGCCCTGACCCTCGCCGCGGCCGTTGCTCCGGCTTCCCCGGGCGGCCGACCGCATCACCTCCTGGCGGACCTCCTCGATGTCCATGCCCAGCATGCCGGCGAGCTCGCGCACGTACCCACCGATCAGCCCGCTGTCGCGGATGCTGCTGACCAGCGGGGCTGCCTCGCGCAGGGCGGCCAGCCGACCATCGGCGCGGTCGAGGTCGTGCCGGGTCAAGATGTTGGCCATCACGAACCGGTAGAGCGGCACCCGCCGGGCGACCAGCTCCCGGACGGCCGCGTCGCCCTGCTGCAGTCTGAGGTCGCAGGGATCCAGGCCGGACGGCTCGACCGCGACGTAGGTCTGGGCGATGAAGTTGGCGTCGCCGCCGAACACCTTCAGCGCCGCCGCCTGCCCCGCCGCGTCGCCGTCGAAGGTGAAGATCACCTCACCCCGGAAGGCGTCGTGGTTGCCCATCAGCCGGCGCAGCAGCCGGGCGTGGTCGTCGCCGAACGCGGTCCCGCAGGAGGCGACCGCCGTCTCCACGCCGGACAGGTGCGCAGCCATCACGTCGGTGTATCCCTCCACCACCACCGCCTGCGACTTCTTCCCGATCGCCTGCCGGGCCAGATCGAGCCCGTACAGCACGTGGGACTTCTTGTAGAGCGGGGTCTCGGGGGTGTTCAGGTACTTGGCCGGCATCCGGTCGTCGTCGCGCAGCCGACGGGCGCCGAAGCCGAGCACCTGCTGCCCGGAGTCCCGGATCGGCCACAGCAGCCGACCCTGGAAATAGTCCCAGCCCGCCTCCCGGATCAGCCCGCCCGCCACCAGCTCGGTGTCGGAGAAGCCCCGGCCGTTCAGATGGCGGTGCAGTGCGCGGCCGTCCTGTGGTGCGTAGCCGACGCCGAAGTGCTCGGCCGCCGTACGGTCGAAACCGCGGTCCCGCAGGAAGTCCCGTCCGATCACGGCCTCCGCGGAGGACAGCTGCTCGCTGTAGTACTCCGCGGCGGCCTGATGAGCCTCCATCAGTCGCAGCCGGTGCCCGCGTTCCGGGGCGGCGGTGCCGCCGTCGGTGTAGCGCAGCTGGATGCCGACCCGGTCGGCCAGTCGTTCCACGGTCTCACTGAAGGAGAGGTTGTCCATCTTCTGCACGAAGGAGATGACGTCGCCGCCCTCGCCGCACCCGAAGCAGTAGAAGAAGCCCCGCGACGGGTTCACCTGGAAGCTGGGAGTCTTCTCGTCGTGGAACGGGCAGAGGCCCTTCATCGTGCCGCTGCCGGCGTTGCGAAGGGCGACGTAGGAGCCGACGATCTCGTCGATCCGCGCGCGTTCTCGGACCGTGGCGATGTCCTCGTCGTTGATCCTGCCCGGCACGGTCAGAGTGTATGCGCGTACGCGGGCTGAGCCTGTCGAAGCACCACGCGTGCTGAGTCTGTCGAAGCACCACGCGGGCTGAGTCTGTCGAAGCACCCTTCGACAAGCTCAGGGCACGGGGCACGTGTGCTGAGCCTGTCGAAGCACCCTTCGACAAGCTCAGGGCGCCTCGCTGGCGACCGACGCCGGGGCCCGCACCGGGAGCCGCACCTGGAAACGGGTATCGCCCGGCTCGGAGATCACCCGCAGGTCGCCGCCGTGGCGTTGGGTGATGACGCGGTAGCAGATGTCCAGTCCGAGTCCGGTGCCCTCGCCCACCGGCTTGGTGGTGAAGAACGGCTCGAAGATCTTGCCCCGCAGCTCGGCCGGGATACCGGTCCCGGTGTCGCCGATCTCCACCAGCACACAGTCCCCGTCCAGCGCGGTCTTGATGCGAAGGGTGCCGCCGTCCGGCATTGCCTGCAGCGCGTTGTCGATCAGGTTCGTCCAGACCTGGTTGAGCTCCGCCGGATGGGCCGGGACCAGCGGCAGATCGGTGGCGAAGTCCTTGACCAGCTCGATCGGCGGTCCCGCCTTCATCTTGTGCTTGAGCATGATGATGGTGCTGATCAGGCCCTCTTTGACGTCGATGTCGGCATGTGCCGCCCGGTCCAGCTGGGAGTACTGCTTGGCCGCCCCGACGAGGGTGGAGATGCGCAGCGTGGAGTCCTCGATCTCACTCATCAGCTGCTCGGTCTCCAGCGCGTACGCCACCCACTTGATGCCGTCACCCAACAGCTCGTCAGGGACCTTCGCGGCCACCTCGTCGAGCCAGTCGGGGTCGACCCCGGCCGCCACCAGGGCCGGTGCGAGATCCCACCCGTCCGCCACGCCGTGCTCATCCAGCCAGTCAGCGGCGGCGTCCTCGGCGTCGGCCACCTCGACGGTGGTCATCTCCTCGACCTTCGCCATCCGCTCGATGGCCGCCTCCTGCACCTCCAACAGCGCCTTGAACGCCTGACCGTCGATCTCGCCGCCGGCCAGGTGAGCGAGCTTGCCCCGCATCCGGCTGACCCGCTCGCGCAGTGCCGCGGTGGCCCGCACCGCCGCCGCGGCCGGGTTGTTGAGCTCGTGGGTCAGCCCCGCAGAGAGGCGTCCCAGCGACAGCAGCCGCTCACGCTGCCCGACCGCCGCCTGGCTGGTACGCATCCCGAGGGTCATCCCCTCCAACATGTGCATCGCCATCGGGAACCACTCGCGGATCTTGGAGCCGAAGGAGTCCGCCTCGATCACCCAGAAGCGGCAGTCCGTCACGGCCAGCACCGTGTTGAGATAGACGGGGTCCTCGTTGCGGAGAAACGCCTGGGTCGCGCCCGCGTAGACGCCGACCTGGTTGGTGCGGTTGATCTCCACGTCGGTGTCCTCGACCCGGCGGTGCATCGAGATGGTGCCCGACAGCAACACGAAGTAACAGGTGGCCGGCTCACCCTCGCTGTAGACGGGGTTGCCCTGCTCCCGCTGCTCGACTCGTCCGTGCTCGCTCAGCCAGGCCAGCTGGTCGTCCTCGAGCGCCTCGAACAAGAACAGCTGCTGCAGCTCCTCACCGCTCAGCCGAGGAACCGACTCCGTGTCGCTCATCGCCTCCACCTCTCCACGAGACTCAACCCGCTCGCCCCTCGGCTCATTCCGCCAGGTAGCGATGCACCAGGGTGACCGCGAGCGCGCCCTCGCCAACGGCCGAGGCGACCCGCTTCACCGACTCCGACCGTACGTCGCCGGCGACGAACACGCCGGGGATGCTCGACTCCAGCAGGTACGGGTCCCGGTCCAGGTCCCAGCCCGCCGGCCGCTGGCCGTCCACCACCAGGTCCGGCCCGGTGCGAACGAAGCCTCCCGCGTCGCGGGCGACCTCGGCGGGCAACCAGTCCGTCAGCGGTGCTGCCCCGATGAAGACGAAGAGGTGGCCCGAGCTGACCTCGCGCGGCTGGTCGGTGCGGGTGTCGATCAGGGTGACGCACTCGAGGTGGTCCGTGCCGGTGCATCGGTCGACCCGGGTGCTCGTCTGCACGTCGATGGTGTCGATGCCGGCGATCTGCTCGATCAGGTAGCTCGACATCGACCGTTCCAACGAGTCGCCGCGAATGGCCATGGTGACCCTCGCCGCGTGCCGGGAGAAGAACACCGCCGCCTGCCCCGCGGAGTTGGCGCCGCCGACGATGATCACGTGGTCACCCGCGCAGGCCGGCGCCTGGGTGGACGCCGAGCCGTAGAAGACACCGCGGCCGACGAGGTCGTCGAGACCGTCCGCGGCCAGCCGACGGTACGAGACCCCGGTGGCCAGCAGCACGGTCTTGGTCAAGACGCTGGTGCCGTCGTCGAAGATCACCCGGCGGGCCGGGCCCTGCACCTCCAGGCCGACAGCGGCTCGGGCGGTGATCAGCTCCGCCCCGAGGCGGAGGGCCTGACGGCGGGCTCGATCGGTGAGCTGGTCGCCGGAGACGCCGTCCGGGAAACCCAGGTAGTTCTCGATCCGCGAGCTCTGGCCCGCCTGGCCGCCGGCGGCGGCGCGCTCGATGATCACGGTCCGCAGGCCTTCCGAGGCGCCGTAGACGGCCGCCCCGAGGCCCGCCGGTCCACCGCCCACGATGACCAGGTCGTAGAACTCCTCCGCCGGCATCGTGGACAAGCCGACCGCGTTCGCCAGCTCGGCGAGACCGGGGCGGATCAGCGGATCGCCGTCGCTGGTGATCACCACCGGGATGTCGTCGGGGGTGGCGCCGGCTGCCGCCATGATCCGCTGGCCCTCGGGCTCAGCCACGTTGTACCAGCGGTAGGGCACGAGGTTGCGAGCGAGGAAGTCGCGAACCTGGTACGACGGCGCCGACCAGGGGTGTCCGAGGATCTTGATCTTGCGCTCAGCGGCGTGCCCGTCCCGCCGCCAGGCGGCCAGCAGGTCGTCGATCACCGGGTAGAGCTTCTCCTCCGGCGGCTCCCATGGCTTGAGCAGGTAGTGGTCGACGTCCACCACGTTGATCGCGGCGATGGCAGCGTTGGTGTCGGCGTACGCGGTGAGCAGCGCCCGCCGGGCGTGCGGCACCAGGTCCATCGCCTGCTCGAGGAAGTCGATACCGCTCATGCCGGGCATCCGGTAGTCCGCCAGCAGCACGGCCACCTGCTCGCCCCGCAGCACGACCTCGCGGATGGCGTCCAGACCCGTCGAGCCGGAGTCCGCGCGCAGAATTCGGTACTCACTGCCGTACCGCCGGCGCAGGTCGCGGGCGACGGCACGTGACACCGACGGGTCGTCGTCGACGGTCAGCAGGACCGGGCGGGACGACCGTTCGTCTGGATTGGGCACGCGGACATTCTCACCCGACACTCAATCGACCGCGGTGACCAGGTAGAGCACGCTGTGGTCCGGATCCAGGCCGGCCGGCACCACGCCGGCGTGGGCCAGCGCGGCACCGGTCAGCACGACCCCGTGCTCACCGACCGGGGTCAGGCGCACGCGCTCACCCGACTGCAGAGTGGCGTACTCGTCGAAGGTCGGCGGTCGAAGGCCCCACCAGCGTGGTGGTCGGCACCGGTGTTGCACCAGCTCGTCGACCGGTCGGACGTGGTAGCGGCGCTCCGGATCCAGCCCGGGCAGCGGTACTCGGCCGACCGACACGACGGGTGACCGGTCGACCGCGACCATCGAGAAGATCGCCTGGTCTCGGTCGGCGGACACGACGCCGTGGACGTTCAGTGCCGGGTCGGGGAAGTCCGCTCTCACCAGCTCTCCAGCCATCAGCAGGCTGCGGTGCTTCCGGTAGAAGTCGATCCAGGAGGCCAGCTCGGCGAGCTCACTCTCCGACGCCTTGGCCAGGTCCCACTCGATCCCCAAGTGTCCGAACACCGCGGTGGCCGCCCGGAAGTCGAGCGCGTGTACCCGACCGGTGGTGTGTGACTCGCCGGAGGCGATGTGCGCCCCCATCAGCTC
>DASQLI010000033.1:0-9644 GCA_035630075.1 Microlunatus sp.
GTCATCGCCGGCGAGGTCCAGCGCAGCGCGATCAGGCCGATCAGCGCCAGCACCACGATCGCGAGCGCGTACACGAGGCCGATGATCAAGCCGACCAGGCGCCAGACGCTGCGCCGCAGGGTGTTGCGCAGCAGGCTCAGCTTGAGCCGGACGAGGATCGCAACCACGCGAGCGCCTCCTCTCCTGCGGCCGTGTAGCCGACCAGGTCGAGGAATCGACGTTGCAGACTGCTGCCGCCCCGCACCTGATCCAGCGTCCCCGAGGCCAGCACCCGGCCCTGAGCGACCACGGCCAGCTCGTCGCACAGGCTCTCGACCAGCTCCATCACATGGCTGGACAGCACGACCGTGCCCCCGGCCGCGACGTAGCCACGCAGGATGGATCGGATGTGCTCCCCGGACACCGGGTCGACCGACTCGAACGGCTCGTCCAAGATCACCAACCGGGGCGCGTGGATCAGCGCACAGGCGAGCCCGATCTTCTTGGTCATGCCGGCGGAGTACTCCACAACGAGCGTGTCGGCGTCGCCGGCCAGCCCCAGCGCCTCCAGGAGCTCACCGGTACGGCTGTCGATCTCCTGCTCCGGCACGCGGCGGAGCAACCCGACATAGCGCAGCAGCTCCGTGCCGGTCAGCCGGTCGAACAGCCGCATCCCGTCGGGCAGGACGCCGATCAGGGCCTTCGCCCCGGCCGGGTCGGCCCAGACGTCGCGGCCCAGGATCAGGGCTCGGCCGGCATCGGGTCGGAGCAGCCCGGTGGCCATCGAGAGGGTCGTGGTCTTGCCCGCCCCGTTGGGCCCGACCAGGCCGAAGAGACAGCCGGTCCGGACCGTCAGGTGCAGGTCGTCGACGGCGACCTTGGCGCCGAACCGCTTCACCAGTCCGGTCAGAGACATCGCCGGCGGGCAGGCCGAGGAGGGCTCGCTCATGCCTCCAGTCAACACGCCTGCGCCCGTGAATCCTTTCCGATACGAGATCCTGTGAGGTGGGTCATTGACGTGGATCACACTTACTCGTTACCGTGAAGTAACACTGAGAGCGCTCCCACGGCTCCCACGCACGGCCACCTTCACCCCTTCTGTCCAGTCTTCGTCCCCGAGGAGACTCCCCATGGCAACGACGCCGCTCCCGCAGTCGAGCGACCCCTTTTCCGGGTCGTCGACGTCCCTACCCAGGTCTCCCCAGGCCCCATCCGCCCGACCGGGCCCGAGCCGTCGGCCGCTTTTCGCAGCTTCGGTGCTGGTCCTCAGTCTCAGTGCCGGCACGCTGCTGGCCACCACGGTGGCCCGCCCCGCCGAGGCTGCCACCACGACGGTGGGCGCCGGCTCCTACACCACCACCCTGCCGGCCGGGAAGTCCTTGCCCACTGGCTGCGGCGACATCTCCACGAACCCCCGTGGTGCCCTCACCGCGAACGCCCCGAAGGGCCCGATCCCCACCAACGACTGGTGGTCCTCGATCTTGTTCAAGAAGACCGACTGCGCCTTTGGCGAGCCGCTTCACGCGCACCCCGCCGCCTACGACACCTACCCCGGCGGTCTCGGCATCTCGTACGCGAGCACGCCGACGATCACCGGCACCGCGACCGGTGTCGGTGAGTACAAGTTCAGCTACACCCGTGACCTCCTGGTCGGGGTCGCCGGTCTGAACGCGGGCCGCGTCCAGGTCGACGACTGGTCGGACTGGACCGTCACGCCGGCTTGGGTCGACGGCAGCCGATCGCTGAAAGCCACCATCGGCCATGGGCTGCCGCTGTCCTACTTCGACGTCAGCGGCGGCGGCAACGCGCAGATCAGCACCGACGGCCCACCGAAGGTGTGGGCCAACAGCGGCGCCATGATCGGCTTCAGCATCCGGGATCACGACTACGTCGCCTACGCGCCCACCGGTGCCGGCTGGAGCGTGAACGGCGCAACCATCACCTCCACGCTGGGCGGCAAGAGCTACTTCTCCGTTGCCGTGCTGCCCACCAAGGCCAACGACTCCGACAGCACCCGAACCGAGCTGGCCACCTCGTACGGCCGCTACGCCCACGCGCACGTGACCGGCACCCAGGTGTCCTACGACTACAACCCGGGCAGCAGCAGGGTGTCGACCACGTACACCTTCACCACCGAGCCGAGAGAGGGCACCGAGAACAAGACGGTTGTCTCGCTCTATCCGCATCAGTGGAAGGCGCTGGCGGAGGGCTCACCCATCGAGCAGACGTACGTGTCGCCGCGCGGCGCCATGAAGAACCTGGTCGGCGTGAGCGACTTCGCCACCTCGATGACCTACCACGGCATCCTGCCTGAGCTGCCTGCCGTCGCGACCTCGTCCGGAGCGGACCGGACGACCTTGCTCAACTACCTGAACCAGGTGGCCGACGACCCGGCCGGTGAGCAGAAGCCGGACACCTACTGGGCCGGCAAGGGGCTCGGCCGCTCGGCCCGGATCGCCGAGATCGCCGATCTGGTGGGAGAGACCGGCACCCGGGACAAGGCGCTCACGGCGATGAAAGCCACCCTGCAGAACTGGCTCACGGCCTCGGCGGGCGAGACCAACCACCTCTTCTACTACGACCAGAGCTGGGGAACCTTGATCGGCTACGACGCCAGCTACGGGTCCGACCAGGAGCTCAATGATCATCACTTCCACTACGGCTACTTCATCGCCGCGGCGGCCACCGTCGCCAAGTTCGACCCGGCCTGGGCCCGGTCCAGCCAGTACGGCGGCATGATCGACCTGCTGATCCGCGACGCCAACAACTACGACCGCTCCGACACCCGGTTCCCGTACCTGCGGGACTTCGACATCTACGCCGGTCACGACTGGGCCTCGGGCCACGGGTCGTTCGCCTCCGGCAACAACCAGGAGTCAAGCTCCGAGGGGATGAACTTCGCCGGTGCCCTGATCCAGTGGGGCCAGGCGACCGGCAACACCGCGGTGCGCGACGCGGGCATCTACATCTACACCACCCAGTCGGCGGCGATCGCCGACTACTGGTTCGACGTGGACAACGACGTCTTCCCGGCCCAGTTCGGCCACTCAACCGTCGGGATGGTGTGGGGCGACGGCGGCGCGTACGCCACCTGGTTCACCGCCGACCCGGAGAAGATCCAGGGCATCAACCAGCTGCCGATCACCGGCAGCCACCTCTACCTGGGCCTGCACCCGGCCTACAACAAGATCAACTACGACGAGGTCGTGCGCAACCGCGGCGGCGAACCCATCGCCTGGCAGGACATCCTGTGGGAGTTCCTGGCCCTCGGCGATCCCGATCTCGCTCTCAGCAAGTTCCGGGCCAACCCTGGCTTCGTCTCCGAAGAGGGAGAGTCGAAAGCCCACACCTTCCACTGGCTGCGCAACCTCGCTGCGCTGGGCAACGTCGACCCGGGAGTCACCGCCAACCACCCGCTGGCGGCAGTCTTCACCAAAGGCGGCCAACGCAGCTATGTGGTGGCCAACATCTCCTCGGCGCCGCTGACCGTGGCATTCTCCAACGGCACCCGGGTCACGGCACCGGCGGGAAAGACCGTCGTGTCCGGCGCCCTCACCTGGAGCGGTGGCAACGCCGGCGCAGCACCGGGAACGGATCCGACGGCCACACCGACCCCGACCCCCACACCGACCCCGACTCCCACCCCCACCGCAACGCCGACACCGACCCAGACGCCCACGCCGACACAGACGCCGACAGCGACCCCGACGGCGCCGACCCAGTCGGGTCGCTACTTCCTCCGGGCCGATGGACGACTACGGACGACCGCGCCGGCCACCGGCACGGTCCCCCTGGTCGCCGCGAACTGCCAGTGCGACGGCACACCGGAGAAGGCCAGGACCTTTGTCGCCACCGGGGTCACCCGGACCTGGACCGGCGGGGCGGCGGCGTTCGATCTCGCGGTCGACGCTGGAACGGCGGTCGGCAGTGCCACCCAGGTGCGGATCTCCTACGACCTGACCGGGAACGGGTCGTTCGAGCGGGTGGAGACCTACCGGTACTTCGCCACCGACCCGGTCACCGGCTACGAGCACTACACCCAGGACCGCCAGCTGCTCAGCGGCACCGGGACCATGGGGAACCTGAGCCGCGGGACGATCAAGGTCGAGGTGTGGAACGCCATCGGCAACCAGCCCAGCACCCTGGGTGTCGGCTCGCACTCCCGGCTGGACCTGCCGCTGCGTTGATCGCAGGCCCTGATCCTGCAGTTCGGATTCGCGGTCCTGTCCAGCCTGTCGAATGCGGCGATCGCGGGCCTCGTCTTCGGCGGCTGACCGCCCTGAGGCCCGCGGAACGGCCGGACTACGATCAGAAGCGATTCCCATTCGTCGACCACGAGGAGAGCCATGGCTGACTATGTCCTTCCCGATCTGCCCTACGACTACGGTGCACTCGCTCCGCACATCTCCGGTGAGATCATGGAGCTGCACCATGACAAGCACCACGCCACCTACGTCAAGGGGTTGAACACCGCTCTGGAGCAGCTGGCGGAGGCCCGCGACAAGGACTCGTTCGGCAGCGTCGGCGGGCTGGAGAAGACCCTGGCCTTCAATCTCGGCGGTCACATCAACCACTCGGTGTTCTGGCCGAACATGTCCCCCGACGGTGGTGACAAGCCCACCGGAGACCTGGCGAGCGCCCTCGACGAGTACTTCGGCGGCTTCGACAAGTTCCGCGCCCACTTCGAGAACGTCGCCAACACCATCCAGGGCTCCGGCTGGTCGATGCTGGTCTGGGACGCGCTGGGTCAGCGGCTGAACATCGTCCAGCTGTACGACCAGCAGGCCAACCTCCCGCTGGGGCAGATCCCGATCCTGCTGCTCGACATGTGGGAGCACGCGTTCTACCTGCAGTACAAGAACGTCAAGGCCGACTACGTGAAGGCCTGGTGGAACGTCGTGAACTGGGCCGACGCCCAAGCGCGGTTCACCACCGCCGTCGCACAGACGCCCGGTCTTCTCAAGCCCTGACCTCGGCTCGCACGCTGAACCTGCACCGGCGCAGGCGGCGTCCATCCCATCGGGTGGGCGCCGCCTTGCTGTCGTGGGGTCCCGACCGGCTGCCGCGGACTCGCCGCTCGACGACCACGATCGAGCCGGACGTATCAGCGGGCATCGGCGCTCATTCCAGATGAGCGTGACCGGACTGCGCGAACAGGGCTGGGCCGCCGGCGACGTACGGTCAGCCGGGCGGTCTCCGCTCGACGCGGACAGCGGCAGCGTAGGTGGCCGCTGATGTCTCGTGCTGTTGACGCCGTCGACCGACGGGCCGTCGTGATCGGCGGGAGCCTCGGGGGGATCTTCGCCGCGGCTGCCCTGTCGGCGGGCGGCTGGGCGGTGACGCTGCTGGAGCGCGATCAGCTGCCGGCCGGCGCGGAGCACCGGCGCGGGGTGCCACAGGACCGGCAAGCCCACATCCTGCTGCATCGGGGGCTGACCGCGATCGAGGGCCTGCTGCCCGGGTTCCGAGCCGAGCTGGTCGCCCGAGACGCAGTCCCGTTCGACACCGGCCGGATGCCTTGGCTGGGTGAGTACGGCTGGCTGTCGACCGACGTCTCGAGCTGGGAAGTCGTCTCGGCCACCCGACCTCTGATGGATGCCGTCGCTCGGGACCTACTCCGCCGGCTACCCCGGATGACGGTGCGGGACGGCGTACGGGTGACTGGCCTGAAGCCGACGCCGGACGGCTGGCGAGTGTGCGCCGAGCAGGTGGGCGCCACCGACGCAGACGGTCGGAGCGGTCTCCTCGACGACTTCGCTGCGAGCGTCGTGGTGGACGCGTCCGGACGCAGCTCCCGGCTCGATCACTGGCTGCCCACGCTCGGTGGAGCCGACGAGGAGGTGGTCGACGCGATGGTCGGCTACGCGGGTCGACTTCATGTTGCCCGCCGTGAGATCCCGTTCGACACCGGGCTGGCGATCTTCGGGCTGGTGCCGGACGGAGCCTCCGGGCTCGCTCTCCCGGTCGAGGGCGGACAGTGGATGATCTCCGCATCGGGGATGGGCGACAGCCGGCCGCCGCGCGACTCGGACGGGTTCGAGGCCTTTCTGGCCGGGCTGCGCGATCCTGCCGTCACCGACCTCGTCTCCTGTCTCGAGCCCGTCGGCGACGTGGCGGTGCACCGGCAGACCGCCAACCACCGCCGAGCCTGGGGAAGCCGGCAGGACTGGCCGCCCGGCTTGCTGGTGGTGGGGGACGCGCTCTGCTCCTTCAATCCGATCTACGGTCAGGGCATCACCGTGGCGGCGCTACAGGCCGAGCTGCTGCGCGACCATCTGTCCACCGGTCGCCCGGTGGATCGCCGGCTCCAGCTGACGGTGCGGGCGGCGACCGACGTCCCTTGGGCGATCTCGACCGGCAACGACCAGAAGTTCCTCGACCAGACCATCACCGCGTCCAGGCTCTCCCGGTTGACGAGCGGCTATTCCTCGCGACTGGCCCGGTTGGGCGCGACGGGGCACGTGCGTGCCGGGGCGACCTTGAGCAACATCTACCACCTGATGTCGCCACCTTCGGCGCTGTTCCACCCGGCTCTGCTGCTCGCCGCGGCTCGGCCGCTGTCGCACCGACAGCTCCCCCGCCCGGCGGTGCTGGATGAGCTCAGTCGGCGTCGTCGGGAGCATCCACCGCCGGCCCGAGCAGACGCTTGACCTCGTCCAGCGTGTCCGCCTCGTCCGGCCTCTTGTCCGGTCGGTAGCGCAGCACCCGCGCGAAACGCAGGGCCACACCGCCGGGATACCGGGTGGAGGTCTGCAACCCGTCGCACGCGATCTCGACCACCGTGATGGGTTCGACGTAGACCACATGGCCCTCACGCCGGGTGGAGATCGCGGAGAAGTGCTCGGTCTGCCAGCGGAGCAGCTCGTCGGTCATCCCCTTGAACGTCTTGCCGAGCATGATGGGCTCCCCGCTGCTCGGGTCGCGGGCCGCCAGGTGGATGTTCGACAGCCAGCCCTCGCGCCGGCCGTAGCCCCACTCCACCCCGGTCACCAGCAGGTCGAAGGTGTGCCGCGGTTTCACCTTGATCCAGGAGGCCTGTCGGCGTCCGGCGGCGTAGCCGGCGTCGGGACGCTTGACCACCACGCCCTCGAACCCGCGCGCGACGGCGGAGTCGAAGGCGGTCGTCAGCTCCGACGCGGTCGACACGAGAGCCTGCTCGACCCGGAGCTGGGGCGGGACCACCCGGTCCAGCTCAGCCACGCGGGCGGTCAGTGGTTCGTCCAGAAGCGTGCGCCCGTCGACGTGCAGCAGGTCGAAGAAAAACACCCGCAGCGCCAGGTCTCCTCCGATGTCGGCCGAGCGGGTGGCTGTCCGGGAGGCGACGAGCTGAAAAGCCTCCGGTCGACCGTCATCGCGCAGCGCCAGCACCTCCCCGTCGAGCACCAGCTCGGTCACCGGGATGTCCCGCACCGACTCGACGATCTCCGGCAGCCGATTGGTGATGTCGTCCAGCGACCGGGTGAAGATCCGCACGTCCTCGCCGTTGCGGTGCACCTGCACCCGGATCCCATCCAGCTTGACGTCGACATACGCCGGAGCGCCGATCTTGTCCAGGGCCGACTCGGGATCGGGTGCGCTCGCCGCCAGCATGGGCTGGACCGGGATGCCCACGGTCAATCCGACCGCCGCCAACGCGTCGGCGCCCCCGGTCACCAGCAGATGGGCAGCCTGCGTGGTCGACGACAACAGCATCGCCGCACGCCGAAGCACGGCCGGATCGACCCCGTACGCCCGAGCCATTCCCTCCTGGACCAACGCATCCATGGCGCCCTGGCGCAGGTCACCGAGCACCAGCCCGCGCAGGAACGCCTGCTCGCGCTCGGTCGCGCGGCGGAACAGGTCCGCCGCGAGCTCGTTCCGACGGGTCGTCGACCCCGAGCCGGAGAGGTCGGCCATCATCGCGAAGGCCGCGTCCACCTCGGTCAGAGTGAGCGTCGGCTCCGCAGCCGCGGTCGGCAGCTCGGCGAGGCCGCGCCAGCCCAGTCCTGTACGCCGTTGCCGCAGTCCCCCACCGAGGTAGCAGACCGCGATCTCCAGGTCGCCGGGGCCGGCGGCGGCCAGCGCCGCGGCCAACAGGTCGCGCTTGGTGTTGCGGGAGCGAGTAGCCGCGACGGCCATCCAGGTCTCGGCGAGCCGATCGAGGTGCACGGAGCCATCTTGACTCCGACCACCGACAGGCAGACACCGAAGGCCTGTGCCATGTTCTCAGTGTGGTGCCCGCCCGGCTGCGATGGATCGATTACCGTCTGTCCAGTGCACCGAGCATCCGTAGCGTGCGAAGGTCACGAACAGATACCGACCCTGGCGTGCGAGGATCTAGGCCACAGAGAGGCTGTTGGCCGCGCGGAAGTGGTATACGCTCCGGGTTGTAGGAGCGCTCTCACAGGAGTCGCTCGCAACGATGTGGTTACTAAATGGACGTTAGGCATTGACACCGAACCGGTTAAGTGGTGTCTTGTCACCTGAACGTTCGTTGAGAGTAGGGGACGCGATGACGCAGACCACGGGGAAGTTCGCCGTGCCTGTTTCGCCACCCTTCTCACCGGCTTCATCCGGCACCACCGTTCGCGTCCCCGGCCGGGTCCATCGGCCGAGCACGCGACAGCGCCCAACGCCGGCTTGGTCATCGACCAACGCGCGTCATCCCGTCGGCCGACCACGCATCCGTGGCGGCGCCGTACGGGTGGATCATCCGTCCTCGGAGCGAGGACACACCTCAGTTCGGCCGTCGGCCGAGTCATCCCCGGATCGGCCGTAGGCCGTGACGACAGTTGCACCATGCGTTCCAGGAAGGAAGCAATGAACGATCAGCATGATCACGACAGCCTCGGTGCGGACCTCAAGTCCGCGGTAACGGGCTGGTCCCCGAACCGTCGCCGGTTCCTCTCGGTGGCCGGCCTCGCCGTCGGCGGTGCCGTGGTGGGCACTACGGCAGCCGGCTGTGGCACTGCGCAGACCGGTAACACCAGCGGTGGCGAGGAGGCCAAGGGCCGCGCCGGCGCCGCCGGCGAGACCTTGTTCGTAGGCGGGCATCAGTGGGGCCCGCCGAACAGCTTCAACCCGTTCGGCGCAGTGGTGGCATTCCCGTGCGCGGGTGGCCAGCCCGAGCTCATCTACGAAGCCCTGATCCGCTTCAACATGCTCGACGGGGCGCTGGTCCCCGGTCTGGCCAAGGAGGTGCAGCAGCCCGATGACAGCACCCTCGTGTTGCCGATGCAGGACGGCACGAAGTGGAGCGACGGCAGCGAGCTGACCGCCGAGGACGCCGCCTTCACCTTCGACCTGGGCAAGCAGACCGCCCTGCCGTTCTCGACCATCTGGGACTACGTGGACAGCATCGAGGCCACCGACCCCCGGACCTTGACCATCAAGATCAAGGCCAAGCCGTACAACCCGAACTTCGTCAAGAACGTGCTGACCACCACCTACATCGTGCCGAAGGCGATCTGGAGCAAGTTCAGCCCCGACAAGGTCACCGCCGAGCCGAACACAGCGCCGGTCGGCTCCGGCCCGTTCAAGCTCGACAAGGCCGACCAGACCCAGGTCAACCTGATTCGCGACGACGCCTACTGGGGCAAGGACGCGTTCGGCACTCCGCCGATGAAGACGATCAATCACCCCATCTTCAAGGCCAACGACGACGTCGCCCTGAAGCTGGAGAGCGG
>DASQLI010000034.1:0-2228 GCA_035630075.1 Microlunatus sp.
GGTCGTGCTGGAGCACCAGGTGGCACCGGGTGACATCTGGCGGATGTGCCAGACCAAGGACGTGCCGATCCGCGACTGGATCAAGCTGGCCGTCGGCCGAGCCCGGGCGACCGGACTGCCGGCCGTGTTCTGGCTGGACGAGACACGCGCGCACGACGCCAACCTGATCGCCAAGATCAACGAGACGCTGCCCGAGCACGACACCACGGGTCTGGACATCTCGATCCTCTCGCCGGAGAAGGCGATCGCCTTCTCCCTGGAGCGGATCCGGCGCGGCGAGGACACCATCTCGGTGACCGGCAACGTGCTCCGCGACTACCTGACCGACCTGTTCCCGATCCTCGAGCTGGGCACGTCGGCCAAGATGCTGTCGGTGGTGCCGTTGATCAACGGAGGCGGCCTCTTCGAGACCGGCGCCGGCGGTTCGGCCCCCAAGCACGTGCAGCAGCTGGTGAAGGAGAACTACCTGCGCTGGGACAGCCTGGGGGAGTTCCTGGCTCTGGCCGTGTCGTTGGAGCACCTGGCGCAGACCACTGACAACCAGCGGGCGCAGGTGCTGGCCGACACCCTGGATCGGGCCACCGGCACGTTCCTGGACGAGAACAAGTCCCCGGCCCGCCGGGTCGGCTCGATCGACAACCGCGGGTCGCACTTCTACCTGGCCCTGTTCTGGGCCGAGGAGCTGGCCAAGCAGACCGAGGACGCCGAGCTGGCGGCTGACTTCGGCGCGCTGGCGGCCAAGCTGCGCGAGCAGGAGACGGTGATCACCGACGAGCTGCTCGCCGTGCAGGGCTCGCCGGCCGAGATCGGGGGCTACTACCGCCCCGACGACGATCTGGCCACAGCGGTGATGCGTCCGTCGGCCACCTTCAACGCGGCCCTCGCGGAGCTCTAGCTCAGAGGCTCGCGGCGCGGCCGATCTGGACGACCTTCCAGCCGGCGTCGCGCCAGGTCGGCGCGTGCAGCTTCAGCCGGCCGTCGATGATGATCTTGCTCTTGGCCAGCGCGCCCAGCGCTTCGGGATCGAGGTAGCGGAACTCGGGCCACTCGGTCAGGTGCAGCACGATCTCGGCGCCGGTGACGGCCTCGTCGACGCTGCCGACCTGGGTGAAGTTGTCCCGGGCGGGCAGCCTGGCCTGCGGGTCGTAGATCACCACCCGGGCGCCGGCAGCGTGCAGCTGGTCGGCCACGGTGAGCGCGGGGGAGTTGCGGGTGTCGTCGGTGCCCGGTTTGAAGGTCGCGCCCAGCACGGCGATCCGGACCCCGGCGACATCGCCGCCGAGCTGCTCGACCGCCAGCTCGGCGAGCTCGGTGCGCTGGCCCGAGTTGATCGCCTCGACCGCCTCGATCAGCTGGGCCAGGACACCGACCTCCAGCTCCTCGGCCCGGACGGCCAGCGCCCGGATGTCCTTCGGCAGGCAACCACCACCGAAACCGAGTCCGGCGTTGAGGAACTCCCGACCGATCCGCTTGTCGTAGCCGAGAGCATCGGCCAGCAGCACCACGTCGCCCCCGGCGGCCTGGCACATCTGCGCCATCGAGTTGATGAAGCTGATCTTGGTGGCCAGGAACGCGTTCGCCGCGGTCTTGATCAGCTCGGCGGTGGCGAGGTCGCAGTGGATGACCGGCGTCGCCTCGGTGAGCGGGATGGCGTACACCTGCTCGAGCACCTCCAGGGCACCGGCGCTCTGCACGCCGAACACGAGGCGGTCCGGGCGGAGCGTGTCCTCGACGGCGAAACCCTCGCGCAGGAACTCGGGGTTCCAGGCGATCTCGACGCCGTCACCGGCCGGCGCCAGGGCACGCAGCCGTTCCTGGAGCTGCAGAGCCGTGCCGACGGGGACGGTCGACTTGCCGACCACCAGGGTCGGTCGGGTGAGCAGCGGCGCGAGGCTGTCGATCGCCGACTCCAGCTGGCGGAGATCGGCGGCGCCGTCGGGACCGGCCGGTGTGCCCAGGGCCAGGAAGTGCACGTCCGCCCAGTCGGCGATCAGCCGGTAGTCGGTGGTGAAGCGGAGTCGACCGGAGCGGGTGTGCCGAGCCAGCAGCGGTTCCAGACCGTCCTCGAAGATCGGGGAGCGGCCGGTGGCCAGGACGGCGATCCGCTCGGGGTCGACGTCGATCCCCACCACCTGGTGCCCGACCTCGGCCATGCCCGCCGCATGGGTGGCCCCGAGATAGCCGGTACCGATGACACTCACCCGCAAAGTCATCGCCCCACCCTCTCA
>DASQLI010000035.1:0-14902 GCA_035630075.1 Microlunatus sp.
GCTAGCTCTCGAACGCCTCCGGCGGGGGACACGTGCAGATCAGATTCCGGTCGCCGTACGCGCCGTCGATCCGACCGACCGGCGGCCAGTACTTGTCGAACCCGGCACCTGCGATCGGCCCGGCATGCACCCCGGCCGGGAAGGCGGCGAGTCGGCGTGGGTACGGGTGGGTCCACTCGTCGTCGATCAGCCGGGTCTGGGTGTGCGGGGCGTTCACCAGCGGGTTGTCCCCGGCCGGCCACTCGCCGGACTCGACAGCGGCGATCTCGCCGCGGATGCCGATCATCGCCGCGCAGAACCGGTCCAGCTCGGCGAGGTTCTCCGACTCGGTCGGCTCGACCATCAACGTCCCCGGCACCGGGAAGCTCATCGTGGGGGCGTGGAAGCCGTAGTCGATCAGCCGCTTGGCCACGTCATCCACCGTGATGCCGCTGGCTTTGGTCAGCGGTCGCAGGTCGAGGATGCACTCGTGGGCAACCCGCCCGTTGCGGCCGGTGTAGAGCACCGGGTAGTGCTCGCCCAGCCGGGTCGCGACGTAGTTCGCGGCCAGCAGCGCGTGCTGGGTCGCCGACCGGAGTCCGTCGGCGCCCATCATGGCGATGTAGGCCCAGCTGATCGGCAGGATGCCCGCGGACCCGTAGGGCGCCGCGGAGACCGGACCGCCGCCCCTCGGCGACCCCGAACCGTCGATCTCCACCACAGGGTGCGACGGCAGGTACGGCACGAGGTGCGCTCCCACGGCCACCGGACCCACTCCGGGTCCGCCGCCGCCGTGCGGGATGCAGAACGTCTTGTGGAGGTTGAGGTGGCTGACATCGGCGCCGAATCGGCCCGGGCGGGCCAGACCGACCAGCGCATTCAGGTTGGCGCCGTCGACGTAGACCTGACCGCCGGCGTCGTGCACCAGCGCACACAGGTCGGTGATGCCCTCCTCGAACACGCCGTGGGTCGACGGGTAGGTGACCATGATGCCGGCGAGCCGGTCGTGGTGGGCCTCCACCTTCGCCTTGAGGTCGTCGAGGTCGACCGAGCCGTCGTCGGTGGCTTTGACCACGACCACCTTCATGCCCGCCATCACCGCCGATGCGGCATTGGTCCCGTGCGCCGACGAGGGGATCAGGCAGACCGTCCGCTGCTCGTCGCCGTTGGCCCGGTGGTATCCGCGGATGGCCAGCAGCCCGGCCAGCTCGCCCTGGCTGCCGGCGTTGGGCTGGATCGAGACCGCGGCGTAACCGGTCAGCTCGGCCAGCCAGCTCTCCAGCTCCTCGACCAAGGTCGCGTACCCTTGCGCTTCCTCGGTCGGCACGAACGGGTGCAGCTCGGCGAAACCGGGATAGGAGATCGGTTCCATCTCCGTGGTCGCATTGAGCTTCATGGTGCAGGAGCCGAGGGGGATCATCCCGCGGTCGAGCGCGAAGTCGCGATCCGACAGGGCCCGCAGGTAGCGCAGCATCGCCGTCTCGCTGTGGTGGGTGTTGAACACCGGATGAGTGAGGTACGCCGATGTCCGGACCCGCTCCCCCAGTCGCGAGGCCCCCGCAGCCTCCGGGTCGCCGCCGACCGGGAAGGCGGCACGGACAGCCGCCAGATCGCCCACTCCTGCGTCCTCGCCGACCGAGACCGCGACGTGATCGGCATCGACGAGCCGCAGGTGCACGCCGGCCTCGCGGGCCGCGGCGACCACCGCAGCAGCTCGACCGGGCACCCGCGCGAGCACGGTGTCGAAGAAGGCGTCGTGCACCACCTCGATGCCGCCGGCGCTGAGGTCATCGGCCAAGCCACTCGCCGCACCATGCACGGCAGCGGCGATCTCGGAGAGGCCCTGGGGGCCGTGGTACACGGCGTACATGCTGGCCGTCACGGCCAGCAGCACCTGCGCGGTGCAGATGTTCGAGGTGGCCTTCTCCCTGCGGATGTGCTGCTCACGAGTCTGCAGTGCGAGCCGATACGCCGGCGTACCGTCCACGTCCTTGGACACGCCGACGAGGCGCCCGGGCAACGAACGCTCCAGCTTGGCCCGGACCGAGATGAAGCCCGCGTGCGGTCCGCCGTAGAAGAGCGGCACCCCGAACCGCTGGCTGGAGCCGACGGCGATGTCGGCGCCCCACTCCCCCGGCGGAGTGACGAGCGTGAGCGCCAGCAGGTCGCAGGCTGCGATCACCTCGGCTCCCTTGTCGTGTGCGGCGTCCGCGATCGCCCGGAGCTCGTCGGTGCCGGCGAGCCGGCCACTGGCCCCAGGGGTCTGCACGACGACCGCGAACGGGTCGCTCGCCTCGATCGCGGTACGCAGATCGCCGTCGACCACCTGAACGGCGAGTCCGAGCGCCTCCGCCCGCGTCTGCACGACGGCGATGGTCTGAGGAAGGGTGTCACCGTCCAGCAGCAGCACCGAGCCGGTTCTGGTGGTGCGTCGAGCCAGCGTCATGGCCTCGGCCACGGCCGTGGCTTCGTCCAGCAGGCTGGCGCCGGCGATCGGCAAGCCGGTCAGGTCGGCGATCATGGTCTGGAAGTTGAGCAGCGCCTCGAGCCGGCCCTGGCTGATCTCAGGCTGGTACGGGGTGTACGCCGTGTACCAAGCAGGATCCTCCAGCACGTTCCTGCGGATGACGGCCGGGGTGACGGTGCCGTGGTAGCCGAGGCCGATCATCGCTCGGCCCGGTCGGTTCTCTGCCGCCAAGGTCCGGAGCCGCGCCAGCGCCTGGGACTCGGTCAGCGGCGGGGGCAGCCGCAGCGGCTCCGTCTCGGTGATGGAGGCCGGCAGCGACTGGGCGACGAGATCGTCCAGGTCGGCCGCGCCGACAGCAGCGAGCATCGTGTCACGCTCGTCAGGCTGAGGTCCGATGTGGCGGGCGGCGAAGGTGCCCCTGTTGTTGGCGAGGATGCCCCTGTTGTTGGCGAGGATATCTGTGTCCATGGCAAGCTCCTGTCAGGGACCCCCTCTGTCACCGGGCGGTTCCAGAGTTGCCATCGCAGCGCGGTCCGGGTGCCTGAGAGGTTCCGGGGAGGTTGCCCCTTCGGCGCCACCGCACGTCGTCGAGCCAGGTGGTCTCTCCCACGCTGCTTCACCAGCAGCGATCACCCTACCCGCTTCGGATGCCTGGTTCGGCTACCCGGCTCAGCCGACGGCGCGGGCCTGTCGCCGGCGGGACAGCTCGTCCGCCGCAGTGGGGGCGGTGTCCTCCACCAGGGTCTCGGCCCGTTCAGCGGGCAGATCCGACAAGGTGCCCTCGATGTCGCGCCACACCCCACCCAGGGCGATACCGAAGACGCCCTGACCGCCGCGGAGCAGATCGATCACTTCGTCGTCGGAGGTGCACTCGAACACCGACACGCCGTCACTCATCAGCGTCACCTCGGTGAGATCGTGCACGCCTCGTGCGCGCAGGTGCTCGATCGCGGCCCGAATCTGGTTCAGCGAGATGCCGGCGTCGAGCAGCCGCTTGATCACCTTGAGCATCAAGATGTCGCGGAAGCTGTAGAGCCGCTGCGACCCCGAACCGGACGCACCCCGGACCTCCGGCACGACCAGCCCGGTGCGGGCCCAGTAGTCGAGCTGACGATAGGTGATCCCCGCCGCGTTGCAGGCGATCGGTCCACGGAAACCGAGGTCGGCGGGCAGCGGCGAGAAGTCGCCGTCGAACAACAGGCCCTGAGCGTCGGCCATCGCCTCGCCGGCCGCGACCTGGGCGCGGTCGTCGGGTCGAGACTTCGGCATGTCGCTGCTGCCCACGTTCGCCTCCGTTTGTCCGAAACCCGATCGATGGAATTTCGCCCGGGAGATTTGCTCGCACCGAAACGCTACGACCGCCTCCGACGTGGGGTCAACGACACGCCGCCGGGTCCGACGTCGGGCCGCCAACTCTCAAGTGAGAGTCCAGGCCGGTCCCCGGACCAGGCACGCACTACGGCTTCGGCTCCTCGCCTGTCACGAAGTCATCGGGATTGACCTGGTCGAGGAACTCGCGGAACTTCTCGACCTCGTCCTCCTCCTGTTCAGGCATCTCGATCCCCGCTTCGTCGAGGACGTCCTCCGCACAGAGGATCTCAGAACCCACGCGCAGGGCCAGCGCGATGGCATCGGAGGGCCGGGCGCTGATCTCGACGCCGTCGACCAGCAGCACCGCGTAGAAGGTGCCCCCGGTGAGCTCGGTGATGTGCACCTCGGTCAACCGGTGGCCGAGAGTGGCCAACGCGTCGGCCATCAGGTCGTGGGTCATCGGACGCGGCGGCACGACGCCCTCTTGCGCATTGGCGATGGCGGATGCCTCACTGGCGCCGATCCAGATCGGCAGGTAGCGCACACCACCGACCTCCCGCAGCAGCACCATCGGGTTGTTCGCCGGCATCTCCACTCGGACGCCGACCACGTCGAGTTCCCGCATGCGCCCACACTACTTGCCGGGTTCTGCTCCACAAGGGTGGGCCGACCCTGCTCGGGACGGTAGCGAACCGCTACCGCTCCATGCCGGATCGCACCAGCGCCGCGTGGAAGTTGATCACCAGGTTCAGCACCTCGGGAACCACCTCGGTCCGGCTCTCGGTGCGCCGAAGGTAGGGCGCGATGGCCTGCTCGACCATCCCGATCTCCCGGTCGGCAGCCATCTTGAACGCACGCAGGTGCCGTCCGTCCATGCCGTAGTCCGAGAGTCGTTTCGCTGCGGTGGCCAGGGTCAGCGCGTCACGCCCGTAGTAGGCGGTCCCGCGCCGCGGGACGACGATGTGATTGCGCTCCAGCTCCATCAGGGCCGACTCGCTCAGCCCACTCGCCTCCAACAGGTCCTTGCGCGACAGCCGCAGCGGCTGCCGCGACGGGGGGGTGGGCGGCGTCGGCGTACGAGGCAGCTCCTGCCCCGGTTCGGCAGGCCCGTCGGACGGCACAGCTCCGGAACCGGTCCCCGGGTTGACCGGGGTCGCACCCGGTGGCAGCAGTCCGGCCCGTCCGGGAGGCACCTCGCCGCGGTCGATCATGGTCAGGTGCTCGCGGATCACCTTCAGCGGCAGGTAGTGGTCACGCTGCACCGTCAGCACGTAGCGGAGCCGTTCGATGTCGGACTCGACGTAGCGGCGGTAGCCGGACGGCGCCCGCTCAGGGGTCACCAGACCCTCGGTCTCCAGGAACCGGATCTTCGAGATGGAGATGTCGGGGAAGTCACCCTTCAAGGCGGCCAGCACCTGGCCGATGCTGCGCACCGGGTTCCGGGACACCTGCGGCTTGGGAACCTTGGGATCTGGGCTGACCGTCATCGAGAGGCGGCCCTATCCGACGTCCTGAGGGCTGGCGAAGAAGATCAGCCGGAACTTGCCGATCTGCACCTCATCGCCATGCCGCAGCAGGGTGGAATCGACCAGGTCCCGGTTGACGTAGGTGCCGTTCAGACTCCCGCGATCGGTCAGCACGGTGCCATCGGGGGTCCGGGTGAAGGTGGCGTGTCGACGGGACACCGAGATGTCGTCGAGGAAGATGTCTGAGTCCTGGTGGCGACCGGCCGACACCTGGTCGGTGTTCAACAGGAACCGGCTGCCGGCGTTGGGACCGCGCTGCACGATGAGCAGCGCCGAGCCACCGGGCAGGGCATTGACCGCAGCCTCGTCCTCAGCGGACAGTCCCTCGGTGTCGCTCTCGACCACGACCGGCGGGATCGTCTTGGTGGTGTCACCGGTCGGGATCCGGGGCGCCGAGCTCGGACTGGACGGCGACACCTGACTGCTCGGCGAGGCTACCGACACCGGCCGCAACGCCGAACCGCACTGGCCACAGAAGTTGCTCCCCTCAGGGTTGTCGTGGCCGCAGTTCGTGCAGAACGGCATGTCCGTCATCCTCCTCACGATCTCGACGTCTGGTGGAGAGTCTAGGGCGACACCCCGACTCTCAGGGTCAGGCTTCGACCTGCTCGGCGTACGCGTCGGCATCGAGCAGGTCGTCCAGGTCGACCTCGGAGCCGATCTCGAGCTCGAACAGCCAACCGTCACCGTACGGGTCGGCGTTGATGGTCTCGGGGTTGGCCTCCAGCACCGCATTGACCGCCGACACCACGCCGGAGACCGGGCAGAAGATGTCGGACACGCTCTTGGTCGACTCCAGCTCCCCGCAGGCGTCTCCCGCAGACACCTCCTCGCCCACGGCCGGTGGCGTCACGAACACGATGTCGCCGAGCTGGTCGGCGGCGTACTCGGTGATCCCGACCCGCACGATCGCACCGTTGCCGCTGCGCACCCACTCGTGCTCGGCGGTGTACTTCAGGTCTTCGGGATAGTCGGACACGAGAACGCTCCTGGTAGAGGCGGAGAAAGGGGGACCGGTGGTCGCGTCGTCGGATCGTCGATCACCGCGGCGTGGGCGCAGCAGACGCTGGCCGAGCGTACTGATTCTCCGCCGGGCTGTGCAAGGACGAGACCTGCACCTCGTCGAGGCGCTCGATCGTCACCCTGCCGCCGATCCGCGGGCCGGTGATCTCACTGACCAGGCCGCCCCGGAACTGGGCCGCTTCCTCCAGACTGTGGGAGTCGCCGATCACCTCCATGGTGTACGGCCGTCGCAGCCGCTGTCCGTCCACGATCACGGTGCTGCCATCGGAGGCCAGCCAGGTCGACGCCACCACCCGGACCTCGTCGTTGAACTCGATCACCTCGGCGCCGGCGTCCCGCATCTCCTGCACAGCATCGAGCAGCACGCTCGCCGTCACCTTCTGCTCCGGGTCACTGATCCGCATCCGGATGCCCGGGCCTTTTGCCGGCGCTGTGCCGGCCAGGATCGACAGCTCGGACAGCCGCTGCTCCGCCTCCTGCTGGGCGACCCGCCGTGAGTCGGCGCCGCTCTCCAGGTTGGCCTTGGTCTGCTGCAGCTCGGCGATCTCGTCCTCGAGCCGCCGCGACTCCGCACCCAGTCCGTCGAGGATCTGGATCAGATCCTCCCGGCGCGCGTTGGTGTAGGCGTCGTCGGCCGTGTTCATCCGGATCTGCAGGACACCGCCCACGCCGACCACGAACAAGATGACTGCGGCGATCACCTGTCCCCGACCCGGTCTGGCCAACCACCGCCACGGCCGACCCTCGCCGGTCTCCGGCCGGGGCTCCTCAGGGGCGTCCGCCGCCCGACGCGGCCGTGCCTCAGGCATGGAACAGCTGCCGTCGGATCGCGGCCGCGTTGGTGAAGATCCGGATGCCGAGCACCACCACGACTGCCGTGGAGAGCTGCGAGCCGACGCCGATCTGGTCACCCACCCACACGATCAGGGCGGCGATCAGCACGTTGGAGATGAAGGAGATGACGAACACGCGGTCGGAGAAGATACCTTCCAGGTACGCCCGGAAGGCCCCGAACAGGGCATCCATCGCCGCCACGATGGCGATCGGCAGGTACGGCTGCAGGACCACGGGCAGCGACGGCTCCAGGAACAGCCCGACGGCGATTCCGAGCAGCAGACCGATCAGGGGCAGCATCGGTTCCTCGTTCTCGTGCTCATCAGCGGGCGTATCGGAGCACCATGCCGGGATCGGCACCGAGGGTCAAGGAGTCCACGCCGGTCAACGAGAACGTCATGCCACGGTTACGGGCCAGATCGTTCCACCAGGCGCCGGCGGCGGTCTGGGTGAACGTGGCCGGAAGGGTCCGCGAGTCGCCGATCGCCTCGACCCGGTAGGGGCGGGTCAGGGACGTGTAGTCCACCGTGATCGCCTCACCGGCGCCGCGGATCGCGGTCAGCGTCGAGATCCGGTGCCCGTTGACCGCGACCGCCTCGGCCCCGGCCTCCCACAGCCCGTTGACCAGGATCTGCAGATCGAGGTCGAGGACCCGGTCGTGCGTGTCGCTGTCGGCGCCGGGCGCGTCGTCGACGATGACGACCGCCCCCGGCCCGGTCACGGCGACCGTGCCGACCGTGACGCCGAGCCGGTCGATCGCGGCCAGCCGCGCCTCGGCGGCACCGTCGCCGCTCGCCGCGGCGGTGCGGAGGCGGGTGATGTCGGCATCCAGCGCCGCCACCTGGGCGCGCTGCGCCTGCAGGCCGGCCTCGGCCGTCTCGATCCGCGCGATCAGCTCCACTCGTTCGGTCGCCACCAGGGGCGCCCGCTGGGTGTTCTGCACGGCCGCGATGGCGAACAGGGCGCCGGCCAACACCGCCGCCAGCCCGAGGGCCCAGCGCCGCCGACCCGGTCGCCCGGCTTCCCCACGTGCCGCCACCACCCGGTAGTCGGGGTCGAGAGGTTGCTCGGAGATCTGTCGGAGCAGATCCATGCTCGCGTCGGGCCGGCGTGCTGTCATGCCCGGTCTCGCTGCCGCAGTCGGCGGGGCTCGGGCGGCTGGCCCTCCCGGGGCATCGGGCCCTCGTGCGGAGGGCCGATCGGGCGATGCTCCTTGGGCACTGCGGGTGTGCTGCGCAGCAGATCGAGGGTCTGGCGGACGTAGAGGATCCCGGCCCACCAGTACAGACCGGTCCCCCACAGGGCGAACGCCCACCCGACGACCCGGGCCACCGTCGCCGCCTGTCCGCTGCCGGCACCCAGCAGCACCAGTGGGAAGGCGTACAGCAGGCAGAAGGTCGCCGCCTTCCCCAGGAAGTGCACCGGCAGCGTGGAGTAGCCCCGGGTGTGCAGCAGGGGCACCAGCGCCGCGATCATCACGTCGCGGGCGGCGAGCACGATCACCAGCCACCACGGGATGATGCCGCGGATGGCCAGGCTGCCGATGATGGCCAGGATGTAGAGCCGATCAGCGACCGGATCGAGCAGCTGCCCGATCCGGGAGCGCTGGTTCCACGCCCGGGCGAGGTAGCCGTCGAGCCAGTCGGTCAGCCCGGCGACGACCAGCACGACCACGGCGACCGCGTCGGCCTGGGGCCCGAGGATGAGCCAGACCACGATCGGTACGCCGAGCAGCCGCCCGAAGCTGAGCACGTTCGGGACGGTCCAGATCCGGTCGACGTCATAGCCGCTCGAGTCGGCCGTACGCACTCGGCTCGGGTCGGTGTCCACGGTTGCCAGGGTAGTTCTCAGGATTCGGCCATCTCGAATGCACGCAGCGACGGCTCGGCGGAGCGGCGGGTCCGGACCGCCGCCGCGACGGCGTCGTTGTGCAGGCGTCGAGCCAGGGCTGCCCGGTCGTGCTCGGCCTGCAGACCAGAGCGTGGACCGATCAGGCCGGAGGCGACGAGCTGTCGACTCAGATCGCTCTCGGCACGTTCTCGATGGGGCTGCGGTACGCCGGACGCGGCCGCGGTGAGGGCAGCCGCCGCGGCCGTGTGGACGGGCAGACGACTCGGGCCGCCGGCACCCGCGTCGGCCGCCTCCAGAGCTCGGCGCGCCCGTCGGATCAGCGCCTGGTCCAGCGCCGACCAGGTACGGAGCACCCTCTCCTGGTGATCGACGAGGCGGCCACTCGGACGCGCCGCGGCCGCCGCGTACACCTCGGCGACGGCCGGGGCCACCACGGACCAGTCGTAACGCAGCACTCGCTCGCCTGCGGTCGGTTGGTGCCGGACTCCGCCGCCCAGCACCGCAGCGATCTGGGCAGCCAGCCGGGAGGCATCGCCACGCCGGAACAGGTGGCCGAGAGGTGCCTCGTCGCTGCGGGACAGCAGGTCGGCGAAGGCCGGCAGGTCCGAGGCGACCACCTCCGCCCCGGCCGCCAGCGCCTCGAGCACGACGATGCCGAAGCTCTCCCGAGCGATCTGCGGCGCGACGAAGACGTCGGTGGTCGACAACAGCGCGCGCTTGGCCCGCTCATCCAGCCCGCCGAGCACCCGCACGCCGGGCAGCCCGGCGGTCCGACCGGGCGCCGACCCGTGGCCGGCCAGGCACATCTCGATGTCGCCGACTGCCGACCGGATGGCCGGCAGGGCGGCCAGCAGCACCGGCAGACCCTTCCGCGGCTCGTCCAACCGGCCCAGGAAGGTCAGTCGGGGCCGGTCACCGCCCCGCCAGACTGACGGCCCCGACCGGGCCTGTTGATCAGCCCGGAAGGAGGCGTGGTCGAAGCCGTTGGGGATCACCACCGCGTCCCGCCCGAGGTGTCGGATGACGACGTCGCGGGCCGGTTCGGACACGGCGATCCCCGCGTCGATCTTCTCGATCAGCCGACGCAGCGCATCACCGGCGACCTGCATGGTCCGGGACCGGGGCGTTGCGGTGTGGAACGTCGCCACCACCGGGACGGCGGCGAAGCGCAGCGCCAGCAGCGAGATCGACGGCGTGACGGGCTCGTGCAGGTGCACCAGGTCGAACTGCCCGTCGCGCAGCCAACGCCGCACCCGGCCCGCGATCACGGGCCCGAAGCTCACCCGGGCGATCGAGCCGTTGTACGGCACCGGCAGCGCCGGCCCGGCCGACGTGAAGGGCAGCCCGGCGTGGTGAGCGTCCAGGTCCCCCGGGGCCAGGATCGCCGGCCGATGGCCGAGTCCGCGCAGGGCGTGAGCCAGACCGAGGACGTGGTTCTGGACGCCGCCCGGTCGGTCGAACGAGTACGGGCAGACCAGCCCGATCCGCAGTCCACTCATCGCTGTTGCCCGGTCCCGAGCGGCCCGAAGAACGGCTGCAGCATCGGCCAGTCCTGCGGCTGACGCCGGACGGTCGCGGCGAAGTGGTCGGCCACCTGCTGGGTCATCGACTGCAGCCCCTCGGGTCCGCGCCCATGGCTGACCTCCGGACCGAGGTCGATGATCATCGAGTGGTCGTCGACGAACTGACACACTCCCGGGATCAGGGCGGCGCCGGTGCGCCGGGCCAGCAGGGCCGGACCGGCCGGCATCCGGACGGGATGTCCACCCCACCGCACCGGCACGCCGGTACCGCTCAGGTCACGGTCCCCGATCAGACAGATCGTCCGGCCGCGCTCCAGGGCGGCGGCCAGCCGGTGCATCACGTCCGGCTCGGTGTGGCCGATCGGCTCCATCCCCAGCCCGGTCCGGAAGGCCAGGAAGTCGGCGTACGCCTGACCGCCGAGCACCTCGACCACGGTGGTGACCGGGAACCCGCTCAGACACGCCCAGGCGCCGGCCAGGTCCCAGTTGGCGCTGTGCGGCAGCACGACGATCGCCCCGGACTCGGCCTGCCGCCGGCGCAGCCGGGGCGCCTCGGGCACCCGGACCCGGCCGACGATCTCGTCGGGACGCCAGTGCGGCAGGGCCAGCACCTCCGACCAGGTTCGTAGGTAGCAGCGCAGCGCAGCAGTGACCAGCCGATCGTCGGCAGGCCGGCCGGCGGCAGCCGTCAGGTTGTGCCGCAGGTTGGCGATGTGCGTTCCGTGGGTGCGGGCCGCGACGGCCGCGCCGAGGGCCAGCGGACCACGCAGCACCGGCGCCGGCACCGAGCCGGCCAGCCGCCAACCGGCCCGGTAGACGGCTCGGACGGCTCGATCCCGGACCCCGCTCACACGGCCTCGGCGCCGGGTGCCTTGGCCTGCCGGTAGACCGCCCGGCTGCGCTGGACCACGGTGACCAGACCGGCAGCGGCCAGGAACGTCATGGCGAGCTCCAGCACGTACGGGATCCCGAGCCCGGCCAGCAGCGCCCCGGCCAACACGATCAGCAGCCGGTCGGCCCGCGCCGCCAGTCCCCCGCTCGCCTCGAAGCCGAGACTTTCCGCCCGCGCGCGGACGTAGGACGTCAGCTGGCCGAAGACCAACGCGGCCAGGCTCATCCCCGCCCAGACCGGCTCCTGCCGCTCGTACGCGAAGTAGATCAGCAGCCCGCCGAACACCGCTCCGTCGCCGAGCCGGTCGAGGCTGGAGTCCAGGAACGCTCCCCAGGCCGACGCCGTCCCGCTGAGCTTCGCCATCAACCCGTCGATCATGTCGGCCAGCACGAAGAACGTGATCACCAGGGTCCCCTGCCACAGCCAGCCGACCGGGTAGCAGATCAACGCCGCGAGCACCACCGCCAGGGTCCCGACCGCGGTGACCGCGTCCGGGGAAACCCTGTGCCGGTTGAGGAACAGCGCGATCGGGGTGAGCAGCCGGGCAGCACCGGTCCGGAACCGCTCCAGCATCAGGTGGCCCGCTCCGAGGCGTTCAGCCAGGCCGCTGACAACAGCTCCCAGGCCTGGTCCAGCAGCTGCGGCACGGCTTTGGTCTGGGCGACCACGGGCAGGAAGTTCGCGTCGCCGCGCCACCGCGGCACCACGTGCTGGTGCAGGTGCGCGGCGATCCCGGCCCCGGCTACGGCGCCCTGGTTGATGCCGAGGTTGAACCCGTCCGGACCGCTGACGGACCGGGTGACGCGCATCGCCTGCTGGGTCAGCGCAGCGACCTCGGCCAGCTCGTCGGTGGTCACGTCGGTCAGGTCGGCCACGTGCCGGAACGGACAGACCAGCAGGTGGCCGGGCGAGTAGGGATAGAGGTTCAAGATCACGTAGGCGAGGTGACCTCGGTGCACGATCAACGCGGCCCGGTCGTCGCCCCTGGTCGGTGCGGCACAGAACGGGCAGTCCTCGGCCTGCGACGTCGCCGGCTTGTTCTGCCCGCCGATGTAGACCATCCGGTGCGGGGTCCACAGCCGCTGGAACGCATCCGGTACGCCCGGCCGGTCGCCGGGGTCCTCGACCTCCACCATGTCGGCGCGGGCCTAGACCTGGACCCGGTCGCGGATGGCGTCGGTGATCCGGCTGACCGCCTGGTCGACCGGGATTCCGTTGTCCTGCCGGCCGTCGCGGTAACGGAACGACACGGCACCCGCGTCGGCGTCCTGGCCGCCGGCGATCAGCATGAACGGCACCTTGGCCTGGGTCGCGTTCCGGATCTTCTTCTGCATCCGATCGTCGGAGGTGTCCACCTCGACCCGGACGCCGGCGGCCCGCAGCTTCTCCGCCACCTCGGCGAGGTAGCCGTTGAACTCCGACGCAACAGGGATGCCGACCACCTGAACCGGCGACAGCCAGGGCGGGAAGGCGCCGGCGTAGTGCTCGGTCAGCACGCCGACGAACCGCTCGACCGAGCCGAACAGGGCACGGTGGATCATCACCGGCCGCTGCTTGCTGCCGTCGGGTCCGGTGAACTCCAGCCCGAACCGCTCGGGCAGCATCAGGTCCACCTGGATGGTCGACATCTGCCACGTCCGGCCGATGGCATCGCGGGCCTGGACCGAGATCTTGGGCGCGTAGAAGGCGGCTCCGCCCGGGTCGAGGACGAGATCCAGTCCGGACACGGCGGCCGCCTGCTCCAGGGCGTGGGTGGCCCGCTCCCACTCCTCGTCGGAGCCGATCGACTTTTCCGGATCCCGGGTGGACAGCTCCAGGTAGAAGTCGTCCAGGCCGTAGTCCTTCAGCAGGTCCAGCACGAACTGCAGCAGCGACTTCAGCTCGTCGGCCATCTGGTCCTCGGTGCAGTAGATGTGCGCATCGTCCTGCGTCATCCCCCGCACCCGGGTCAGGCCGTGCACCACGCCGGACAGCTCGTACCGGTAGACCGACCCGAACTCGAACAGCCGCAGCGGCAGCTCCCGATAGGACCGGCCACGGGAGCGGAAGATCAGGCAGTGCATTGGGCAGTTCATCGGCTTCAGGTAGTAGTCCTGGCCGGGCTTGCGGACGCTGCCGTCCTCGCCTCTCTCCTCGTCCAGGTGCATCGGCGGGAACATGCCCTCTTTGTAGAAGCCGAGGTGACCCGAGATCTCGAACAGCTCCGCCTTGGTGATGTGCGGGGAGTAGACGAACTCGTAGCCGGCGTCGATGTGCCGCTGCCGGGAGTAGTCCTCCATCGCCGTCCGCAGGATGCCGCCCTTCGGGTGGAACACCGCCAGCCCGGAGCCGATCTCGTCGGGGAAGGAGAACAGGTCCAGCTCACGACCCAGCCGGCGGTGGTCGCGCTTGGCGGCCTCCTCCAGTCGGGTCTGGTACGCCTTCAGCTCGTCCCGACTGGGCCAGGCCGTGCCGTACAGCCGCTGCAGCTGCGGGTTGGCCTGGTCACCGCGCCAGTAGGCGGCCGAGGTGCGCATCAGCGCGTACGCCGGGATGTAGCCGGTGTGCGGAACGTGCGGCCCGCGGCACAGGTCCTTCCAGGCGACCGAGCCGTCGCGTCGGACGTTGTCGTAGATGGTCAGCTGGCCGGCGCCGACCTCCACCGACTCGTCCCCTGTCCCGTGCCCTGAGCCTGTCGAAGGGCCGCCCTTGTCGGCGATCAGCTCCAGCTTGTACGGCTCGTCCGCGAGCTCGGCGCGTGCCTCGTCGTCGGAGACCTCGCGGCGCACGAACCTCTGCCGCTCCTTGATGATCCGGGTCATCCGCTTCTCGAGGTCCTTGAGGTCCTCGGGCGTGAACGGCTCGGCGACGTCGAAGTCGTAGTAGAAGCCGTCGGTGATCGGCGGACCGATGCCCAGCTTGGCGTCGGGATGGGCCGCTTGGACGGCCTGCGCGGCGACGTGCGCCGCCGAGTGGCGCACGATCGCGAGTCCGTCGGGCTCGGCGTTGCTGACCGGCTCGATCGTCACGTCCCCTGAGCTCGTCGCGTGCACTGAGCCTGTCGAAGGGTCCAGGAGCGGGCGGGACAGGTCGCGCAGCTCACCGTTCACCCGGACCGCGACGATCGTCTTGTCGTCGCCGTACAGATCGAGTCCGGTGGTGGTGTCGGTCACCTGCTGGCCCTCGACCTTCTCGCCAACGACAGTGATCGACATGCTGGACACGCGTCTGCGCTCCCTTCTGGTGGGGTGGTTGACCGGCGCAAAGCCTAGCCCCTGACGGCTGGCCGCCGCCTGACCGTTTCGGCCGGAGCCGACGCCCGTCGGCCATAATCGGGCCTGTGGCCGAACCGGACGACGAGCGTGAGGGTGTCCGACTGACTTCTCTGGACGCCGAGCTGTTCGACGGCGCCGGGGTGACGAAGCGTGAGCTGGTCGACTATCTGGAGGCCGTCCGGGAGCTGATGCTGCCCGGGCTGCGGCAGCGCCCGCTGTCGGTGCTGCGGATCCGGCCCGGC
>DASQLI010000036.1:0-3796 GCA_035630075.1 Microlunatus sp.
TCGACCGTCTCGGACTGCTGGTCCTGGACCTGCTCGATCTGCTCGTCGAGCTGGTCGATGGCCTTGTCGGACTGCTCGAGGCCGGCCTCGAGCTGCTTGATGCCGGCCTCCGCCTGACCCACCGCAGCGGATGCCCCGGCCAACTGGGTCTGCCAAGCCTGCATCTGTTGCGCGTAGGCCAACTGCGCAACTTGACCCTGACTCGCAGGGGGAGGCGATACCCCCGGCGGCAGTGCGGGGATGCTGGGCGCTTCGGGCTGCGCGTCAGCGACCTTGTCCAAGTTGCGCTTGGCCTTCGTCAAAGACTTCCTGGCTTTGCTCAGGTCGTCGCGCGTGTCTGCGCGTGCATCGACCGCGTCAGCCTTCGAGTCCTTCAGCTTGTCGAGGGAGTCGGCCGTGGCCTCGTCCTGCTTGGCCTGCGCCTCGTCGCCGATCTCCTCCTGCCGGTCACTCAGCGCGTCCTGCCGATCGGACAGGTCATCGCCCCGCTTCTCGAGCTCGTCGGCCGCCTCGTCCTGGGCCTTGGCCTGCTGGATCTGGCTGACCGGGAGCAGCAGGTTGCCGATGTCGGCGGGGTTCGGGTCGGTCGCGTCCTGCGTCCGGACCCAGACCTCCCGCTGCTCGCCGGACAAGGTCACGTCTCCGACCTTGGTCCCGCGCAGCGCATTCGCCACCGCCTGGCCGATCTCGGCCTGCGTGAACCCGAGGTCGGCGGCTTTCTTGTGGTCGACCTGGACCTCGAGCACCTTGCGCTGCTCGGCCAGGTTGCTGGTCACGTTGGTGAGGCCCGGGATGCCCTGGAGGGCGGCCTGCACCTGCTCGGCGCCCTTGCGCAGCGACTCGCTGTTCTCGCCCTTGACCGTCACCGAGATGTCGGTGCTGGTCGACCCGTTGGCCGCCTGGGTGATGGTGATGTCCCCGGCGGTGTCGCCCAGCTCGGCGAACTGCGACTCCAGCTTCGGCTTCACGACGTCGGCGGTCGCGCCCTCGTTCAGGTTGACCGTGATCTCGGCGGTGTTGGCCCCCGTGCCGGCGACCGCGTAGATGCTGCCACCGATGGTGGTCAGGTAGTCCTTGACGTCCGGATCGGCGGCCAGCACGGCCTCCACCTTCTCGGCGGCGGCGCTCATGGTGTCCAGCCGGGTGCCGGCCGGCAGCTCCTGCTTGATGGTCAGCGAGCTGTCGTCGCTCACCGAACCGAGGAAGTCGGTCTTCAGCAGCGTCGAGGCACCGAGGGTGCCCACGAAGATCACCATGGCCATAGCGAGCGTGATCACCGGATGAGCCAGACCGAAGTTCAGCACCGGCAGGTAGCCCTTCTGCAGCCGGGTGACCTTCGTCTCGTCGTCGGTGTGGCCGGTCGTGGTCTCGAAGTCGGTCGTCTCGGGTGCCAGGATGCCGGCGGCCGCCGGTGCGGTCGTAGCCGCAACCGCGCCGGCGCCTGCGCCTGCAGTGGCCGCGGCGATGGCCTTCTTGCGCTTTCCGCCGCGCAGGAACCAGAAGGCGAGAACCGGTACCACAGTCATGGAGACGATCAACGAGGCGACGAGGGCGATGGCCACGGTGACCGCAAAGGGACGGAACAGCTCACCCGTGACGCCGGAGACCACGGCCACCGGCAGGAACACCGCCACGGTGGTGGCGGTGGACGCCGTGACCGCGCCGGCCACCTCCTTGACGGAGGCGACGATGTCGGCCGGGGTCAACGCGGCGTGTCCGGTGTCGCGGCGCTTGATGTTCTCGAGCACCACGATGGAGTCGTCGACCACGCGTCCGACCGCCACTGTGAGAGCCGCCAAGGTGAAGATGTTCAACGAGAACCCACCGACCTGCAGACCGATCATGGCGACCAGCAGCGACAGCGGGATGGAGATGGCGGTGATCAGTGTCGAGCGCACCGACATCAGGAACAGCAGGATCACCAGCACCGCGAACCCGAGTCCGAGCGCGCCCTCGACCGTGAGGTCGTGGATCGACTGCTCGATCAGCGGCGCCTGGTCGAAGACGATGCTGAACGCGGCGTCGTTGCCCATCGTCTGCTGCAGGCCGGGAAGTGCGTCGGCGACGGCGTGTGAGATGGCCACCGAGTCTCCGTCGGCCTCCTTGAGCACCGACACGCTGAGTGCAGGTCGCCCGTTGGCCCGGGCCAACGAGGACGACGAGATCGACTCGACCTTGACGTCGGCGATCTTCGACAGCGCGACCGGACCGTCACTGGTCGGGATCGAGAGAGCGTTGACCTGCTTGACCGAGTTCGTGGAGTCGCCCACCTGCACGGCCAGCTCGAGGGTCTTGTCGTACGCGGTGCCGGCCGGGACGACCGTCAGCTGGGACTGGATGGTCTGGGTGACGGCCGCAGCCGTCAGGTCCCGCTCGGTCAGGTCGTCCGGGCGCAGGGTGATGGTCAGCTGGGTGGTGTCCTCACCGGTGACCTGGACCTGGCGGACGCCGTCGATCGCGGTCAGTTCCGGTACGGCCACGTTCTGCACGAGCTCGCCCGAGTCCGCCAGCGGCAGGTCGGTGGAGGCGGCCAGCAACAGCACCGGGATGTCGTCGGTGCTGCCGGTGATGACATCGGTCTCGACATCGGCGGGCAGCGCCTGCGAGGTGGAGTCGACGGCGTTGCGGATGTTGCTGACGACCTTGTCGCTGTCCAGCCCGTACTCCCAGTTGACGCTGATCGTCGCCTGGCCGTTGGAGGACGTGGAGGTGACATCGGTGACCCCCGCGACACCGCTGACCGCACGCTCGATGGGAGTGGAGACGTTGTCCGCCACGATCTGCGGCGTGGCGCCGGGGTAGATCGCGGTGACGACGGCGGTGGGCACCTGGGTCGAGGGCAGCAGCTCCTGCTTGAGCGATCCCGTCGCCAACACACCGAACACGACGATCGCGATCGAGATCAGAGCGACGATCAAACGGTTGGCCAAACTGAGCCGGGTCAAGGACGTCACAGCATCACGATACGTCGGATACGGCGAATCGTTAGCATCAGCCGTATAGTCAGGGCATCCAAGGGTTGACCCTGGGGCCAACGGCACGAAGGAACAGATGACGATCAGCCAGGATGTCGATCGGGCAGCCCTGTTGCGCCGCCTCGACGAGCTGCACGCCTCCTTCGACCGCCGGGCTCTGTCCACCTGGGCCGAGCCCCTGCTCTCGATCCCGCTGACCATGCAGCAGCTGAAGGTGCTGACGGTGATCGCGGCGGAGCGGGATCGGGCCACCGGTCATGATCTGGCCGAGGTCCTGCACGTGTCGGTCGCCACCATGTCGGGACTGGTCGACCGGCTCGCGGAGCACGGCATGGTGCAGCGCCGCGACGACCCCGGCGACCGACGGATCCGACGACTCTCGGTCACCGAGCTGGGCAGCGCGACACTGCGCGCCCTGATCAGCAGCGGCAACACCATGCCACCCCAGGTGCTGGAGCGACTGGCGGACGACGATCTCTGTGCGCTCGTGCAGGGGCTGATCGCTCTCGACCGCGCCATGGAGGACCTCAGCCACGAGTGAGGACAGCTCCCCTCGCGAGCGACCGCGAACGAAGCGCCCGGCTCTGTCTGGCCTGAGAAGGGAGCAGACACGCCTTTCGTCTGCGAGTGACGAAGGAAGGCAGAGCCCATCGGCGCGCAGTGAGCAGCGAGTGAGGACAACACTGTCAGAACCCCCTGCTTGAATCCCTGACATGCCCTGCTCGAACGACGACTTCTGGGATCTCGTCGACCAGCTGCCGGAGGTGACGCCGGTCGAGGGTTCGACCTACACCGCACTGAAGGTGCGCGGCAAGGGTTTC
>DASQLI010000037.1:0-4493 GCA_035630075.1 Microlunatus sp.
CACGAACGCGTTGGAGAACTTGACCAGCGGGTCCCGGGCGCCGGCGATCACCAGCGTCGGCGCGTCGAGCAGATGGAGGTTCTCCAGCGTCGGATAGGCGGTCATCGCCTTGAACAGGCTCAGACTCTGCAGCACGCCGAATCTCAGGTAGTCGCGGGTGGCGATCGGCAGCATGCCGATCGGCTCGCGGTACCCGTCTTGAGCCATCTGCCGCAACGCCCGGCCGAGGGGCTGGTTGTTGGGCCCGCCGGCCGGTGAGACCAGCACCGCGCTCTTGACTCGATCGGGGAAGCTGGCGGCCACCTCGATGATGACCGGGCAGCCCAACGAGTTCCCCACCAGGATCGGCTTCTCGACCCCGACCGTGTCGCAGTAGTCGATCACCACCCGGGCCAGACCCTGGAGATCGAGGCCGTGCTTGGGTCGCAGGCTCCGACCCATCCCCGGCAGGTCCGGTACGTACGTGCGATAGCGCGAGGCGAGAACCGCTGCGGTGGGTTCCAGGTAGGTCCCGGAGATGCCGAAGCCGTGCACGTGCACGATCGCGTCGGTCGACGCGGGTTCGCTCGTATCCGGGTCGGTCGATCCTGGGTCGGGAACGTGGTAGCGATGGAACAGCGGCAGGTGATCGACGATCAGCCATTCCGGCTGCAGCGGCGCCACCGGGACCCGGCCGGGGATCCGCACTGACCCGCCGTCCAGCCGCCGACGCGGTCGCAGGGCCTGCCGCAGCCGGGCGGCGCGCATGACGCCAACCTGGCGGCTGTCCTCATCCGAGGGCGGTTCCGCGGCACCATCCATGTCAGCCATGCTCGTGCGTCGCCCCGACCGCTGCGTCACCCGGCACGGGTGACGCTCCCCCGATCATCGCGACCGATACTGGCGCTCATGCCGGAGGACCAACCCGCGAACGACCGGGGCGCGTCCTTCGCCGGGCTCCCCCGAGCCCTCAAGCGTCGGCTGCTGGCCGGGGCGGTGCTGCGGGCGGGCATCACCACGACGATCCTGCTCACGGCGTACGTCGTGATGCCGTTCACCCTGATCAGCCAGGCGCGCTACCTGACCGGCTTCCTGATCGGCGCAGCCGTCGTCCTGGCTGTGCTGGCCGTCGAGTTCAGCCGCACGATGCGATCCCCGTACCCGAGACTGCGCGCGGTCGAGTCCCTGCTGACCGCCGGGCCGTTGTTCATCGTGCTGTTCGCGACGGCGCACTACGTCATCGGGCAGCTCGACCCGACCGGCTACACCGAACCGATGACCCGGCTCGACGCCCTCTACTTCACGGTGACGACCTTCGCGACCGTCGGCTACGGGGACATCTCACCGCACTCAGATATTGCTCGCCTGGTCGCCATGGTGCAGATGGTGAGCGGCCTCGTCCTGGTCGGCGTGGTCGCCAAGCTGCTCTTCGGCATCGCTCAGGAGAGTGATCACCGGCGACGCCTCGAAGCTCCTGCTGACCGGCGCTGATCATGCTCCCTCGGAGGGATGGTCTGCCGGGTCAGCTCGAGGCGAGTTGACCCGTCACGGGAGACTGCTCGGTCCGCCGGGAGCGGCGTGACGTCGAACCCCTGTCCCAGCTCGAAGCGGCCAGCAGGGCCGCGCCGGCGACCACCGCCAGATAGATCCCCGGTGCGATCGCGACGCCCGAGACGGTGACCAGCAGCTGGTCGACCGCCGGGGCGGTGCCGCCGATCAGCGCCGTCCCCAGACCGGCGGTCATCGCCACGGCGGTCGAACGGTGCTCGGCGGGGAACGCCTCGGCGAGCATGGCCACGGACAGCACCCCACCGATGCAGAGGCCGATGAGGCACTGGGCGATCCAGAGCTGCAGGAGCGAGCCACCGGCGGTCACTGACATGGGCACGGCGAGCAGCAAGAGCCCGAGCGCCGAGCCCGCCACCACCGGTCGACGACCGATCCGATCGGAGAGGTGGCCGAGCGTCACCGCAGCGACCGCTGTCACCACCAGGGCGCTGGCCGAGACGAACCACGTCAGGCTGCTCGACCCGCCGCTGTGCACGATGTGGTGATTGGGCAGGAAGACGAAGAACGTGTTGTACGCGAGCGAACCGACCCCCATGATCACGAACCCGCGCCACAGCCGCGACCGCGAGTCGGCGAACAGGCGGCGCCACGGGCGTTGTCGGATCACCGAATCCCTGAGCGCGAGGAACTCACCGGTCTCGTTCACGCGCGTCCGCACGTACCAGCCGATCATTCCCAGCGGCAACGCCGTCAAAAAGGCCAGCCGCCACCACCCGGCCTGCACCGCCGTGCCGCCGCCGACGGTGGACAGCGCTGCAGCGACAGCCATGCCGGCGGCCATGCCGAGCGAGAGGGTGGCGACCTGGAAGGACCCGACAGCTCCGCGATGGCGATGCGGCGCATGCTCGAACAAGAAGACGCTCGAGACACCGAGCTCGCCACCTGCTCCCAACCCCTGGCAGACGCGGAACAGCAGCAACAGGATCGGTGCAGCGATGCCGATGGCCAGGTAGCCGGGCAGCAACCCGACGGCCGCGGTCGCCACGCTCATCAAGACGATGACGACGGCCAGCACGGGCCGGCGGCCTCGAGTGTCCCCGAGACGCCCGAATACCAGCGCACCCAGCGGTCGGACGAGCAGCGCGGTGCCGTAGACCGCGAAGGCCAGCAGCAGCTGGGTGGCGGCATCGAGACCGGGGAAGAAGGTCACGCCCAGCACGGTCGCGAAGGAGCCGTAGATGGCGAAGTCGTACCACTCGATGGCGTTTCCGATGCCGACTGCGGCGATCCCGCGCCGCGCAGGCGATGGTGAGCGCCTGACGGCCGGGGCCCCGCCGGCCCTGGTCTTCACAGGCTGCATGCTAGCCGAGTTCAGCCGCTGTGGTTCGACGCCAGCTCGCAGCGAACGAGGCAGCTCAGCCGAGAGCCGCGCTCTCCGCCGCCGACGACGGGTCGGGATCCGGGAGCCGGCGCATCCGCAAGGAGCTCAACAGACCCACCAGCCCGGCCAGGAGGGGCACCAGCAACGCGACCTGCAGGGCGCGGTCCCGGGCCTGGTCGTTGATGCGGATCACCTCCGCCTGGACCTCCGGCGGTTCACCGGCCAGGATCTCGTTCAGCTGGGTGTCGCTCATCACCTCGGCGTCCTGCTCGACCGCGGTGGCGACCCGCTGCTGGTCTGCCTCTGACAAGGTGCTGTCCTGCGCCAGCGCCGTGGACAGGATGGCGATCGTGGCCAGCATGATCGCGCCGGCGAAGGCGAGCCCGAACGACAGACCGAACGACCCGGCAGCCGAGTTGACCCCCGCCGCCTCGCTGACCTGCTCCTCCGACATCGGAGACAGCGTGTAGTTGTTGAGCTGGGAGACGAGCAGGCCGAGACCCGATCCTGACAGAAGCAGCGGAACCACCAGGTACCAGCCCGACTCGGCCCGCGGGACGAGCGGGATCAGCACCGCCATCCCGGCGGTGGCCAGCGCGAAACCGACGCAGATGATCGTGCTGGGCCGCCGCCGACCCGCTCGCTTCCCGGCCAGCAAGGCCACCGCGAACATGCTCAACGACAGCGGCGCCATCGACAGCCCCGCCAGCATGGCGTTGTACTCGAACACCATCTGCAGGTAGATCGGCAGCGCGATCATCATCCCGCCCAGGCTCACCTGCTGCAGCATCTGCCCGGTGATTCCCAGCCGGAAGGCCTTTGAGGAGAACAGGCCGGGATCTATCAAGGTCGGCTTCCCGGCCCGGCGACGACGCAGCAGCCAGTAGCTGAGCGCGGCGAGGGCAGCCAGACCGACCGCGAGCAGGATGCCGACCAGCTCGCCACCCTCCTGCCAGACCAGGATGCCGAGCACGACACCACCCATGCCGAGCACCGACAGCAGGGCGCCGCCGACGTCCAGCACCCGAGGACCCGTGTACGGCGCGTCGGCGACCAGCCTGATGCCGATCAGCACCACGACGATGATCACGGCCTCCAGGCCGAAACCCACCCGCCAGGACAAGAACGTGGTGATGAAGCCGCCGAGCAGCGGGCCGACGGCGGCCGCGATGGCTGCCGCGGCACCGACGAGGGCGTAGACCTTGCCCTGCGCCCGGCCCGTGAAGTTGCCGTGGATCAAGGACTGCATCGCCGGCAGCAGCAGCGATGCTCCGAGCCCCCCGATGATCGCCCAGAAGATGATCACCGTGGTCAGCGACTGGGCGAGGGTCATCGCGGTGGCGCCGATGCCGTAGCCGATCAGGCCCAGCACGTACGCCCGCTTGCGACCGATGAAATCACCGATCCGGCTGCCGATGAGGATGAACGCTGCGGAGACCAGCGCCTCCAAGGCGATCGCGGACTGGACGCCACTCACCGTGGTGTCCAGGTCCTCCACCACCGCCGAGATCGACACGTTCATCAACGAGGTGTCGACCACCAGCACGAACATCGCCATGGCCAGCAGCAGCCCGAGCCGACGGTCCCGTGGCCCGAAGCTCTCCCCACTGGTGGTCGCCGCAGC
>DASQLI010000038.1:0-20564 GCA_035630075.1 Microlunatus sp.
GTCTTCGCGCTCGCCATCTTGACCGACAGCATCGACGGTTACCTGGCCCGCAAGTACGACATCGTCACGAAGTTCGGCAAGCTCGCCGACCCGATCGCCGACAAGGCCCTCACCGGGATGGCCTTCCTCGGGCTGTCGATCATCGGTGAGCTGCCCTGGTGGGTGACCGCGGTGATCCTGGTCCGCGAGTGGGGCATTACCGCGCTGCGGTTCGTGATGCTGCGGTACGGCGTGATGGCGGCCAACCGTGGCGGCAAGATCAAGACGGTGCTGCAGGCGGTGGCGCTGATCTTGTACCTGCTGCCGCTGCCGGGCACGGGTCCGCTGCACTGGTTCGCGGTCATCGTCATGGCCGCGGCGTTCGTGGTGACCGTGGTGACCGGCTTGGACTACATCCGGGAGGCGGTCAAGCTGCGACGACAGGCCACCGCGCCGTCACGATGATCTTCGCGGCCGACTCCGCGGTGGGAGACCTGGCGGCGACGGTCGTCCTCGCGCTGCGGAACCGGTCGCAGACCGTGGCCACTGCCGAGTCCCTGACCGGTGGCCTGGTCGGCGCCACGATCACCACGGTGCCCGGGGCGTCCGTCGTCTACCGCGGCGGACTGATCACGTACGCGACGGATCTCAAGGCCGAGCTGGCCGGGGTGTCGGCCGCGGTGCTGGCTTCCGACGGGCCGGTGGCGCCGACGACGGCGGCGCAGCTGGCGCGCGGCGCGGCGCGGACGTGCGGTGCCGACTGGGGGCTGGCGACCACGGGCGTGGCCGGGCCGGAGCCGCAGGACGGCCACCCGGTGGGACAGGTGTTCATCGCTGTCGCCGGTCCGGATCCTGAGGACTCGTCCGACGGGTTCGCCGGCGAACGACCGGTGCAGGTGCGGGAACTGTCCTTGGCCGGGGACCGCGCTGAGATCCGCGGCCGAACCGTTGTCGCTGTGCTCCGTCTCCTGATCGAGCAGCTCGAAATCCCGGCCTAGGCTGCGCGACACGTGCTCAGGGCTCGGCCGGCCGGGGGGAGTGTGGGTGCGGCTGGGTACAGTTTCTGCATGCGTCTTACTCCCCCGCCGAAGCAGGTGCTCGTCCGTGAGCTCATCGGTGAGTCGCTGCGCGAGGAGCGGATGGCCCAGACGAAGACACTGCGTGAGGTCTCGCAGTCCGCGCGGGTCAGCCTCGGCTACCTCTCGGAGGTCGAGCGAGGGCAGAAGGAGGCGTCCAGCGAGCTGCTCGCCGCCATCTGCGCGGCGCTCGACGTGCCGCTGTCGGTGATCTTGAATCTGGTCAGCGAGAAGATGGCCGCGCACGAGCTGCTGGCCGAGCGGGTGTCCGCCTTGCCGACGATCCACGACACGGTGGCCCAGGCCGCGGCCTGACCAACCGCTCTGATCTTTTCTCGCACCCCGGGCGCCCCGCTCGGGGTGCGCCTGTTTCTCGAGTCAGCCCCCCGTTGGTGCTGGTCGCAGCCGGAGTCCCGACGGCGTCATCACGAAGCCGGCCTCCTGCAGGCTGGTGCTCACTGCGGCCGAGCCGAAGACATGCTGGCCGTCGGCCCGCTCGACAGTCAGCCGACCCAGCTGACCGAGTCGGACGGCGCGGGCCAGTGCGGCCGCCGCCGGGGCGAGGGTCTCGTGATCATCGGTGAACGACAGCAGCGTGCGGCCACCGCGCTCGACGTAGAAGACGAGGCGGCCGTTCACCAGGATGACCAGGGCGCCCGGTTTGCGCCCGGGACGATGACCCTCTCGCTCAGGCCAGGGCAGAGCGGCACCGTACGGGTTCGCCGGATCGCAGGCGGCCAGCACCAGCCCCCGCTGTTCGGCGGGTTCGGCCTGTTCTGACCGCAGCCTGTCGACAGCGCCGGTGGAGGCGAACTGGGCGGCCCCCAGCCCTTCGACGAAGTAGCCGCGTCGACACTGGCCGGACTCCTCCAGCGCGCTGAGGGCCCGGTACGCCGTCCCGAAGCCACCTTCGACGGCTTCGGTCAGCACACTGCCCCGGGTCACCACCCCGTAGCGGTCCAGCTGCGTGAACATCGCGTCGGCCAGCCGCGCCGACGGTGGCTGAGACATCGAGGCGACCAGCGACCAGCGGCCCACCGTGGCCGGGGTGCTGAGCCGCGCCGGACGATCCCCACGACCCGGTCTCGGGATCCTCGGCCGGCCACGGTAGCTGCGGGGTGCGGGACGGCGGGCGGTCTTGTGGGCGCCGCCGGTGATGAGGTTCCGGAGAGCGGTGAACGTGTCGCTGCTGACCAGACCGGCCCAGACCAGCTGCCACAGAGCAGCCACCCAGCCTGAGCGGTCGGAGTCGGCGTCCGGGGGCAGCAGACCGTCGAAGAAGTAGGCGCCGCCGGGTGCGAACGACTCCAGCAGCCGGCGTGCCTGGATCGACTCGATCCCGCCGCGGGCGGTCGGCGGATCAGCGCCGGGCAGGTGAAACCGGATCCAGCCGTCGCTGTCGCCGATGGCCCCGTCACCGACCCAGAACACCTCACCGGCGCTGGTGAGCTCGTCGAGCATCGCGGGTCGGTAGTCCTCCACCCTGGCCGGCAGGATCATCGACTCCACCGCACTGGCCGGCATCGCGTAACCGGCGAGCTGCTCCAGCACCGACAGCACGGCGTCACTGCCGCGGGAGCGGCTGCCCACTCCTTGCCACTCGGCCAGAAACCGCGCGTACGCCACCTGCTCGACCGGTTCGACCTCCCGGCGGAGTGCGGCCAGCGAGCGGCGCTTGATCAACGCCAGCACCTGGGTGTGGCAGAACTGGTCCTCATCGGCGGCATCGGGCGCCGGGTCGACGTAGGAGCCGCGGACCAGCTGGCCGGAGCGGACGAGGTCGGCGCAGGCCGCTTCGACGACGGCGCGGCCCAGACCGTACCGACGGGCGATCGCCGACGCGGTGAACGGACCGTGGGTGCGTGCCCACCGCAGCGTCAGGTCCTGGATCGGAGAACTGCTCGGCTCGCTCGCGAACGCGGCCGCCACGCCCGGTGGAACAGGCACTCCGAGCCCGTCCCGCAACCGCGGGACGTCCTCGACCACGGCCACCATCTCCTGACCGGCAACGCGTAGCCGCACCACGCGGCGAGCCGAGACCAGCTGACCCAGGGTGTCGTCCAGGTTGATCGCTGCGGTGATCCGCTCACTCAGCTCGGCCGTCATGAACGGCCCGGCGGTGCGCAGCAGGTCGAACAGCTGCTCGGCGCTCCCAGCACGGCGCTGCTCGCTGAGGCCTTGCAGGTCGGCTTCGGTGGCGGCGATGACGGCCTGGTCGAGCAGCTGCCGCAGCCCGTCCTTGCCCAGCAGCTCGGCCAGCAGACCGGCATCCAGCGACAGGGCGGCGGCCTTCTTCTCCGCCAGTGGCACGTCACCCTCGTAGACGAACGCACCGACGTAGCCGAACAGCAGCGACTTCGCGAACGGCGACGGCTCCCGGGTCTCCACCTCCACCAGCCGGATCGTTCGGGCAGCCAGCTGCCGCTGCACCTGGATGAGCCCGTCGAGGTCGAACACGTCGGTCAGGCACTCCCGCATCGTCTCCAGCACAATGGGGAACTCCGGATACTGCGCCGCCACGGTGAGCAGCTGCGCCGAGCGCATCCGCTGCTGCCAGAGCGGCGACCGCGAGCGAGGATCGCGGCGGGGCAGCAGGAGCGCTCGGGCCGCGCACTCCCGGAAGCGAGCGGCGAACAGGGCGGAGCCGCCGACCTCGTCGGTGACAATCCGCTCCAGCTCATCGGGGTCGACGAGGACCAGCTCCGCGCCCGGCGGTTCGGACTCGGTGTCGGGGACCCGGAGCACGATCCCGTCGTTGGTGGCGGTCGCCTGCACCTCCATCCCGTACCGTTCCCTGGCTGCGCGCTCAATCGCCAGCGCCCAGGGGGTCAGCACGCCCGAGCCGAGTGGGGAGTGCAGACACACGCGCCAGTCGCCCAGCTCGTCGCGGAAGCGCTCGACGACCACGGTGGTGTCCGTGGGCAACGCGGTTGTGGCCTCCTGCTGCTCGGCCAGATAGCTCTGCAGGTTCGCCGCGGCGAACTGGTCCAGTCCGGCCCGCTGCAGCCGCTCGTACGCCGCGTCGGCCTCGAGACTGCCGATCTCGCGCACGAAGGAGCCGAAGGCGCGGCCCAGCTCCAGTGGGCGGGGCGGCGCATCGCCCTTCCAGAACGGCAGCCGACCGGGGGTGCCGGGGGCGGGCGAGACCAGCACCTGGTCGTGGGTGATCTGCTCGACCCGCCAGCTGGTGGTGCCGAGGGTGAACACGTCTCCCACGCGCGTCTCGTAGACCATCTCCTCGTCCAGCTCACCGACCCGACGACCCGGGTTGTGCCGGCCGGAGGCGGACCCTTCGCCGACCAGGAAGACGCCGAACAGGCCGCGGTCGGGGATGGTTCCACCCGAGGTGACCGCCAGCCGCTGCGCTCCCGGTCGCGCGGCGAGCACGCCGGTGTCGCGGTGCCAGATCAGCCGTGGCCGCAGCTCGGCGAAGTCCTCGGACGGGTAGCGCCCGCTCAGCATGTCGAGGGTCGCCTCGTACGCGCTGTGCGGCAGGTCGTGGAAGCCGTCAGCCCGACGGACCAGTGCGTACACGTCGTCGGCCTTGATCTCGGTCGCTGCCTCGTTCGGGCCGGCGATCGCGGCGCTGGCGGTGATCGCGACGATCTGCTGGGCCAGCACATCCAATGGATTGCGCAGAGTGGCGACCTCCTCGATCGCACCGGCCCGCATCCGCTCCACCACCACCGCGGACTCGATCAGGTCACCGCGGTGGTTGGGGAAGAACACCCCCCGGGATGTCGCGCCGACCTGGTGACCGGCTCGGCCGACGCGCTGCAACCCACTGGCCACCGACGGGGGCGACTCGACCTGCACGACCACGTCCACGGCGCCCATGTCGATGCCCAGCTCGAGCGAGGAGGTGGCGACCACGCAGGGCAGCAGACCCGACTTCAGATCGGCCTCGATCTGGGCTCGCTGCTCCTTGCTCACCGAGCCGTGATGGGCGCGCGCCACGACCCGGGTGCCAGTGCTGCCGTCGAGGCCGGCGCTCGAACCGGACTGAGCCATGATCTCGGCCGGTGGTCGATAGCCGTCGGAAGTGTCCGGAGCCTCGCCCGACTCCCGCTCCCGCGCGGCTTCGTCGCGTTCGGCCTGGAGCTCGTTCAGGTGCGCGGTCAGCCGCTCGGCCAGCCGGCGGGAGTTGGCGAACACGATCGTCGAGTGGTGGTCGGTGATCAAATCCAGGATCCGGTTCTCAACGTGCGGCCAGATCGACGGCTTCGGCGGCGGCGACCCGTCGGAGTCCAGCTCCAGCGTGGGCGTCGAGGCCGTGGCGGCCAGATCTCCCATGTCCTCGACCGGGACGACGACGGCCAGATCCCAGGACTTGGAGGCAGGCGGGGCCACGATGCTCACCGGGTGGATGCCGCCGAGGTAGCGAGCCACCCGCTCGGCCGGTCGGACCGTGGCGGAGAGACCGATGCGCTGGGTGGGTGGTCGGACCGGTGATCCGGTAGCCGAGTCGGTCGACGACTCGGCGACCAGGGCGTCCAGCCGCTCGAGGCTCAGGGCGAGATGGGCGCCACGTTTGCTGCCGGCCAGGGCGTGCACCTCGTCGATGATCACCGTCTGCACGTGTCGGAGCACGTCTCGAGCCGCTGAGGTGAGCATCAAGAACAACGACTCGGGCGTGGTGATCAAGATGTCCGGCGGGCGGCTGACCAGCTTGCGACGGTCACCGGCGGAGGTGTCACCCGAGCGGATTCCGACGGTCACGGACGGGGGGGACTGGCCCAGCCGAAGGGCGGTCTGGGTGATGCCCGCTAGTGGAGCGCGGAGGTTGCGCTCGACGTCGACCGCGAGCGCCTTGAGCGGCGAGACGTAGAGCACCCGGCAGCGCTGCTCGGCGGCTGGCTTCGGGTCCCTGATCAGCGAGTCGAGGGCGGAGAGGAAGGCCGCCAGGGTCTTGCCGGATCCGGTCGGCGCGATGACGAGCGCGTTCTGCCCGGTCGAGATGGCCTGCCAGGCGCCGGTCTGGGCGGCTGTGGGCTCGGCGAACACCTCTCCGAACCAGGTGGCGGTCGCGGGGCTGAAGGCGGAGAGCGCATCGGCCGCTGCGGTGGGGGTGACGAGCACGCTCACATCCTGCCTGGCGGCACCGACAGTGCTGTCGGTGCTGGCTCGGTCGCTGGCTCGAAAAGGCGCAGACACACCCTCGGGGACGGCCCGGAGGTGTGTCTGCGCCTTCTCGGACCCGGCAGCGCCGACCTCGTACCGGCGTCGCGCCGACGGGATCATCTGCTGCGGTTGGACGAGCGGCTCGTCGGCTCTACGGTAGGCGTCCGAGCACGAGCGAGCAGACGGGTCAGGCGATGAAGGAGACCGAGCTGTGGTCGCGGATGGACAGCCATCTCGGCCGGGGCTACAGCCGGGTGTGGGCGGCCGAGCACAACCTGGCCGACCTGGGTGGCCGGACGGTCGACCAGGCGATCGCCGACGGCCTGTCGTCCAAGGAGATCTGGCGTGCCGTCTGGGCCGCGCTCGAGCTGCCCGCCCGCGAACGCTGACCGGTCAGTTCGCGGACCAGGCCGGATCCCTGCCGGCTGCCGCGAGCGCGTGATCGAAGTCGGGGGCGTCCTCGTCGACCTCCACGGCGTCGCCGTACACGCCCATCTGTCGGCCCATCGCGGCCGTCTCCTCGATCCCGCGTCGGAGCTGGCGGGCGACGGCGTCGGGCAGCTCGAGCCGCTGGCCGGTGGCTCGGGCCAGGTCCCAGCCGTGCAGCACCACCTCGGCCAGCACCATGTCCCCGATCATCGACGCCGGCATCCGCTGGCCGCCCATGTCCACCTCTCCCTCCCAGGCTCCTGGGTCGGACCAGGCCGTGGCCAGATCCTCGAGCTGACCGGACAGCTGTTCGGACCAGGGGAGCTCCGTCGTCGGGTCCCCCCAGGGATCGTCGGGGTCCAGCGGCTCGCGGCGGCCGAGCCGGGCCAGACCGGCCGTGGTCCCCAGCGCATGCCGGGTCAGCTCGGAGAGCACCCACTCCTGACACGGCGTGGCGGCGGCGGGATCCGCTCCTCCTGCCGCACGGACGATGGGTGCGACGGCTGCGGTCGCCTGGGACAAGATCTCGGGCATGGTCGACATGGCTCCATCCTCGCCCAGGTCGGGCGTCGGCTGCGCGGACATCCCCGACCCCTGGCGATGTCGGGCTGTGTTCGGCGGTCGACGGCGTGTCGGGCTGTTGTTCGAACACGTGTTCGCCTAGGTTGGTGCGCAGATGTCCACAGGCAGAGGACGACCTCGAGCCCTGTCCACAGATCCGCTCGCACCCCGGTCGGATGTCGGTGGCGGTGCTTAGGGTCTCGTTGATCGACCAACCAGGCAGCAAGGCAGCCACCTCAAGGGTGAACGAAAGGGACGACGATGGCGGTAGCAGACCGGGACAAGGCGCTCGAGGCGGCGCTCGCCCAGATCGACAAGCAGTACGGCAAGGGCTCGGTGATGCGCCTCGGCGATGAGGTCCGCGCACCGATCGAGGTCATCCCGACCGGCTCGATCGCGCTCGATGTCGCGTTGGGCATCGGTGGCCTGCCGCGGGGGCGTGTCGTCGAGATCTACGGTCCGGAGTCCAGCGGCAAGACCACGGTGGCCTTGCACGCCATCGCCAATGCGCAGGCTGCCGGCGGGATCTGCGCCTTCATCGACGCCGAGCACGCGCTCGATCCCGACTACGCCGCGAAGCTCGGGGTCGACACCGACGCCCTGCTGGTCAGCCAGCCCGACAACGGCGAGCAGGCGCTGGAGATCGCCGACATGCTGGTCCGGTCCGGGGCACTGGCCCTGATCGTCATCGACTCTGTTGCGGCACTGACTCCGCGGGCCGAGATCGAGGGTGAGATGGGGGACAGCCACGTCGGACTGCAGGCTCGCCTGATGAGCCAGGCGCTGCGCAAGATGACCGGCGCCTTGAGTGGTGCCAACACCACCGCGATCTTCATCAACCAGCTGCGGGAGAAGATCGGCGTGATGTTCGGGTCGCCGGAGACGACGACCGGCGGCCGGGCGCTGAAGTTCTACTCCTCCGTCCGCCTGGATGTGCGCCGGATCGAGACACTCAAGGACGGCCAGGAGATGGTCGGCAACCGGACCCGGGTCAAGGTCGTCAAGAACAAGGTCGCCCCGCCGTTCAAGCAGGCCGAGTTCGACATCCTGTACGGGCACGGCATCAGCCGCGAGGGCAGCTTGATCGACCTCGGCGTGGAGGCCGGCATCGTCCGCAAGGCGGGCGCCTGGTTCACCTACGACGCCGACCAGCTGGGGCAAGGCCGGGAGAACGCGCGCACCTACCTGCGGTCCAACCCCGACCTCGCCAACGAGCTGGAGAAGAAGATCAAGGAGCGGATGAACATCGGTCCGCAGGTCGACGTGCCCGCCGGAGTCGACCCGGTGACCGGTGAGGTCGAGTTCTGACGGCGATGACGATGCCGGACCCGGTCGACCAGGCGCGAGCCTGGTTGGCCGGGCAGACGGGTAGGCCGGCTCCGGACCGGTCCGACTCAGCCGGGAAGCTGGTGGACGAGACCGGAGCGGATCCGGATTCGGTTCAGGTGCGGCAGCAACGGCGTATGCGGACGGAAGGCGCCGGCGACGGCTCGGTCGTGGCCGACGAAACCGAGGTCGTGTCCGACGCCGGCGCCGACGCCGACATCGACGCCGAGAACGTGGCCCGCACGATCGCGTTGCGCAAGCTCACCGGTCAGGCACGAACGCGGCACGAGCTGGATCAGGCGCTGCAGAAGAAGAACGTCCCGGACGGGGTCGCTGCCTCGGTGCTTGATCGGCTCGAGGAGATCGGTCTCGTCGATGACGGAGCGTTCGCCCAGGACTGGGTGGAGTCTCGGCAGCGCCGCCGCCACCTGTCTCGTTCTGCCCTGCGCCGGGAGCTGCAGCTCAAGGGCGTCGACCGCGACCAGGTCGACGCTGCACTCGCGACGGTGGACACCGATGCCGAGCTTGCGGCGGCCCGCGCGCTGGTAGCCAAGAAGCAAGGCGCCACTCGCGGCCTCGATCCGCTCGTACGCCAGCGTCGGTTGTCCGGTGCCTTGGCCAGACGTGGGTTCGGTTCGGGAATCATCGCCACCGTCCTCGGCGAGCTGCGCGACGGGTCGACCGACGACCCCGGTGCTTGACCCCGGTCGGGGCGCGTCCTAACCTGCACTCACGAGGTTTACGGCAAAGTTGAACAAATAGAATCAGCACGTAGGGTTTCCGAACTCTGCATGAGAAATCCAGATCAATTCTCATTGACGTCTGACCCCACAACCGCACAGGGCCGCAATCGATCTGACCAGCTCGGCTGGTCGGGTCGTTGGCTTCTCGCATTTGCCGTAAGGCCTCTTGAAGGCGCGCCTCGGCGTGCAGACAGGAGTGCGAAACAATGGTGGACTTGGGAGTCTTCGAGATTCTGGTTCTCGCTGGGATTTTTCTCCTTGTTGTCGTTGTGGCTGCGATCGGCTTTCTCACCTACAAGCGCTACAACAACAAGTCGGAATCCTCTGACAATTTCGCGGCAGAAGACGTCTCTCTGGCCGACGATCCGCAGGTGGCCGCGGCCGAGGTGGCCGCCGTGTCGCTGCGCACGGAGGCCGAGGTGTATGCCGCCGAGGTTCGGGCCAAGGCGGAGAGCCAGCTCGAGGCCGCCAAGGGAGCCCGGCACGACCTCGACGAGGAGCACCGTCAACGACGCAACGAGCTCCGCGACCAGCGCCTGGAGGTCGAGCGTCGGGAGCAACGGCTGGCCGATCGGGAGGAGCGACTCGACTCCGACAACCGCGCCCTGGAGGAGAAGGCGAGGCACCTCGACGTCACGAAGGCCGAGCTCAAGGCCCAGCGGCGGGCGCTGCAGGACGCCGAAGCCGACCTTCAGCACGCTCTGGAGCGGATCGCCGGTCTGACCGCCGAGCAGGCGAAGGCCGAGCTGGTCGCGGCGGTGGAGCACGATGCCAAGCGGCAAGCAGTCATCCTGGCCCGCGACATCGAACGGGAGGCCACCAAGCAGGCTGAGTCACGCGCTCAGATGATCGTGGTCGGCGCGATCCAGCGGGTGGCCTCGGAGCAGACTTCGGAGTCGGTCGTCTCGGCGGTGCACCTCCCTGGTGACGACATGAAGGGCCGCATCATCGGCCGTGAGGGCCGCAACATCCGAGCCTTCGAGCAGGTGACCGGGGTCAACGTCATGATCGATGACACCCCGGAGTCCGTGCTGCTGTCCTGCTTCGACCCGGTCCGCCGAGAGACCGCTCGGATGACCCTCACCGAGCTGGTCAAGGACGGTCGCATCCACCCCGCCCGGATCGAGGAGGTGCATGAGCGCAGCAAGGGCCAGATCGAGCAGCAGTGCCTTCGGGCCGCTGAGGACGCGCTGGCCGAGGTGGGCATCTCCGACCTGCATCCGGCGCTGGTGCCGATCCTGGGCAGTCTGCGCTACCGGACCTCGTACGGGCAGAACGTGCTCAAGCACCTGGTCGAGTCGGGCCACATCGCCGGCCTGATGGCCGCCGAGCTGGGTCTGGACATCGTCCAGTGCCGGCGGGCGGCCTTTCTCCACGACATCGGCAAGGCGCTCACGCACGAGGTCGAGGGGTCGCACGCCATCATCGGCGCCGACCTGGCCCGCAAGTACGGCGAGCACCCCGACATCGTGCACGCCATCGAGGCGCACCACAACGAGGTGGAGGCCAAGACCGTTGAGGCTGTCCTGGTGCAGGCCGCCGACGCGGTCAGCGGCAGCCGTCCCGGGGCCCGCCGCGAGAGCATCGAGGCGTACGTCCAGCGGTTGGAGAAGCTGGAGGGACTCGCCTCCGCACACGATGGGGTCGACAAGGTGTTCGCCATGCAGGCCGGGCGGGAGATCCGGGTGATGGTCGCCCCGGAGCAGGTCGACGACATCGAGGCCCAGGTGCTGGCTCGCGACCTGGCCAAGCAGATCGAGGAGGAGCTGACCTACCCCGGTCAGATCAAGGTCGTCGTCGTCCGCGAGTCGCGGGCCACCGAGACGGCCCGGTGAGCCTGGACGTCGCTCGGATCCGTGCCGACTTCCCGGCACTGCGGTCCGGGCTGGCGTTCTTCGACGCGCCGGGCGGCACCCAGACGCCGACCCCGGTCATCGAGGCCATGGCCGAGGCGCTTCGGGCGCCGCTGGCCAACCGCGGCCTCGACAACCCTGCCCAGCGCCACGCTGAGCAGATCGTTCTCGACGCACGCGTCGCCATGGGCGACCTTCTCGGCAACAGCCCTGAAGGCATCGTCTTCGGGCGCAGCGCCACCCAGCTCACCCTCGAGTTCGCTCGCACGCTGGCCGCGGGCTGGCAACCGGGCGACGAGGTGGTGGTCACCAGACTCGACCACGACGGGAACATCCGGCCCTGGATCCTGGCCGCCGACCGAGTCGGCGCTATCGTGCGCTGGATCGACTTCGACCCGGCCACCGGTGAGCTGGAGCTCGACCAGCTCGAGACCGTCCTGTCCCCGCGGACCAGGGTGGTGGCCGTCACCGGCGCCAGCAACCTGCTGGGCACCATCCCCGACCAGCCGTCGATCGCGGCGCGGGTGCACGCGGTGGGGGCGCTGCTGTGGGTGGACGCGGTGCACCTCGCCGCTCATGTCCGGATCGACCGAGCGGCTCTGGCCGCCGACGTGCTGGTCTGCTCGCCGTACAAGTTCTGCGGTCCGCATCTGGGGGTGCTGGCGGCTGAGCCAGCCCTGCTCCAGACGTGGCGCCCGGACAAGCTGATGGCGTCGACCGATGCCGTACCGGAGCGCTTCGAGCTGGGCACGCTGCCCTACGAGCTGCTGGCCGGCACCCGCGCAGCCGTGGACTACCTCGCCGGCCTCGGCACCGGTGCGAGCCGGACCGCCGGGCTCGACTCGGCCTTCGACCGCTTGCATCGCCACGAGCACGCGCTGCAGGAGCGACTCGAGCAGGGGTTGCGGGAGCGTGGTGCGACGATCTACTCCCGGGCTGCCCATCGCACCTCGACCATCCTGTTCGACCTCCCGGGCCGTCCGGCCGGCGACGTCGCTCGCGAGCTCGCCGCGGCAGGAGTGGCAGCACCAGCGGGCCACTTCTACGCGATCGAGGCGTCTCGGCACCTGGGCCTGGGAGATCGCGGAGCCGTCCGGGCCGGGCTCGCCCCGTACAGCGCCGCCGCCGACGTCGATCGACTGCTCGACGCCCTGTGAGAGATCAGCGGGTGTGAGAGGTCAGCGGGTGTGAGAGGTCAGCGGATGTGAGAGGTCAGCGGGGATCGCCCGCGGCGGCCTCTTCCTGACGCTCCTCCTCGACCGCCAGGGCCGGGTTGGCGCCCACGTCGAGCGGACCGGGCCGAATCCCCCGCTTGCCGGTCCGCAGCCGCGCTTCCAGCCCCCGCGCGACACGGGTCAGGGCCCAGTTGATGAGGATGTAGATGACGGCGACCACGATCAGCGTGGGGATCAGGTTCCCCTCGTAGACAGCCAGGTTCTGGCCCTGTCTCAGCAGCTCCAGGTAGGCGATGTTGTACGCCAAGGCGGAGTCCTTCAGGATCACCACGAGCTGGCTGACGATGGAGGGCAGCATGGCGGTGATGGCCTGCGGCAGCAAGATCGAGGTGAGCGTCTGTCCGGAGGTGAGACCGATGGCGTACCCAGCCTCCCGCTGACCGCGAGGCAGCGAGTGGACGCCGGATCGCACCAGCTCGGCGATCACACAGGAGTTGTAGAACGTCAGCCCGACGACCGCGCCGAACAGCGGCAGGGCGCTGCCTGAGATGTTCAGCGTGAACAGACCGAAGTAGTAGGCGAAGAACATCATCATCAGCACCGGGACGGCGCGGAAGAACTCGACGAAGATCCCGCAGAGCATCCGGACGACGGCGATCTGCGAGAGCCGCCCGAGGCCGAGCAGGACTCCCGCGATCACAGCCAGTACCACGCTGATGGCCGCGGCCTGCAGCGTGCCGATCAGACCCGGGATCAGGTAGTTCTTCCACGACGACCACTCGATGAACGGCACCCACTTCGCTGCCGTCAGCTGGTCGTTCTCCGGGTTCGCCAGACCCTTGATGACGAAGTACGCGATCACGAGCAGCAGCACGACGCCGATGGCGGCGATGATGCGGTGACGGATGAGTGCCTTGGGGCCCGGGGCGTCGAACAGGACACTGGTCTCGGCGCTCATCGCTGCACCGCCAGCTTGCGCGACCACCAGGTGAAGAAGAGACCCATCGGCAAGGTCAAGATCACGAAGCCGGCGGCCATGATGAAGAAGATCGCGTACAGCAGCGAGATGTTGAACTCCAGCATGTTGCGCATCATCAGGGCCGGTTCGGCCACGCCGATGGTGGCCAGCACGGTGGTGTTCTTCGTCAGTGCGATCAAGGTGTTGCCCAGTGGGGCGATCGCTCCGCGGAACGCCTGCGGCAGCACGATCGTGGTGATGGTGGGTAGGAACGGGAGGCCGATGGCACGGGCCGCCTCGGCTTGCCCCTGAGGCACCGTGTTGATGCCGCTGCGGATCGCCTCGGCCACGAAGGACGCGTGGTAGACGGAGAGTGCGACCACGCCCCAGCGGAAGTTGTTGTCGACGATGAAGGTGGGCGAGTTCTCCGGCGCGAGGTTGATCTGGAGCGTGATCGCAAGGCCGAAGGCGCAGAAGAACACGAGCAGCGTGAGTGGTGTATTGCGAATCAGCGTCACGTACGCGAGGCCGAAGTTCTGGAAGACCTTCACCGGTGAGACTCGCATGATCGCGATCACGGTGCCGATGATGAAGGCGCCGATGGCGCCGTAGAAGGTCAGCTTGATCGTCATCCAGAACGCTGCGACGACGTCGTACTCGTCCAGCAAGGTACGCAGGGCGTCCATCGGCTCCCACCTTCGTCTCGTCGTGCGATCGGAGCGCGTCGATCCGGAACGGGCCGGGGAGGACCGCCGCGGTCGTCCCCGGCCCGATCAGGAGCTGCCGGCAGTCGGAACTCCTAGCTGCAGGCGTCCGGCTTGGGCGGGTTGGTGGCCGTGTCCGCCTTGAAGCCCGAAGCGCCGACGGTGTCGTTCAGGGCCTTCTCCCACGCACCATCGGAAACCATCTTCTCCAGTGCCGTGTTGATCTTGCCACACAGCTCGGTGTCGCCCTGCTTGATGCCGACGCCGTACCGCTCCTCGGAGAACGGCTTGCCGACGACCTTGAGCTTGCCCTGGTACTGATCCTGCGCCGCAAAACCAGCCAAGATGACGTTGTCGGTGGTCACGGCGTCGATCTGCCCGGCGTTCAAGGCTTCTACGCACTTGGAGTAGGTGTCGAACTCCTGCAGCTGCACCCCGGAGGCGTAGTTGTCCTTGATCTTCTTCGCCGACGTCGAGCCGGTGACCGAGCACAGCTTCTTGCCGTTCAGGCTGTCCGGTCCGGTGATGTCGGTGTTGTCGGCCTTCACCAGCAGGTCCTGACCGGCGATGAAGTACGGGCCGCCGAAGGAGATCTTCTGCTTCCGGTCGTCGGTGATCGAGTAGGTGGCGAAGATCATCTTCACCTGGTCGCTCTGGATCAGGGTCTCGCGCTGGGCCGACGGCGACTCCTTGAACTCGACCTCGGTGTAGCCGAGCTCCTTGGCCACGTAGTTCGCCACCTCGACATCGAAGCCGGTGTAGGTGTCGCCCTCCTTCAGGCCGAGGCCGGGCTGGTCGAACTTGATGCCGATGACGACCTTGCCGCCTTCCCCGGCCTCACCTCCCGCCCCGCTGTCGTCCCCACCGCACGCGGCGAGGGGAAGAGCCAGCGCCAGGCCGGCCGCGATGGCCAGGATCCGCTTCGTCAACTTCATGCATTCCTCCGTAAGTCGGGCTCGTCGTTGAGCTCTGTTCGATGGTTCGATCAGTGGGTCAAGATCTTGCTCAGGAAGTCCTTGGCGCGGTTGCTCTTGGCTGCGGTGAAGAACGTCTCCGGATCGGCCTCTTCGACGATCTGTCCGTCCGACATGAACACGACGCGGTTGGCCGCCTTGCGAGCGAACCCCATCTCATGGGTGACGACGATCATGGTCATTCCCTGGCGGGCCAGACCCACCATCACGTCCAGCACCTCGTTGACCATCTCGGGGTCGAGGGCGGAGGTGGGCTCGTCGAACAAGATCACCTTCGGGTCCATGGCCAGGGCACGGGCGATGGCCACCCGCTGCTGCTGGCCGCCGGACAGCTGGGCCGGGTACTTGTCGGCCTGGTTGTCCACCCCGACGCGCTTGAGCAGCTCCATGCCACGCTTCTTGGCGTCGGCCGCCGACTTCTTGCGCACCTTGATCGGCCCGAGCGTGACGTTCTCCAGAATCGTCTTGTGGGCGAACAGGTTGAACGACTGGAAGACCATGCCGACGTCGGCCCGGAGGTTGGCCAGGGCCTTGCCCTCCTCGGGCAGCTCACGACCGTCGATGCTGATGGAGCCGGACTGGATGGTCTCCAACCGGTTGATCGCTCGGCAGAGGGTGGACTTTCCGGACCCGGACGGACCGAGCACGACGACCACCTCGCCCTTGTGCACGGTCAAGTTGATGTGCTGCAGAACATGTAGATCACCGAAGTACTTGTCGACGTCGGTCAGCACCACCAACGGCTCCCCGATGCTCTCGGGGGCCACTGAATCACCCTCGGTGGGGTCGCTCAGGTCTGGTGGCTCTGCAGCTTCCGCCATGGCAGGACACTAGACGAGATACTGCGGCAGCGGTGGGAACTGGATGTTGAGATTCGGTTACTTCGCCGACGATGCGTGAGGTTTGCTCGCAGTCGCGGTCTTCGGTCAAGCGCCGTCGATGCCCCACTCGTACGAGGCGGACTCGCCCGGCTGCAGGATGATCATGCCGTCCTGGGTGGGTCCCGGGTTGAACGCGTTGGGACCACAGGTCATCGGTTCCACGGCGATGGACAGATCACGGCGGTCGTTGCCGGTGAACACCTGGATCCAGTCCAGCCCGGCCCCGGCCCACAGCTCGGCCCACCGCTCGCCTCGTTCCAGCCGAGCACGCCAGCGACCGTCCTCGCCGCGGGTCAGTCCGGTCAACGCCGTGTCGAAGCGACGGTTCCCGAGCGGCGCCGCCGTCCGCAGGTCCTCGTCACGCCCCTCGACCAGGATCAGGTCCAGCGGCAGCAGCCGGTCGTCCACGGCCAGGTAGCGCTCGGCGGGAACGGCGATGACCACGTCGTCGACCGTCCCCTCACCGACGGTCAGGTACGGGTGCGAGGCGTAGCCGAACGGCACGGCGGTGGCTCCGATGTTGGTCACGGACACCTCGGTGACCACCCCGTCGTTCCCGACGGTGTGCGCGATGGTCGCCTCGATCGTCCCCGGCCAGCCAGACTGCGGGTAGACCCGGACGCTCTGCTCGACCCGGTCACTGCCCTGCGACACCAGCCGCCAGGGCACGTTGCGGACGAGTCCGTGAATCGCGTTGTGCCGATCCGGCTCGGACAGGGCCAGCTGCTGGGTGACGCCCTCGAAGGTGTAGCGGCCGTCACGGATCCGGTTCGGCCAGGGCAGCAGCTGCTGACCACGTCCGCCGTGGATGACCTCGTCCGCTCCGAATCCACGGACCACATCGCGGCCCTCGACCGCGTACGAGCGCAGCGTTGCGCCCACCTCGGTGACGACGGCGACGCGTCCGCCCGCCGCGATCTCGTACTGGTCTCCGGTCGGGTTCACGGCTGCTCTGCTCGTCATGAGTCGAACTCTAGTGAGCGTCGCGACTATCCTGTGTCGCGCCATGGAGACCCACGCCGCACGCACGTACCAGATCCGCACCCACGGGTGCCAGATGAACGTGCACGACTCGGAGCGGCTGGCCGGTCTGCTGGAGGAGGCCGGCTACGCCAGGGCGACGGTCGACGACACCGCCGACGTCGTGGTCTTCAACACCTGCGCGGTGCGGGAGAACGCCGACAACCGGCTGTACGGGAACCTCGGCCAGCTCTATCCGGTGAAGAAGTCTCGGCCCGGTATGCAGATCGCCGTCGGCGGCTGCATGGCGCAGAAGGACCAGGGCATCATCCTGCAGCGAGCGCCGTGGGTCGATGTCGTCTTCGGCACCCACAACATCGGCGCGCTGCCGACGCTGCTCGAGCGCGCCCGCGTCGCCGACGAGGCCCAGGTCGAGATCGCCGAGTCGCTGCAGCGGTTCCCCTCGACGCTGCCGACCCGACGAGATTCCGCCTACGCCGCCTGGGTCTCGATCAGCGTCGGCTGCAACAACACCTGCACGTTCTGCATCGTGCCGAGCCTGCGCGGCCGGGAGACCGACCGGCGGCCCGGCGACGTCCTGGCCGAGATCGAGATGCTGGTCGCCGAGGGAGTGCAGGAGATCACCCTGCTCGGCCAGAACGTCAACGCGTACGGGGTCGAGTTCGGTGATCGGCGGGCCTTCGCCAAGCTGCTCCGAGCGTGCGGCGAGATCGACGGTCTGGAGCGGGTGCGCTTCACCTCACCGCACCCCAAGGACTTCACCGACGACGTGATCGCGGCCATGGCCGAGACCCCGAACGCCATGCCGCAGCTGCACATGCCGCTGCAGTCCGGCTCCGACGCGGTGCTCAAGGCGATGCGCCGGTCGTACCGGAGCGATCGCTACCTGTCGATCATCGAGAAGGTGCGCACGGCCATGCCGCACGCCGCCATCACCACCGACATCATCGTGGGATTCCCGGGCGAGACCGAGGCTGACTTCGCCGAGACCCTGAGGGTGGTGCGCCAGTCGCGGTTCGCGGCGGCCTTCACCTTCCAGTACTCGATCCGTGCCGGTACGCCGGCGGCGACGATGCCGGACCAGGTGCCGAAGGTCGTGGTCCAGGAGCGCTACGAGCGGCTGGTGGAGCTGGTGGGGGAGATCTCCTGGTCCGAGAACCGCGCCCAGCTGGGACGCACCGTGGAGGTGATGTTCGCGGACGGCGAGGGCCGCAAGGACGCCGCAACATCGCGGATGTCGGGTCGGGCCCGGGACAACCGCCTGGTGCACGTGGCCGTGCCCGACGAGGTGACTCGGCGACCACGCCCAGGCGACCTGGCCGAGGTCCAGATCACCTACGCCGCGCCGCATCACCTGAACGCCGACGCTGGACTGCTGTCGCTGCGGCGGACCCGCGGTGGGGACGCCTGGCAGGCGCGACAGGAGGGGTCGGCGACCGCCGTCGCACGTGCGGTCGGGCTGGGGATGCCGGGCATCGGTGCGCCCGCGCCCCTGCCGCCGGCGCCGGCCTGCGCCACTGTCGGCTGACGTCAGGGCAGCCGGTCGTTCAGGCCGCGTCGGACAGCTTGGCGGCGTCCTTCTCCAGCTTCGCCTTCTTCAGGGCCTTCTTGTTGCGGGCACTGGTGAACAGAGTCCGTGCGTCCTGCGGGCTCAGCTTGCCGTCGGCCAGCAACCGGATCGGACAGCGCTTGCACCGCGGCTTGTCCTGGCAGCACTTCTTCTTGGGACGAACGGACACAGACCTGACGATAGCAGTGAGGCAAGCCAACCCTCACAAATAACCGGCGTCCGGAACGGCAAACCCGGGCGGCGAGGCCGTGAACTGCGCGCTCGGCTGGCCGCACGCCATCGAGGCGAGCGACCGTCCAGGTGAGCGGAACTCAGCCCTGCGGCTGATCGCCAGCGTTGCCGGTCGCGTCCTTGGCTTGCTGCGCACCTTGCCGGATCTGCTCGGTGTGCTGGCCGCCGGTCTTCTGGTCGATGATCTCCGCGGCCTTGTCGATGCCCTGATCGACCTTGTCGTCGTGCTTGTTGAGGAGGTCCTTCGCCTTGTCGAAGATGCCCATGGTGACGTCCTTCCGCCGGTAGGTTCGGTTGCCTCATGTCTACCGCGAACCAGTCACGGGGCGGTAGGCCCTCCGCGGACGAGCGCACGCTCGTCCTGCTGGGGCCGACCGCATCAGGAAAGTCCGGACTGTCGATCGACCTGGCCGAGCGACTGATGGCCGAGGGCCGCCCGGCCGAGATCGTCAACGCCGACTCGATGCTGGTCTACCGGGGGATGGACATCGGCACGGCCAAGCCGACTGCGGCCGAACGAGCGCGCGTGGTGCACCACCTGGTCGACGTGCTGGATGTGACGGAGACGGCCACGGTGGCCGAGTTCCAGCGTCGGGCCCGAGCCGCCATCGCCAACTGCCACGCCCGCCAGGTGCTGCCGATCGTGGTCGGCGGCTCGGCGCTCTACATCCGGGCGATCGTCGACGACTTCGACTTCCCCGGCACCGACGCAGCGGTCCGAGATCGGTGGGAACGGGAGCTGGCGAGCATCGGACCCGAGGCTCTGCACGCCCGGCTCGCCGCCATGGACCCGGCCGCTGCCGCGGCGATCCTGCCGGGCAACGGCCGTCGCATCGTCCGCGCGCTGGAGGTCATCGAGCTGACCGGGAGACCCTACGCAGCTCAACTGCCGCAGCGGCGCTACCTGCTGCCCGGCGTGGTCCAGATCGGGCTGGCGATCGACCGTCCTGCCCTCGACCGGCGGATCGAGCAGCGGGTCGATGCGATGTGGGCCGCTGGGCTGGTCACGGAGGTGTCCGAGCTCGTCCGTCACGGTCTCCGCGACGGTGTGACCGCGTCGCGGGCGCTGGGCTACCGCCAGGTGCTGGAGTTCCTCGACGGACAGGTCGACGAGGACGAGGCGCGCCGGCGGACCGTCGTCGGGACCCGCAAGTTCGCCCGCCGCCAGGACTCCTGGTTCCGCCAGGACCCGCGGATCGGCTGGCTCGCGTACGATCGGCCGGACCTGGTCGACGCCGCGGCGGCCCTGGCCGGCGTGGAAGACTGAACCGCATGCGCGGCTGGGCGTTCGTCAAGGGTCACGGAACCGAGAACGACTTCGTGATCCTGGTCGACCGCGACGACGAGCGTCCCCTGACCGACGACCAGGTGCGCTGGATCTGTGACCGTCGAGCCGGGATCGGTGCGGACGGCATCCTGCGGGCGGTCGCCGGCATCCACGTCCCGGCGTGGGACGGCGACCCGGCCGTCTGGTTCATGGACTACCGCAACGCCGACGGCTCCATCGCGGAGATGTGTGGCAACGGGATCCGGGTGTTCGTCCGCTTCCTGGTGGATGAGGGACTCGCCCGTGGACCGGTGGTCCCCGTCGGGACCCGCGCCGGGCTTCGCGAGACCGAGGTGCTGTCGGACGGCCGGATCCGGGTCGCGATGGGCCCGGCGAGGGTGGCGCCCGCAGACGTCCGGGTTATGACCGCCGACGACCGCGAGTTCGCGGCCGTCCCGGTCGATGTCGGGAATCCGCACGCTGTCAGCTTCTGCGCCGATCCGGCGGCGGTCGACCTGCGCGCGGCTCCCCGCTGGCAGCCTGGGGACGCGTTCCCGTCCGGGGTCAACGCGGAGTTCGTCGCCGAGCGCGGAGCGGGTCACCTGGTGATGCGGGTGTTCGAGCGCGGCTCGGGAGAGACCCGATCCTGCGGGACCGGTACGGTCGCCGCCGCCGCGGCCTGGCACGCTCGGCACGCCGCCGGCGGCCACGAGCCGGTCCGGTATCGGGTCGACG
>DASQLI010000039.1:0-4842 GCA_035630075.1 Microlunatus sp.
CGGGTCCAGTCGAAGGGCGCCTTCGGGTCCTCCAGGCTGCGCAGCGCCTTGCCGAGCGCCTCGGTGAAGTTGCGGCCGATGCCCATCGCCTCACCGACGCTCTTCATGTGCGTGGTGAGGGTGTCCTCGGCGGTGGGGAACTTCTCGAACGCGAACCGCGGAACCTTGACGATCACGTAGTCCAGCGTCGGCTCGAAGCTGGCCGGGGTCTCTTCCGTGATGTCGTTGGGGATCTCGTCGAGCGTGTAGCCGATGGCCACCTTGGCGGCGATCTTGGCGATCGGGAAGCCGGTGGCCTTGGAGGCCAGCGCGCTGGACCGGGAGACCCGCGGGTTCATCTCGATCACGATCATCCGGCCGGTCGCCGGGTCGATGGCGAACTGGATGTTGCAGCCGCCGGTGTCGACGCCGACGGCGCGGATGATGCCGATGGCCACGTCCCGCATCCGCTGGTACTCGCGGTCGGTCAGGGTCATGGCCGGGGCGACGGTGATCGAGTCGCCGGTGTGCACGCCCATCGGGTCGAGGTTCTCGATCGAGCAGACGATCACCACGTTGTCGGCTCGGTCGCGCATGACCTCGAGCTCGTACTCCTTCCAGCCGAGGATCGACTCCTCGATCAGCACCTCGGTGGTCGGGCTGGCGGCCAGGCCGACGCCGGCGATCCGACGAAGATCATCTTCGTGGTGCGCGAAGCCGGAGCCGACGCCACCCATGGTGAAGCTGGGGCGCACCACCAGCGGGTAACCGAGATCATCCGCGGCGGCCAGCACGTCGTCCATCGAGTGGCAGATGAGGCTGCGGGCCACGCCCACGTCGGGGGTGGTCGGGTCGGTGCTGTCGAGCAGATCAGGGGGAAGCTCGAGGTTCTGCACGATCGCCTTGAACTGCTCGCGGTTCTCGCCGCGCTGGATGGCCTCGATGGAGGCGCCGATCAGCTCGACGCCGTACTTCTCCAGGATCCCGTTCTCGTGCTGGGCGACGGCGGCGTTCAGCGCGGTCTGCCCGCCCAGAGTGGCCAGCAGGGCATCGGGACGCTCCTTGGCGATCACCTGCTCGACGAACTCGGGGGTGATCGGCTCGATGTAGGTGGCGTCGGCGAACTCCGGGTCGGTCATGATCGTCGCGGGGTTGGAGTTGACCAGGATCACTCGGAAGCCCTCGGCCCGCAGCACCCGGCAGGCCTGGGTGCCGGAGTAGTCGAACTCGCAGGCCTGACCGATGACGATCGGCCCGGAGCCGATCACCAGGATGGAGCCGATGTCGGTGCGCTTCGGCATCACCGGCTCCCTTCGGTCGCCCCGGTGGCTTCGCCACCGGATGAACCAGGAGACGGCTGCGCCGCCACAGCCTGCTCGTTTCGCACGACCAGGCGCTCCTTCGTCGCACGGTCGCGCGACATCAGGTCCACGAAGCGGTCGAAGAGGTAGCTCGCGTCGTGCGGTCCGGCGGCCGCCTCCGGGTGGTACTGGACGGAGAACGACAGCAGGTCGCCGTCCGCGTTGCGCAGCTCCAGGCCCTCGACCACGTCGTCGTTGAGGCCGACGTGGCTCACCGTGGCGATGCCGTACGGAGTCTGCGTCGGCGTGCCCAGCGGGGCGTCAACGGCGAAGCCGTGGTTGTGGGCGGTGATCTCGACCCGGCGGGTCGTCAGGTCCATCACCGGCTGGTTGATACCGCGATGCCCGTAGGTCAGCTTGTAGGTGCCGAAGCCCAGCGCGCGGCCGAACAGCTGGTTGCCGAAGCAGATCCCGAAGTACGGGATGCCAGCGGCCAGCACCTCGCGGAGCACCTCGATCGGACCCTCCGCGGCCTCCGGGTCGCCCGGACCGTTGGAGAAGAACACCCCGTCCGGAGTCCGGGCGGCGATATCGGCGAAGCTCGCGGTGGCGGGCAGAACGTGGGTCTCGATCCCCCGCTCGGCCATCCGGTAGGGGGTCATCGACTTGATGCCGAGGTCGACCGCCACCACGGTCAGCCGCTTCGCGCCGCGGGCCTCGATCACGTACGCGTCGGTCGTGCTGACCTCGTCGGCCAGGTGCGCGCCGAGCATGCTGGGCTGCTCCAGCACACGGCTGAGGAGGGCATCGGGATTGGTCTCGGTGCTGCTGACGCCGACCCGCATGGCCCCGCGCTCGCGCAGGTGCCGGGTCAGGGCGCGGGTGTCGACGTCGCTCATCCCCACGATCCCCTGGGCGGCAAGCTCATCGGCCAGGGTGCGCCGGGAGCGCCAGCTCGACGGGACCCGGGCCGCATCCCGGATGACGTAGCCGGCCACCCAGATCCGACCCGACTCGTCGTCCTCGTCGTTCCAGCCGGTGTTGCCGATGTGCGGCGCGGTGGCCACGACCACCTGACGCGCGTACGAGGGGTCGGTGAGCGTCTCCTGGTAGCCCGACATGGCGGTCGCGAACACCGCCTCGCCGAAGGTCTCCCCGATTGCACCGAAGGCGCGACCCCGGAAGGTCCTCCCGTCTTCGAGAACGAGGATCGCCTCCGGAGGTGGCGAGGATGCGTTCGTGGGCACGGGAGAACCAGCTGAGTGCATGACCGTCCTTTCCTGCCTCACAGGACAGGTCTTAAAGGGTGGCTTTGACCGCGTCCGAGGGTATCAGCCCGCAGCCGATTGCCCGATTCGCGCAGGTCCGATCACGCTGACGCTCCCTTTCGCTCGGCCACGCACCCCATGCAAGGGGTGCGTGAGCGAGCCATAGGGAGCGTCAGCCAGCTGTGGTCCACCCTGTGCTGTTATTTAGTTGCGCTATGCATCTCCTCGTCGTATAGTTGTATGAAGCAAGCAATGATGCTGCGCGCAAGATCCCCACCGCAGATGTCGCAGGAGATGCTCGTGTCCGCCACTGTCCTACCCCGCCGCGCCGCCGAGCCGGCACCGATGACCCATCGCCAGATCCTCGAGGCGATGACCGGTCTGCTGGCCGCGCTGTTCACGGCCATGCTCTCTTCCACGATCGTCTCGGTCGCGCTGCCGACGATCATCGGCGACCTGGCCGGCACCCAGCGGCAGTACACCTGGGTGATCACCGCCGCCCTGCTGGCCACCACCGTGTCCACTCCGATCTGGGGCAAGCTGGCCGACCTGTTCGACAAGAAGCGGCTGGTCCAGGTGTCGATCTTGATCTTCGTGGCCGGCTCGGTCGCCGCCGGCTTCGCCCAGACCGTCCCCTTCCTGCTCGCGATGCGCGTCGTGCAGGGTCTCGGCATGGGTGGTCTGACCGCCCTGGTCCAGGCGATCATGGGCACGATCATCGCTCCCCGTGAACGGGGTCGGTACGCCGGCTACATGGGCTCCGTGATGGCCGTCAGCACCGTCTCCGGACCGCTGCTCGGTGGCTTGCTGGTCGACACCGCGCTCGGCTGGCGCTGGTGCTTCTTCGTCTGCGTACCGCTCGCGGTGATCTCGCTGTTCGTGATCCAGGCCACTTTGAAGGTGTTCACCATCCGACGCCAGCCCGAGATCGACTATCTCGGTGCGCTGCTGCTGGCCGCCACCGCCAGCCTGCCGATGCTGTGGGTGACCTTCGCCGGCAACGACTACGCGTGGCTGAGCTGGCAGACCGCCGCCTTCCTCGGCGCGACCGTCGTGCTGCTGGCCATCACCGTCTGGTGGGAGCTGCGAGTCCCGGAGCCGCTGGTGCCGATCCGGCTGCTGGCCAACCGGACCGCGATCCTGGTCATCATCGCCAGCGTGTCGGTCGGCATCGGGATGTTCGGCGGCACCACGTTCCTCGGCCAGTACTTCCAGCTGGCTCGTGGCTACACGCCGACCCACGCCGGTCTGCTCACCATCCCCCTGATGGCCGCCATGCTGCTGTCATCGACCCTGTCCGGGCAGATCGTCAGCCGGACCGGTCGTTGGAAGCGGTTCCTGGTGGGTGGGGCTCTCGCCCTGACCGCCGGCCTGGCCGTGCTCGGCAGCATCGACCACACCAGCCCGATCTGGTTTCTCAGCATCGGCATGGCCCTGATGGGCCTGGGCGTCGGCGCCATGATGCAGAACCTGGTGCTCGCGGTGCAGAACACCGTCGATGTCTCCGACATCGGCGCCACCTCGGCCAGCGTGGCCTTCTTCCGCTCGCTCGGTGGGGCGCTGGGCGTCTCGGTGCTCGGTGCGGTCCTGGCCGACCACGTGCAGACCCTGATCGTTGACGGGCTGGCCGCCCTGGGGATCTCCGGCAGCGGCTCGGCCCCGGCCAGCCTGGACCTGTCCAACCTGCCGGCGCCCATCGTGCAGGTGGTCCGCGGCGCGTACGGCGACGCCACCGGGCTGATCTTCCTGATCGGTGCGGGTGCCGCGTTGGTCTCGCTGATCGCGGTGCTGTGCATCAAGGAGGTCCCGCTGCGGACCACGATCAGCCTCGAGACGGCACCGGCCCAGCCAGAGGCCGAGCTCGCCACGGGTGCGATGCCGGCCGAGGTCAAGGGGCCGGCCGAGGTCAAGGGGCCGGCCGAGGTCAAGGGGCCGGCCGAGGTCAAGGGGCCGGCCGAGGTCAAGGGCCCCGCGGTGGTCGAGGCAGCACCCCGCCGGCGGCTGGAGGAGCCGGTGAGCGCCTCCTCCTCGCGCTGACCCCTGTCCCGACACGAACGCGGCCGCCCCGCAGAGGGGTCGGCCGCGTTCGTCGTTGCCTGGAGTCGGCGTCAGGCGATCTCGGCATCCGCCACGGGCTCGGGTGTGGTCTTGGTGTCCACGATCGCCCCCAGCACCCCGTTCACGAACGACGGCGAGTCGTCGGTGGACAGCTGGGAGACCAGGCCGACCGCCTCGGACACCGCGACGGCATCCGGGACGCCGGTGTGGTCGATCTCGTACACCGCGATCCGCAT
>DASQLI010000040.1:0-5453 GCA_035630075.1 Microlunatus sp.
CGGCCCTCGGTGTAGCGGCCGCGGAGATAGCACCACCGCCAGAGGTGACGTACCAGCTGGAGCGCGGCTTCGGGATCGGTGGCGGTGAGGAAGTCCACGGCCTGTCGGATGTTCCCGGCCTCGGCGTCGAGCACCCGCAGCCAGCGCTCCTGATCCGCCGAGGTGAGGTGCTCCGCGGCCTCCGCGGTCAGCCCGACGACGTAGTCGGCGTGCCTGTGGCGGACCAGATCCGCCTCCCCCGAGGCCTCCAGCTGGGCCCCGGCGAACTCGCGGACCAGCTGCAGCAGCACGAATCGGGCCGGTTCCTCACCCTCGTACATGCGGCTGACCAGCGACTTCGCCGCGAGGGAGGACAACGCGTCGAGGACCTGGAGCGGGGTGTACGCATCGCCGCAGATCGCCGTCGCGGACTCGTGGCTGAACCAGATGAAGACCGACAAGCGAGCCAGGATGCGCTGCTCGATCGGGGTCAGCAGTCGGTAGCTCCAGCCGACGACGCGATCGGTCAGTCCCTCGTCGAGCTCGCCACCAGGCTCCAGCAGCGCGCCGACGGTGTCGTCCAGTGCGTCGGCGAGGGCGCCGACGGACATCACCTGGGTGCGGGCGGCAGCCAGCTCGATGGCCAGCGGCAGCCCGTCCAACCGTCGGCAGACGCGGGCCGCTGCCGCGTACTGCGGCTGGCTCGGGGTGCCGCCGGCGACCAGGCCGGCGCGGTCCCAGAACAGCTGCACGGCGGGTGAAGCGGCGATCTCCTTGGCTCGTGCTCTGGTCGACGGCACGGAGAGTGGGCGGACGATGACAACAGCCTCTCCCGGCACCTGCAGCTGGTGCCGAGACGTGACGAGGAACGTGATGTCAGGGCAGGAGGCCACCACCGCCTGGATCAGCTCGCGGGCGGTGTCCAGCAGGTGTTGGGCGCCGTCGCAGACGAGGAGCTGATGACGGGAATGCAGCGCCTCGACCACGGTCGCGATGTCGACGTCGACGTCACCAGAGACGCCGAGGGTGGCCGCGAAAGCCGGTACCAGGTCCTCCGCCTTGGCGACGCCAACGATGGGCAACCAGCGGATCCCATCGGGGTAGCTGCCGGGCTCGCTGGCCAGCACCGCGGCCAACCGGGTCTTGCCCACGCCGCCCGGACCGGTCAGCGTGACGAGCCGGTGATCGGCGAGCAGCGACCGGATCGCGGCCAGGTCGGCGTCTCGTCCCAGCAGCGGGTCGGCGAAGGTGGGCGGTTCGATCGAGGGCCGGGAGCGCGGCGGTGGGGCGACAGGCGGCTCGGGGAGCAGGGCGGCGAAGAAGCGCTCGCGCTCGGCTCCCTCCAGTCGCAGGGCGTCGGCGAGGAGACTCAGCGTGGTCATCCGCGGCGAGCGACGGCCCCGTTCGAGCAGAGACACGGCTTCGGGGCTGAGGCCCGCGCGTGCGGCAAGGCCTTCCTGGGACATGCCCGCTCGCTGGCGGTACCACCGCAGCTCGCTCCCGAACGTGCTCACCCGCAACCACCTCGTCGGCCCGCTGTCGGCATCACCCTAGTGCCACTTGCACCGTGGTCGGGCATGCATTGTCCGTCTGTTGTCCGTGGCTGGTCAGCCCGCGGCGACGGAAGACTTCTCGTGAGTCACGCGCCGGCTGTGTCGGGGGAGCCCCGCAAAGGGAAGATCGGTCACGCGACCGTGAGCTTGAGGGGCGTATCCCATGGGGAGCGACTCGGATCGGGGCCGAGAAGCTGGGGTCGCCCCTCAATCACGTCCACGCCTGCTGACGACCGCCGTTGCTCACGATCCGAGCCTCGCCGTGCCTGACGTCGCGTCTCGGCGACCTTGTAGGTCAGGCATGCCTGACATCGCTCCGTAGACTCAGGGGATGCCGAGCCGAGCGACCAGGTGACGTGGACTTCTTCCGCGGGCTGCCGTTCCCCCTCGCCGTCGGCGCGCTGTTCGTGATCGTGCTGGTGCGGGCCGGCGGCACGTACGCGCTCGGTCGGGGGGTGCGTGCGGGCGCGAGCCGGACCAGCCGGGTGCAGCGCTTGGTCTCCTCTCCCCGCTTCGTCCGCGCGCAGGAGCTCGTCGAGAGCTGGGGTGCGCCGATCGTGGTCCTGTCGTTCCTGACCGTCGGCTTCCAGACCGTGGCCAACTTGGCCGCGGGCGTCGGCCGGATGCCGCTCCGGCGCTACCTGCCGGCGCTGGTGATCGGCAGCCTGATCTGGGCTTTCCTGTACGCGACGGTCGGGCTGATCACCGTCGCGGCGCTGATCCACCTGTACGCGATCTCGCCGGTCGGCACCGTCCTCGGTGGCCTCGCGCTGGTGGCCGGCCTGGCGGGCTACATCGTCTGGCAGGTCCGCCGCACCCACCTGAGTTCTGCACCGCAATCCACACCTGACGTGGTTTCTGCTCCAAAAGACGGAGCGGATCGCGGCTGACAAGGAGGGTGGTGTCGAACGGCGACGCGTGCTCGGGTGCCGCGCAGTAGGTCGTCGTTTGACACCACCCTCCTAGGGTGTTCACGTGGGTTCGGCGCTGACTACGGTGTCCCCGTGATGGACCCCAGCCTCTGGACTCCCGTACCCGGTTTCGACTTCACCGACATCACCTACCACCGGGCGGTCGACGCTCCCGTCGTCCGGGTCGCCTTCGACCGACCCGAGGTCCGCAACGCGTTCCGGCCGCGCACCGTCGACGAGCTCTACCGCGCGCTCGACCACGCTCGGATGAGCTCGGACGTGGGGACGGTGCTGCTGACCGGCAACGGGCCCTCGCCCAAGGACGGTGGATGGGCGTTCTGCAGCGGCGGTGACCAACGGATCCGCGGCCGGGCGGGCTACCAGTACGCCGAGGGTGAGACGGCGGAGACGGTGGACCCGGCGGCGCTCGGTCGACTGCACATCCTCGAGGTGCAGCGGCTGATCCGGTTCATGCCGAAGGTGGTGATCGCGCTGGTCAACGGCTGGGCCGCGGGCGGCGGGCACAGTCTGCACGTGGTGTGTGACCTGACCTTGGCCAGCCGGGAGCACGCCCGCTTCAAGCAGACCGATGCGGACGTGGGCTCCTTCGACGCCGGCTTCGGGTCGGCGTACCTGGCTCGGCAGGTCGGACAGAAGTTCGCTCGCGAGATCTTCTTCCTGGGCGAGGCCTACGACGCCGAGGACGGGATGAGGATGGGCATGGTCAATCGGGTCGTGGACCATGACGACCTGGAGCGGGTCGGTCTGGAATGGGGGATCAAGATCTGCGGCAAGAGCCCGACCGCGCAGCGGATGCTGAAGTTCGCGTTCAACGCCATCGACGACGGGCTGGTGGGCCAACAGGTGTTCGCCGGCGAGACCACCCGGCTGGCGTACATGACCGACGAGGCCGCCGAGGGTCGCGACGCGTTCCTGGAGAAGCGTTCGCCGGACTGGTCCGGCTTCCCCTACTACTACTGACGGACGAGGCACTCTCGCTCGGCTTTCCGCTTCTCGCGCTAGGTGCAACCCGAGCAGGAGGCTGGATCCCGAGCGAGAAGCTGTCAGACCACCCCGTACAGCCGGTCCCCGGCGTCACCGAGCCCCGGCACGATGTAACCGAGCTCGTTGAGCCGCTCGTCCACGGCGGCGGTGACCAGGGTGCAGGGCACCTCCAGATCCTCCAGCAGCCCGGTGATCCGCTCGATCCCCTCGGGGGCGGCCAGGAGGCAGATGCAGGTGATGTGGTCAGCGCCCCGGCGGACCAGGAACCGAACCGCCTCGGCCAGCGTGCCGCCGGTGGCGAGCATCGGATCCAGGACATAGCACTGTCGGCCGGACAGGTCGTCGGGCAGCCGCTCGGCGTATGTCGAGGCGATCAGCGTCTGCTCGTCCCGCACCATGCCGACGAAGCCGACCTCGGCGGTCGGCATCAACCGCGTCATCCCTTCCAGCATGCCGAGTCCGGCGCGGAGGATGGGCACCACGAGAGGACGCGGTGGGGCCAGCTTCACCCCGGCGGCGGTGGCCACTGGCGTCTGCACGGTGACCGGTGCGACCCGGACACCGCGGGTCGCCTCGTACGCCAGCAAGGTCACCAGCTCCTCGGTCAGCCGGCGGAAGGTCGGGGAGTCGGTCGACTCGTCGCGCAGGGTCGTCAGCTTGTGGGCGACGAGCGGGTGATCCACGATGCACAGGTCCACGACCGCACGCTATCGAGTCACGGTCGACGCCGGGTTCTCGGCCGGTATCGGAGTCGTGCTTCTGGGGTGGGTCTGACACGATGGGTGCGGCTCACCCGGGCCCGAGGTTGGAGGAGTGGCATGTCGCAGACCGACGACGAGGCGTACGAGTCGTTCGAGCCGGACGACGCCGTCGACGACCGTCCCGGACTCAACGAGGACCTCGACGATGACACCGATGAGACACCCTCCGGCGCGGCCGATGACGCCGTCGACGATGACGCTGACGAGGATGCCGACGACGACGACGCCGACGACGAAGATGACGACGAGGACGACGAGCCGGAGGATGCTCTCGCCGACGAGATCGACTTTGTGATCGCGGCCTACCGCGAGGACGGGCAGCCGAATGTCGTGGCGCTGAACGCTGACCTGGCCAACGACCTGGAGGAGCTGATCACCCAGCTGCGTCGGCTGCCGGGGGATGCGGGCGCGATCGGCTTCGTCAGCTTGGTCGAGGAGGTGATGGTCGCCGTCCGGGTCCGCGGCCGCCATGTCCAGGTGCTGCTCAACGATGCGACAGCCGCGCTGGACTGGCCGATCGCCCGTGACGTGGTGGACCTGTTGGGTGAGGAGCTTCCCGATCCTGACGACGACGCCGAGCCGGTCGGCGACCTCGGCATCTTCGCCGACCTCGGACTCAGCGACTTCGATCTGGGAGCGATCGTCGAGAACCTCGATCTCGGCTCCGACCAGGCTCTCATGCAGATCGCCGACAAGATCAACATCGGGCCGCAGTTCCGTCGGGTCGCCGAGGCGGCCCTGGGCGACTGAGCTGAGGGCGACACAGCGGGCGAGCGACTGAGCGGATGACGGGCCGTTGGGACGAGGCGATGCGGCTGGCCCTGCGCGAGGCCCAGCGCGCAGGCGCCCGCGCAAGGAACCCCGATGTGCCGATCGGGGCGGTTGTCCTCGACCCGCTCGGCGACGTGGTCGCCGCGGCAGCGAACGAGCGTGAGCTGACCGGTGATCCCACGGCCCACGCCGAGGTGCTCGCCCTCCGCGGAGCGGCCCAGCGAAACGGGGAGTGGCGGCTCGACGGCCACACCTTGGTTGCCACCCTCGAGCCGTGCGCGATGTGCGCCGGCGCGCTGGTGCTGGCTCGGATCGAGCGGCTGGTCTTCGGCGCGTACGACCCGAAGGCCGGCGCGGTCTCCTCCCTGTTCGACGTCGTCCGCGACCCGCGGCTGAACCATCGGGTCGACGTCCGGGGCGGCATCCTGGAAGCAGAGTGCGGTGAGGTGCTTCGGGCGTTCTTCGGCCGCTGA
>DASQLI010000041.1:0-26518 GCA_035630075.1 Microlunatus sp.
GGATGCCGTCGGGGTCGATCGCCTCGACCAGCTTGGCGGCGGCCCGATCCAGGTCCTGGTAGCCGAGCTTGCCGGCGTGGTCGACCAGGAAGATCTCGCCGGCCTCGACCGCGTCGGGGTCGCAGTGCTTCACCTTGCCCAGGGCGGTGTCGATCAGGCTCACCTGCTCCGGTGTCACCTGCCCGGCCCGCTGGGCGGCGGCCAGATGCGGCCGGAAGGGCTCCAGCGGCTCCCCGAGCATCGAGTGCCGATCCGCCAGCTGCTGTGCGGCTTTGACCCGCCGGTTGGCCTCCCCGGCCGAGATTCGGAGGCTGCCCGTCAGCACCTGCCGCATCGTCCGGCAGGACAACACACTGGGCACGCCCTGCTCGGTGCCGTACTGGATCATCGCCCGGTCCACCGACGGCAGCTTGTTGCGAACCGTCTCCAGCTGGTGCAGCAGCTCCACCAAGGTGAACGCGCCCACCCCGCCCAGGGCGCCGGCTTCCACGGTCTTGATCAGGTCCTCCACCGCGGCGTCGACCGCGTTCACCGCCGTGGACAGCGGCGTCGCTGCCGGCTCGGCGGTGGTCGGGTGCATGGTTTGAATGTAGTCGAATGCACGTTCGAACGCAAGCCTTTGCATGCGATGTTTCTCAAGCAGACAAGGAGATTCGGGAAACATCCGAGGCCGATCCAGCGCCTCTCGAAGGCTTGTACCGGTCGATTCGGTCGCCCCAAGACGTCCACCCTGAGATGTTGGGCCCGGACGTACGTACAGCCATTCGCGGCAATGGGTGGTCATCGCGGAAGGAGCGAGTACGCACACCGAGGTGCTTCTCGATCACGTGGAAGACGCAGTTGGTCGAAATGGCGTGCAGGTGTGCCAGCTGATCCCGCGCGTTGACGTCCCGAAGACTATTGACAAATGCAACTGTCAATTCGTACCGTAAGCGCATGCCCGAAGCGCCGACCCTCGACTACGCCGACCTGGCGGTGGTCGACGACCCGGCGGTGGCTGCGTCCCTGCTCGACCCCAAGCGAGCCCGGGTGCTGGCCGCCTTGGCCGAGCCGGGATCGTCGACCAGCGTGGCCGCCGCCATCGGGTTGACCAGGCAGCAGGTCAACTACCACCTACGCGCTCTCGAGGCTCAGCACCTGCTGGTCGAGGTGGGCACCCGACCGCGACGAGGGCTCACCGAGCGACTGGTTCGCGCCACCGCCCGGGGATACGTGGTCTCGCCCGAGGTGCTCGGCAGCCTCGCCGCTGACCCTGCTCGAACGGATCGGCTGTCGGCCCGTTACCTGGTCGCCCTCGCCTCCCGGGTGGTGCGCGAGGTCGGCAGTCTCGTACGGGCCGCCGACCGGGCCGACCAGCATCTGGCCACGCTGTCGCTGGACACCGACATCCGGTTCGCCAGCGCCGCCGACCGGGCCGCCTTCACCGCCGAGCTTGCCGGAGCCATCCGGGCTCTCGCCGCCCGCTACCACGACCAGATCGCTGCGGATGGTCGCTGGCACCGGTTGGTCGTGGCCGCCTACCCGAAACCGTACGAATCATCCGAGACACTCGAGGAGAATCCGACATGACCCAGTCCGCTACCACCGACCAGCACGGAGACCGGCCCCGCGAGCGGGTGATCGACCTGAGTATCGAGGTCGCCGGCAGCCCGGAAGAGGTGTGGGACGCCATCGCCACCGGTCCCGGCATCACGTCCTGGTATGTCCCGACCACCGTCGACGAGCACACCGGCGGTGCCACCACCAGCAGGTTCGGTGAGGGTCCGGAGATGCTCATCCCGGGCCGGGTGACCGCGTGGGAGCCTCCGCATCGTGTCGTGTTCGAGGGAGCGGACGAGACGGCACCCGGATTGGCCTTCGAATGGCTGGTCGAGGCGCGCGACCAGGGCACGTGTGTCGTCAGGCTGGTCAACAGTGGCTTCGTCGAAGGCACCCCGTGGTACGACGACTACGACGGGATGGTCGAAGGGTGGCAGCTCTTCCTGTTCAACTTGCAGCTGCATCGGGCGCACTTCCCGGGTCGCACGGCGATCCCGATGCTGCCGATGGGGGTCTGGCCGGACGCGGGCCAGCAAGCCTGGACCCGGTTGGCTGGGGCACTGGGCCTCCCGGCCGTGCCGCAACTCGGCGAGCGGATCGCTGTCACAGAAGGCGACACCCCAGCCCTGGCCGGGACGGTGGTCCGTTACGACCCAGGCCGGCTGGCGCTGTTGCTCGACGAACCCGCCGCCGGCACAGCCTTCATCGCGTGCGAGTCGATGGGCGAGGGGTGCGGGGTCTCGGTCTGGCAGTACCTGTACGGCGACGACGCGGCCGCCCTGGTCGAGCGGGATGAACCCCGCTGGACGGCCTGGCTGCAGGCCCAGGCTGCTCCCGCCTGACACGGGCCTGCTGAGGCGCGTCCGAATACTCTGCTGCACTCCTCGATGCGTCTCGGAGTCGGACCTGACGGCTTCCGGGCGCTGATCGAGCAACGTCGCCCAGCCCGCTCACGTACGCCATCCCGGGCGGTCCCTAGGATGCGCCCATGTCCGTGTCCGACTGTCGCACGCCGCACTCAGCGGTCACGGGCTGCGCGGGTTCCCGCTCACTGGCTATGCACCCGCGGCTTCCTACATGACCCGGGCGGCTGACCGAACTCCCCGGGCGACCGGTGCGGTCGTCGCCGTGCTCTGTCTGGCCGGCACCACCGTCTCGCTGCAGCAGACCCTGGTGGTCGCGCTGCTGCCCAGCTTCGCCGAGCTGTTCGCGATCTCCGCGGACGACGCCTCCTGGTTGATCACCGCGACCCTGCTCACCTCCGCCGTGGCGACCCCGGTGGTGGCCCGACTGGCCGACATGTACGGCAAGCGGCTGATGATGATCGTCTGCATCCTGCTGATGGCCACCGGCTCCCTGATCGCTGCCCTCAGCGCCGGCAGCTTCGTGCTGCTGATCGTCGGTCGTGCTCTGCAGGGCTTCTCCGCGGCGCTGATCCCGGTGGGCATATCGATCATGCGCGACGAGCTGCCGAAGGAGCGCGTCTCCTCCGCCATTGCCTTGATGAGCGCGACGCTCGGGATCGGCGGTGCGTTGGGGCTGCCGCTGGGCGGGCTGCTGTTCAGCCGGTTCGGTTGGTCGTCGGTGTTCTGGCTGTCGGTGGTGGTGGGCCTGGCGATCTTGGTCGCAGTGGTTCTGGTCGTGCCCGAGTCAGGGATCAAGACCCGCGGACGGTTCGACCTCGTCGGTGCACTGCTGCTGTCGGCCGCTCTCACCTGTCTGCTGCTGGTGATCTCCAAGGGTGCGAGCTGGGGCTGGGAGATGGTCGCTCTGCTGCTGGTCGCGACGGTGGTCCTGCTGGCTGCCTGGTTCCCGTACTCGCTGAAGGTCAGTCAGCCGCTGGTCGACCTGCGCACCTCGGCGCGGCGGCCGGTGCTGTTCACCAATCTGGCCTCGATCCTGGTCGGCTTCGCCCTGATGGCCAACATCTTGATCAGCACCCAGCAGCTGCAGCTGCCACCGGCCGCCGGCGGCTACGGCTTGAGCGCCCTGGCGGCCGGCCTGGCCATGGTTCCCGGCGGTCTTGCCATGGTCGTCTTCTCCCCGGTGTCCGGGAAGATGATCAACACCCTGGGCGGGCGGGTCACCTTGATCACCGGCTGCGCGATCATGGGGGCGGCGTACGCCGGCCGGGTCTTCCTCGATCACTCGCTGCTGTCCATTGTGATCGGCTCGACCGTGGTCAGCGTCGGGTCGGCGATCGCGTACGCCGCCATGCCGAGCTTGATCATGGCCAACGTGCCGATCACCGAGACCGCCTCCGCGAACGGGTTGAACGCGCTGCTGCGGGCCCTGGGCACCTCCACCGCGAGCGCCGTCATCGCCGCCCTGCTGACCGCGGTGACCATCACCGTCGATGGTGTCACCGTGACCAGTCCGGCGGCGTTCACGATCACCTACTGGCTCGCCGCGGCGGTTTGCCTGGCGGCGTGCGGAGTCGTCTGGCTGGTGCCGCGACGGGTCGTCGAGCCGGTCGTCCGCGTCGCCGTCGAGGGAGAGCCTGCGCCAACCGTCCGACAGGCCGGCGAGAGCGCCGAGATCGTCGTCCGGGGGCGGGTGCTCCGGCCCGACGACAGCCCGCACCCGCACGCGGTGGTGACTGCCGTCCGGTTGACCGGCGAGCCGCTGGACTGGAGCCGCGCCGACAACGCCGGGGTGTTCTCGCTCGCGCTGCCGGGCCGGGACCGCTACCTGGTGATCGCCAACGCGGATGGCTGGACGCCGCGCTCGCAGGTCACCGACTTCGCCGATCCGACGGCGGCGCCGGTGGTGCGGCTGGGTGGACCCCTGATGCTGACCGGCACCGTACGCCGGCGCGGTGAGGCGCTCGCCGGAGCGGTGCTGACCCTCAGCGCGACCACCGGAGAGGTCCGTGCCACCACGACCACCGATCACGACGGCGGCTACCGCCTGCGGCTGCCACCACCGGGACACCACATTCTGACCGTGCTGGCACCCGACGAGCTGGTCACGCTGTCGGTCAAGATCTTCACCACCACCCAGTCCGCGGTGACCGACGTGGATCTGCCGGAGTGACCGCGTGGCGGCGCCGTCGGCTGCCCGAAGTCCCGGCTGCGGGGGAAGGTAAGAGCCGGCATCTCATGACCGATCGTGGTCGTCCTCGAGCCCTACCCGTCGAGCGAGCACCCAGTGCCGGCGCAGCGTCCAGCCGACCAGCCGCCGACCGTGCACCGAGACGCCCTCGTGGTCGAACCGACCGCCGGCGCCGATGTCGCTCAAGCCGCCGAGTACCGCCCGCATCGGTTCTCGCTCACCGGTCGGGGTGGCCGCCACCTCCGCGACCAGGTCGGCGGCTCGATCCTCACCGGACAGGGTCACGAAGAAGAGCGCCTGACGCCAGGCGTACGCCGCGTCCTTGACCGTTGCGAGCGACCGACCAGCGCGGCCCTGCTTGCCGCCACCCGCTGGCACAGGTCACCGAACGTCGGCGTCACGATCACCGGACGGCGGACCGCTGACGGGGTCAGCCAGCCGATGATCCGCCGGCCCAGGGGTTAGCGCCGCGGAGTGGGGAAAGCGCGAGCACCTCGTCGTAGTCGATCCCGTAGTAGCGGGCGTACAACGAACCGCGCAGCTCGGCTCCGGCAACCTGAGCGGCCGACCGGAACTTGTCGGAGAACCGACCCATGAAGATGTCGGCCGCCAGCTCCTCGGTCAGCGGCAGTGAGTTGTCACCGGTCGCGTACAGGGTGGTCAGCTCAGTGATCAGCGGGTTCGGCAGGATCGTGACCGGGAACGCATCGACGGCCAGCGCCGCCACCCGCCGGGCAGCGTACAGCGGTCGATCGAGGTTCGTCTGGGTGGCATACGGCTGCACGGCCTGCATCCGCTCGTCGTCGGCCAGCGGGCCACCGGCGCACAGACTAGGGCCGTTCGGGCTGCTGCGCCCCGAGTTCTGGTTGTCAGGGTGGATCGCTGGCACGCAACGATCCCAAGATCGACGACACCCGCAGCTGGCAGTGGATGGCCGGTCAGCGCAGCTGAGCACGCAGGTCGGGCCAGCGCACCGAGTCGATCCTGCCTGCAGCAACCGCAGGACCGAGACAGTCGCTCGGCATGCGGGGTGGCGCGTAGGCTGAGCTGGAGGCATCGGACCACCCCCGCGGGGTAACGACCTCGCCCGGCTCAGTGGGTGCACCGTCCTGCGTACACGCGGCTCCTCTGGCCGACACGGCTCGAGGAGGCGCTGATGCGCCAGGACTGCGACCAGGTGGTCGCCGAGTGCGAGCGGCTCGTCCTGCAGGGCAAAGCCGCCACCGCTGTCGACCGGCTTGTCGGGCTTCCCGAACACACCCGGGCCGCCTGGCTGGTCTTGGGTGACGCCCACCGCGCCGCCGGGCACGTCACTGCCGCACTCAACGCCTACGCCGAGCTTGAACCGAACGATTCGGGGCCGCTGGAGCCCGATGTGGCGTGGCGGATGGGATTGGCCTATCAGCAGCAGGGCGCTCCTCGACGTGCCCTCGAGACCTACGGCCGCGCGCCGCCGGGCGAGGGCCGGCCTGCCGATCAGGCCTGGTTGCTCTCCTCCGCCGCGACGGCCCACTGGCTTCTCGGCGACGCGGACGAGGGACTTGCCTGTGCGTGCGCCGCCGGCGAACTGGCCAGATCGGTGGGCGAGCCCCGGGTCCTGGCGGCGGCGCATGTCGCGATCGCCTTGGTGGTGAGCCTCGGGGGTGACCCGGCGACCGTCGAGGAGGAGTACGCCCAGGCCGCGGTCCATGCTGCGGCGGCCGGCGATCTGGTGCAGATCGCCCGCATCGACGTCAACCGCAGTCACCATCTGCTGGCCGATGCCCGCTTCGACGAAGCTGTGGACGTCGCGTCCAGGGCGGGAGCCGCTGCCGAGCGGCTCGGATCGGCAACCCTTCTTGCCGTCGCCCTCGGCAACGAGGCGGAGGGTCTCATCCGGCTCGGTCGGTTGGACGACGCGCTGCTGTGCTGCGAGCGGGCGTTGGCGCTCGCTGGATCGATTGGCACCCATCGCACGGCCGGGGCGCTGCTCGTGCTGGCTCAGGTCCACATCCGCCGGGGATGCCGTGAGCAGGCTCGTGCCGCACTGGAGCAGGCCCTGCGCTTGACGTCGACCCACGACGACCGTCAGGTGCGGGTGCCGGCCCTGGCCTGCCTGGCCACGACGCTGCTCCCCGATGACGTCGATCTCGCCTCGTCGCTCGCGGCCGAGGCGCTCCAGGACGCGACTGGATCCGCCGCGATCCCGGCGCTGCTGGCCGCCGGGCTCACCGCTCACGCACGCCGCGATCTCGTGACGGCCAGAGCGCTCGCGGCGAAAGCAGTTGAGCATGCTCGCCGGCGTCGCGAACGATCCTGGCTCGCTGAGGCCCTGGAACTGCGCGCAACCACGCTGGACAAGACTCGGGCGCGGGCCGCACTGCTGGAGGCACAGCTGATCTGGCAACAAGCCGGCGCGACCCACGATGCCGACCGTGTGCTGCTCCGGCTGAGTCGGCTCCCCACGCAGCCTTCGACGTCGGACCGGCTCGCGGCGCGGCTGGCCCTGGGGCGGTTGACCGCGGCCGGCGTGCCGGACCTGCCACTGCGGGTGGGGGACCCCCGGGGTGCGGTCCACATCCGCACCTTCGGTCGGTTCGAGGTGGAGGTCGACGGTGTCACCGTGCCCCCCGACGCGTGGCAGTCCCGGCAGGCGCGCGGGCTGTTGCGGCTGCTCACCTGCCGGCGCGGGCGGGCGATACCGAGGATGGAGATCTGCGAGCTGCTGTGGCCCGATGACAACCCGGACCGGACCGCCCACCGGCTCTCGGTGGTGCTGTCCGTTCTCCGGGGCGTGATCGGCCAAGAGGCCGTCATCGCCGACCAGGCGTGCGTTGCGCTGAACTCGGCGAACGTCGATGTGGACGTCGAGCAGTTCCTGCTCGACGTGAGCGACGCCATCGCGCTGCACGAGCACGGATTGGCGGCCGACGCCCGGCTCTTGCTCGCCGAGGCGGTGCACGGGTACACCGATGAGCCGTTCGCCGACGCGCCGTACGACGCCGAGACCAGCGCCCTGCGCGACGAGGCGCGGGCCGCCTTCCATCAGGGACTTCGGCTGCTGGCCGAGTACTGCCGGACCGCGGGCGAGAACGACCGGGCGGCGGCACACCTGCGCCGGCTGCTGGAGGATGATCACTACGACGAGGATGCCCACCGCAGCCTGATCGCGTTGCTGGTGCATGCCCGCCGACACGGACAGGCTCGAGTCGCAGCCGCGCAGTACCGGACGGCGATGGCTGACCTCGGCCTGCCCGCGGAGCCCGGGCCGCACGCCGTCTTCTGACACCGAGAGCGCCGCAGGCCGGCACCGTCGCCGGTGCCGGCCTGCGGACCGGAACTCCTCGAGATCAGGGGGCGCTGGTCAGCGTCTCCGTGTCGCTGATGGCGTCCGGGCTCCACTCCTGAATCACCTGGTTGGAGTGGATCAAGACGTTGGCCTTGAGCTCGTCCGGGTTGCCCGTGGGATCCTCCTGAAAAAAGCTTCTGGGCAGGAGCTTGTGCTCGTTCCGGACGAAGACCTGATCGGTGGTGCCCACGGTGACCGGGAAGTCGAAGCGAATGAACTCCGCCTCCGGGATCGCCGCGCCCAGGTCGGGGCCGCCATCCCAGCCGTGGATGTTGAGGTGGCGGTGATATCGGCGCCCGAGGCCGACCAGCGCGCGGTCCCATGGGTCGAAGGTCACGGTGTAGTCGACCGAGACGGTCACCTGGCTGTCTGCCTCGCTCAGGGTGAGGTTGGGGGTGGAAACGGTTGGCATGTCGAGCTCCTTGGTTGCCGGGGTTTCGGCCGCTTCCGGCGGTCCGATCCGGCGATGCTCGCCGGTACGCCCCACCATCCGCACCGATCTCTCGGTTGCGTCACGGTGTGGTCAAAGCCGGCTCTGAGCGGGCGCCGAGCGCTGTGCTGCGTCCGTGAGGACACTGCGGCCGGCAAGGTTGACCAGCACACCGGCGCCGTCGACCAGCTGGGTGCGTCTCTCCATCTCACCCCGCGCGGGCGTCCGGCCCGACCCGACCGGACCGGCGCCGACCATCAGGGCCCTAACTGACCCCAGGCCCTCACTGACCCCGGGCCCGACCGATCAGGGCCCGACGACCAGGGCCTCGACCTCGGGCGAGAATGCCGACCATGCCCGTTGTGCTGCCGCCCGATCCGCCGGTGCCCACGCTGACGCCGATGCCGCCCTGGCCGCCTGCACCGGCGCTGCCGACGGGTCTGCCGTGGCGTCCAGACCAGACCGTGGGCACTGGGGTGCCGATCTGGCGCACTGCCTTCGACGATCCGCATCAGGCGGTCGCTCTCTGGTACGAGTTCCGGGCCGCGCATCCGAGCACCGGTTGGTGGCCGCTGCTGGTGAGCGAGACCTTCTGGGAGACGGTCGAGTTCGAGTCGACCAGTCCACCCGGTACGGGAGACACCACCGGCGCCGAGTGGCTGCAGGAGCGGCTGAACGGTGGTGACTCGCCGCTGCTGTCCCAGCTGACCCGCGGCGACCGGCCCCCGAGCGGTGTGGTGGACGAGGCCGAGGTGCTGCTCGCGTTCGCCGAGGAGTGCACCGAGATCGTGCTCGTCCCGGCCGCCGTCGGCTGGCTGGTGCCGGAGACCCTCAACTGGGAGGGCGCGGTGAACCACGACTTCGGTGGTCACGAGCACACGCTGGTGCTGCGCCGGTGGGCCGGCTACTTCGGCGCCGAGCTGTTCGGCCAGACGCTCGACGAGGTCGTCCTGCGAGTCGACCATCCGCCGACCGGTGCCGCCGCGGAGCTGGCCGCCTTCGAAGCGGTGGCCTACTGCGAGGACGCGGTCTTCCAGGGCAGCGACACCCTGGACCGGCTGATCCCCATGATCGAGAGCCCGGTCTGGCGCTTCTGGTGGGACTGACCGACCGGATCAACGACCACTCCGGCGAGCTGCTCGCCCGCGGTCGTGGAGAGCGGACCAGCTACCCGGCTGCTGACAGAATGCACCGCACACCAGCGGGAGATCAGGAAGGCACAGCCGATGAGTCCCTCGTCCGACCATCCGAACTACCGACAAGAGCACCGCTCGTCGACTCCGGTCTCGACCATCGTCTTGACCTTGGCCGGGGTGGCGATCGTCAGCGGAGCGTTGAAGATGACGGCGTCGATCATCGCCCCGGTGCTGCTCGCCTTCTTCTTGATGATGATCTTCCGGCCGGCGATGGCGGCGCTCGAACGACGTCGGGTGCCGCGCGCGGTCACCATCCCACTCAGCATCCTGCTGGTGTACGGGGTGATCATCTTCATGGGCATGTGCGTCTACCTGGCGCTGGCCAGGTTCGCCCTGATCGTGGCCGAGAACGGGAGCAAGTTCACCGAGCTGGCCGGCTACGTCGGCCAGCTGGCCCAGCAGTTCGGTGTCGATCCGACCGACGTCCAACAGATCTTCACGATCATCTCGCCGTCCCGACTGGTGAACCTGGCCAGCACCGTGCTGTCGGTCTCGGCCTCCTTCCTCACCGCGTTGGCCTTCCTGGCCGCCCTGGTCTTCTTCATGGCACTGGACAGCGCGGACTTCTCGGCTCGGCTGGCGATGGTTGTCCGATTGCGACCGGCCACCTCGCGGGCCCTCACCAACCTCGGGATCTCGACCCGCAACTACTTCGCGGTCGCGGCGATCTTCGGTGCCATCGTGGCGGTTCTCGACTGGATCCTGCTGGCATTCCTCGGCATCCCGTACGCCTGGCTGTGGGCCCTGCTGGCCTTCGTCACCAACTTCATCCCCAACATCGGCTTCATCCTCGGCCTGATCCCACCGGCCCTGGTCGGCTGGCTGCTGATCGACTGGCAGACCGCGGTGATCATCGCCGTCGGCTACTCGGTGTTGAACGTGGTGGTCCAGACCCTGATCCAGCCGAAGGTGGTCGGCGACCGGGTGCAGCTGAACACCACGCTGACCTTCCTCGCCTTGATCATCTGGACCTTCCTGCTGGGCGGCCTGGGAGCGATCCTGGCCATCCCGATGACCCTGTTGATCCGAGCCCTGTTCGTCGACTCCCAGCCGCAGCACCGGTGGGTACGGGCCCTGTTCTCCAGCGGCCCACCGCCGGGAACCGCCCGGAAGCGGAAGAAGTCCCCGCCGGTGATCAAGCACCAGCCGCCGGCCGACAACGCGGCACCGGCCTCGGTGGCGCCGTGACTGCTCGGGTGAGCGGGTCGTCGTGGTGACTCGACGGCCACTGGCTGAGGCGATGGCCGACGGGCCGGTGCTGCTGGACGGCGGGTTGGCCTCCCAGCTGGAGGCGATGGGACATGACCTCTCCGGAGCGTTGTGGTCCGGCGAGCTGCTGGTGAAGGAACCCGCCCAGGTGGGCCTCGCACACCTGCGGTTCTTCAGCGCCGGGGCGCGGGTGGCCACGACCGCCTCCTACCAGCTCTCGTACGAGGGTCTGCGACGCATCGGGATGGACCGCGCCGAGGCGGACGCGCTGTTCCGGCGCAGCGTGCAGATGGCGCACCTGGCGCGGGCGGGGGTGCTGGACACCGACGATGCCTGGGTCGCGACGTCAGTCGGTCCGTACGGGGCCGCGCTGGCCGACGGCTCGGAGTACCGCGGCGACTATGGGCTGACCGTGGCGGAGCTGCGCGCCTGGCACCGACCCCGGCTGGCCGTGCTGAGCGAGACGGTGACCGACGGCGACGCCGACGTGCTGGCGATCGAGACCATTCCGTGCCTGGCCGAGGCGGAGGCGCTGCTGGCCGAGGTGGCCGGCACGGGTGTGCCGTGCTGGCTGTCCCTCACCTGCGCCTCGCCGTCGACCACCCGGGCCGGCGAGCCGGTGGCGGAGGCGTTCGAGATGGCGGCCGACGTGGCCGAGGTGATCGCTGTCGGCGTCAACTGCCTGCCTCCGGACGACGCCCGGCGGCTGGTGCCGACGGCCGCGCGGATCTCGGGCAAACCTGTCGTCGTCTACCCGAACAGCGGTGAGCAGTGGGACGCCGTGGCCCGGACGTGGACGGGGAGTGCGGCCTTGCTGCCGGCCGAGGCGCCTGGCTTGGTGGCCGACGGCGCGCGACTGGTCGGTGGCTGCTGCCAGGTGCTACCCGACGAGATCGCCGCCATGAAGGACGCCCTGGACGGACAGATGCCCTAGCTTTCCGAGGTGGCTGCACCCGCCAGGCAACTGCCGACGGGCGGCACCCCGGAGTCCGTACCGGGTCCTGATTCCTTGCCATCGACGCTCGTCCGCCTGCCCGGGGGCGCGATTGAGGGTTTTGCAGTCAATTCATAGGAAAGTGTGATCTATTTCACGGCTCGGCGACGCACTCTTGAGCCATGGACATCACTCAGCTCGCGATCGCCGGCGTCGCCGCCGTCGGCATGCTGCTCGTGGCGCTGCTGGCGATCGTTCCGACGCTGTCTGAGCTCCCGTCCAGCCATCGACGCCACGACCCGCGCAGCTCCGCCGACCAGCCCCTTCCGGTCAAGGTGCATCACCACTCGCTCCGACGCTGACCTCTCGACAATCCGACAAGCCCCTGCCCCCGGGGCGTCCGTGGGTGGTCCACACAGGCGTGGGCCACCCACGAACGTTTGTGCGCGCTGAGCCACAATCGAGGACGTGCCCACGTTTCACCGCTACGTCGCCATCGGCGACTCCAGCACCGAAGGGTTGGTGGATCCTGACGGCCAGGGCGGTTACCGCGGCTGGGCGGATCGGCTCGCCCAGCTGATCGCCGACGCCCAGCACGAGCCGCTGGAGTACGCCAACCTCGCGGTCCGCAGTCTGCGGCTGACCGAGATCCGGAACCGGCAGTTCGACGACGCGCTCGCGATGCAGCCGGACCTGATGACGATCTTCGGCGGTGGCAACGACCTGATCGCCCCCGGCTGGGACCTGGACGCCATGCGGGCCGATCTTGCGGCGATGTACGGCGAGGCTCGCGCCCACGACTGCGCCGTGCTGACCTTCACGCTGCCCGATCCGACGTCCATCAACCCGCTGGGCAAGCACCTTCGTGATCGGATGTTCCGCTTCAACGACATCGTGCGGGCCGAAGCGGAGCGGTACGGAGTGCTGGTGATGGACTTCCAGAACTACCCGATCACCGAGGATCCCCGGCTGTGGTTCGAGGACCGACTGCACGGCAACGAGCTCGGTCACCAACGGACCGCTGCCGCCCTGGCGTGGCGTCTGGGCATCGACGGGGCCGACGAGTCCTGGGCCGTGCCGCTGGACGACGAGCCGACCCGGCGCCGGTTCCGCGAGCAGCTGGTCTCCGACGTCGACTGGATCAGGCGCTACCTCGGGCCGTGGCTGGGCAAGGGCCTGATCGGCGTACCGCACGGCACCGGGGTGGAGCCGAAGCGGCCGGTGCCGACGGTGGTGCCGCGCAGCGACGACCCACAGGACTCCGATGCGGCATTGGCCCGCGCTCACGGTGACGACCCGTCCGGATGAGCCGCCGGCTCCGGTTCGGTGGGGAGATCGCCGGTCTCGGAACGACCTCGGGCGTCCGGGTGGTGGTCGGGCGCTGGACCACCAGCCCGTACGGCACCTTCGCCGACGTGATGCTGCAGCAGGCCGACGGTTGGCGAGTGCTGCTGGCGCCCACCCAGGAGATCGCCGAGTTCATCGCGAGCACCTACGTCTTCGACGAGGTCGTGGTCGGCCCGGTGGCCGCAGAGCGAGCGGTGTCGGACGTGTCCGTCGCGGCGCCTGGTCTGGGACTCGGCTTCGTGGTCGGGCCCAGGACGGGGCTGGGTCGGCTGCTGCGGCTGGTGCCGCCACGGATCGCGACCGCACCGACCTGGTCGCGGCTGATCGCGCCGGTCAGTGGGTTGCTGGTGCCGGGGGTGCGCACCTACGGGTCGGCCGGTGCGGATCGGTGGGAGGCGTACGGAGCCACCGACCGGCACGCGATCACCGCCGCGGCCGGTATCTGGCGTGGGCTACCGCTCGGTGACCTGGCTCCGGTCGAGCCGCCCGTCTCCGTCGGCTTCGCCTCGACGCCCCGAGCGCCGGGACTGACCACCCTGGTGACCACGGTCGGCGGCTGACCTCAGGCAGATCACCCCAGGGCACCGCAGCGACCCTCAGCGCGGCGTGAGCAGTTGGTCGACCGGGGCGTAGTCGTCGGTCAACACCGGGGCGTCGCCGGTCCAGTCGGCCAGGTCCGCGTCGTCGATCACCCGCCAGCCGGGCAGCGGTTCGAGCAGAGCAGCGCGGAGCCCGGCGGAGTCCAGCGGCCGATCGGAGGCGATCACCACCAGGTTTCCGCCCTCGCTGAAGCCGTCGGAGAGGGTCGAGGCCTCGGTGGCCAACGCCACGTACGGGAATCGCTCGCGCAGCGTCGCCACCTCCGCGCGGGCGAAGGCCAGCGGGCCGGAGTCGAGCAGGTTCAGCACGTAGACCCCACCCGGGGCGAGGACCCGGTCCACGTCGGCCACCGCTTCCCGGGTGGTGAGGTGCCACGGGACGCTGACCCCGCCGAACGCGTCGCCGACGACCAGATCCTGACTGTCGGCGGGCAGCCGGCGCAGGCCGAGGCGGCCGTCCTCCACCCGGACCTGGACCCGCTCGTCCGGTCGGAATCCCAAAAGGTCCTCGTCGACGGCGACCACGCCGGGATCGATCTCCGAGACCACGCTGGTGGTGCCGGGTCGGGTCTCGGCGAGATAGCGGGGCACGGTCAGCCCACCGCCTCCCAAGTGGTACGCCCGTAGCGGGCGGTCGCCGGGCAGCTCGGTGTCGATCACGGCCACGATCGCTCGGACATACGGGAACTCGAGGTGCCGAGGGTCGGCGAGGTCGACGTAGGAGTGCCGCAGCCCGTCCAGCTCCAGGGTTCGTCCGGTTCCTCGCTCCGAGTCCGCCAGCACGACGGCGCAGTGGTACTTGGTCTCGGCGTCGCAGCCACCGGGCGCCGCCACGGCCGCCAGCCCACCGAGCAGGACCAGGACGGCAGGGACGGCCGCCGCGCGCATTCCGCGGGTCCGCCACTCGACGACCGCGCCGGCCAGCACCAGCAGCACGCCGAGCCCCACCAGGATCCCGCTGACCGGAATCCGGGCGATGAGCACGAACCCGGTGATCACGGTGCCCGCGATCGCGCCGGCGGTGCCGATCCCCGACAGCCGGCCGACGACCGTGCCGGTCTCGCTCAAGCTGGTCAGTCGCAGCTTGGTGACCATCGGAGTGACCGCCGAGAGCAGCGACCCCGGCACGATGATGCTGAGCGCCGACACCAGGACCAGCACCAGCGCCCAGTCGGTGGGCAGCGCGCCTGCGCTGCGGACGGCGAACGGGGTGAGGGCGACCGCGACCCCGGAGACGGCCAGCAGCGGACCGATCGTGCGCAGCGGCGGGACCCGGTCGGCCAGCTGACCACCGGACCACGACCCGACGGCGATGGCGGCCAACGCCGTACCGATGACGATCGTGCTCGTCTCCAGCGTCAGACCCAGGAAGGGAGCGAGCAGTCGCAGCGAGGTCACCTCCACCACCAGCACCGCCGCCGAGGCACCGAACACCAGCGCGGCGGCGGCGTACTCGCCGAGACCGCCGGCGGTAGCAGCAGGGTCGTCGGTGCCGGCGCTCACCGGGCGATCATGGCACCGGCGATCAAGCAGCTCCGAAACCCGTCTCCCGTGCGCGCACCACCGCCTGCGTACGGTCGCGGACGCCGAGCTTGACCAGGATCGCCGACACGTAGTTGCGTACCGTCTTCAGCGACAGGTGCAGCTCGGCGCCGATCTCGGCGTTGCTGCGCCCGGCGGTCAGCAGGGTCAGGACGTCGCGCTCGCGGTCGGTCAGGTCGGGGAACGGCAGGCTCGAGCGCCGGTCGCCACGCCCGGCCACGGCCCCGAGCACGCGTTCGGCGCTGCTCGGGCTGAAAATCGCCTGGCCCCCGCGCACCGCGGCCAGGGCGCCGATCAGCTCGTCGATGCTGGCGTCCTTGAGCAGGTAGCCCCGGGCCCCGGCCCGGATCGCGGCGAAGACGGAGTCGTCGTCGGACATGGTCAGCACCAGGACCGCGATCGCGGTGTTCGCGGCGACGATCCGGCGGGTCGCTTCCAGACCGCTCATCCCGGGCATGGCCAGGTCCATCACCACCACGTCCGGCGCCGTCGCGCGAGCCAGCTCGATCGCCTCCTCGCCGGTCGCCGCCTCGCCCACCACCTCCACCGCAGCGCCGGCCGCCGCCAGCATCGCCTTCACGCCCTCCCGGTAGAAGGCATGGTCGTCGGCCAGCAGGACCCGGATCGGTGTGGCGCTCATCCGACCTGCTCGCCGCCGAGCGGAAGCCGGGCTCGAAGGATCGTCCCGTGCGGTACGGCCGTAGCGGTCTCGACACAGCCACCCACCTCGGCCACCCGGTCTCGGACGGAACGGAGACCGGCGCCCGGCGGCACCGGCGTCGGAAGCCCGACGCCGTCGTCCTGCACCGTGACCACCAACGACGATCCGGAGATGACGAGATCCACCGTGCAGTTGTCGGCTCGGGCATGCCGGACGACGTTGGTGACCGACTCCAGCACGATCCGGTACGCCGTCGTCTCGATCACCGCCGGCAGTGCGGGCAACGGCTGTGGGCAGCGGATCGCGAAGTCGGGCGACCCGGCTCCCGGCAGTTCTTCGGTCGCCAGCCGCAGCGCCTCGACCAGCCCCAGGTCATCCAGCCGCGGCGGACGCAGCGCGTAGACCAGACGACGCACGTCGGCGACCGTCTCGCGGATCTGGTCCCCCGCGACCGCGAGCAGTCGCCGACTGGCGGGCGGGTCCGAGTCGACCAGGCGGCCGGCGAGGTCGACTCGTTGGTAGAGGCTGGCCAGCGTCGGCCCGAGCCCGTCGTGCAGGTCGCGGTGCAGCCGTCGCCGCTCCTCCTCGCGCGCCGCGATCGCCTCGTTCCGCGCCACCTCGACCTCGGCGGACGCCTGGGCAGCGGCCACCGCGAGCCCGGCCTGGCCGGCGACGCTGCGGAGCAGGGCGCGGTCGTCGCCGGTCAGCGGCTCGGTCCGCTGCGGCGCGACCTCGAGCGTCCCGACCCGCCGACCCTGGTGGTCGATGGGAAAGCTCTCGGCCGTCCCGTCCGATCGGGTCGCGGTGTGGTCGACGTACGTGGCCACCGGATGCGGCAGCCCGACCAGGACAACGGCCACCCGACGCAGGCCGAGAGCCGACCCGACCGACTGGACGAGGGTCTGCACCAGGTCCTCGGGCCGAGCGGTCGCCGCCAGCCGTTCGCCGAGCTCGCTGACCACTCGGTACGGCTCGGCGCGGTCCCCGTAGACGAGCCGGGCGACCCGCCGTTGCAGCCACGTCCGGACCGGGACGAGCGAGGCGGCCGCTGCGGCCGTGGCCAGGACGGGAAGAACCACGCCGCCGCTCGGCCAGACCAGTCCGACGACGCCGACCAGCAGTCCGTACAGCAGCAGCACGAACACCGTCAGGGCCCCGTAGACGACGGCGCGGCTGGCCACCACCTCGGCGCCGAACAGCCGGTGCCGGACCACGGCCACCGCGATCGAGAGCACCAGCAGCGCGCTGACCAGGTAGCTGACGCCCATCCCGGCCAGCTCCACCACCAGCGCCGCGGCGCTCGGCGCCGTGTCCGGCTGCACGAGGCCGACGATCCCGATCACCACCACGAACCCGACCCGGGCGAGCAGCATCGCCAGCACCCACTGGGTCTGCTCACGAGTCATGGATCCGGCTTCTCCGCGGTAGCGAAGGACCTGCGCGACGACGCCGATCACCAACAGGGCGAGCAGGGCCAGCGCCGGCAGCGCCGGCGGGGACTTGTTGGGGTCCAGCGTGAGGAACCCGACGAAGACCGCGATCCACGCGGGCACCGTCCACCGCGTCCAGCGAGGCACGAACCGGCCGTCGGGGAAGACCAGCAGCAGGCTGAACAGGCCGAACCAGCCGAGTCCCGACAAGGCCACCGTCCAGGACAGGGCGGGGACGGCGGCACCGAGCAGCAGCGCCGCAGAGCCGCCGACGGTCACGTGCAGCAGCAGGACCACCGCCACGTACACCCGGAAGCCCGACCACGGCCGGCGCAGCAGCAGCCAGACGGCGACCAGGCCGAGTCCGAAGGTGCCGATCTCGAGCAGCAGCAGGTACGCGACCACCGAGCCGGCCGGCAGTCCCCAGGAGGCGAGGATCGGGGCGATCGTCGCTGTCGTCCAGTCGAGCAGCATCGTCGACGTCGCCGCCGATCCCAGGGCGATCCCGGCCACGATCCCGGCCGCGAAGATCGCGACCAGCAGCCCGACGAGGACCCAGAGCGCAGCCTCACGGATTCGGTTAAGGAGGCGCTGGCTGTGGGCGCTGGACGCGGACGTGACTCGCGACGGCACGGCGGTCACGCGGACCTCATAGCAGGAGGGTACGCGGGTCAGGCCGGCACCCGGGAGGACCGCAGGCCGATCCCCAGAGCCAGCCAGACGAATGCGACGCCGAACGGTGGGATGCCGCCGCGCGTGGTCACGTCGACGATCACGTACGCGAGGCAGACCAGGGCGAGGATCAGCATGAACCCGGGCCGGATGCCGGCAGCGCGGACGGCCAGGGCGGCGAGGCCGGCGGCCACGACAGCTCCTTCCACGGCGAGCAGGCTGGTCAGGTAGAAGGCGCTGTAGGCGGCGGTGTCGCCGAAGCGGGGCTGGGCGAAGCCGTACGCCGCGAGGGGGATGACGACCTGGCTGGCCGCCGACGCCACGGAGACGGCGCAGCAGATCAGGGAGCCGATGGCCAGGGCTCGGGCCCGGCTGCCCTCCATGAGCATCCGGCGGGCTATCAGCCCGACCCCGACCGCTCCCCAGCAGAAAGCGAGCAGGTAGACGGCACCTCGGAGGACGATCAGGCCGAGCGCCGCCGCGAACTGGACCGACGTGGCCTCCGACAGCAGTGGGACACCGGAGGCGGACACGGCGATGAGTGTGGTGGCGACCACGACGGCGAACCCGGCCAGGGCGGTGACCAGGATGAGCGGCGCGGGAGCGAATCGGCCGTGGCGGAAGTTGGCGGAGCGGGCGCGGTTCGCGGTCGGACTGGGGCGCTGGACAGGCTCCGTGGACTCAGTGGACTCGGTGGACTCAGTGGACTCGGTGGGCATCGGGACCTCCGTACGGGAGAAGGGGCGGACCCTCTCACCGTCGCCCTCCGTGCGTCCCAGGGGCCAGGGTCTGCCGCCCCGACTCGACCGGGAACCCGAGTCGGGACGGCTCGGCCCATGGGCAGATGTATCGGCGTGGAGGCGGGATGCTCGGAGGATCGCCATCGGGAATGGCCCTCAGTCAGACGGAGTTGGGTGAGGCATGAAGAAGATCGGCTTCTTGTCCTTCGGGCACTGGAACGCCTCGTCGCACTCGATGGTCCGCTCCGGCGCCGACGCGCTGCTGCAGTCGATCGAGCTGGCGGTGGCGGCGGAGGAGGTGGGAGCCGACGGCGCCTACTTCCGGGTGCACCACTTCGCCCAGCAGCTCGCCTCGCCGTTCCCGCTGCTGGCGGCGGCCGGAGCGAAGACCAGTCGGATCGAGCTGGGCACCGCGGTGATCGACATGCGGTACGAGAATCCGCTGTACATGGCCGAGGATGCCGGTGCCGCTGACCTGATCTCCGGTGGCCGACTGCAGCTCGGCATCAGCCGGGGATCGCCCGAGCAGGTGATCGACGGGTACCGCTACTTCGGGCACGTGCCGCCGGAGGGCATGTCGGACGCCGACATGGCGCGCGAGCACACCAAGGTGCTGCTCGAGGTGCTGCAGGGTGAGGGATTCGCGCAGCCCAACCCACGGCCGATGTTCCCGAACCCACCGGGACTGCTGCGGCTCGAGCCGTACTCGCCCGGTCTGCGGGACCGGATCTGGTGGGGTGCCGGAACCCGCGCGACCGCCGAGTGGACCGGTGAGCAGGGCATGAACCTGATGAGCTCGACGCTGCTCACCGAGGACACCGGGGTGCCGTTTCACCAGCTGCAGGCGGAGCAGATCCTGCGGTTCCGGGACGCCTGGAAAGCCGCCGGACACGAGCGGGAGCCGCGGGTGTCGGTCAGCCGCAGCATCTTCCCCATCGTCAGCGACCTGGACCGGCAGCTGTTCTGGCGGGAGCAGAACTCCACCGACAGCGTGGGCTGGCTGGACGGCGGCAACGCTCGCTTCGGTCGCTCGTACGCCGGCGAACCCGACAAGCTGATCGCTGAGCTGGCCGAGGACGAGGCGATCGCCGCGGCGGACACGCTGCTGCTGACGGTGCCGAACCAGCTCGGCGTCGACTACAACGCGCACGTGCTGGACAGCGTGGTGACACAGCTGGCGCCGGAGCTCGGCTGGCGTTGAGCCGCCGACTCAAGCGAACAACGTCTGTCCCACGTACTCGCCGAGCTTCACGCCCGGCGGCACGGCGAACAGGGCCGACCCGGTGTGCTGGAGGTACTCGCTCATCCGGTCGCCGACCCCGATCTTGGTCTGGATCGGGATGAAGTGGGTTCGCGGGTCGACCACGTACGCGATGAAGAACAGCCCGGCATCCAGCCGGCCCAGGCCGTTGGAGCCGTCCACGAAGTTGTAGCCGCGGCGGAGCATCCGGGCGCCGTCGTTGGCGCTGGGATGGACCAGCGCCACGTGCGAGTCCTCGGCGATGATCGGCAGGTCGCCTCGGCCCAGCAGGGTGAAGTCCGGTTCGCTGAACTCGGTCCCGCCGGACAGCGGCGCCCCCTCCGCCTTGGTCCGGCCGATCACCGCCTCTTGTTCACGCAGCGACTGCCGGTCCCAGGTCTCGATGGTCATGTTGATCCGGCGCGCGACCAGATAGCTGCCACCGACCAGCCAGTCCGCTCGGGGATCGGCGCCGGCCGGCACCCAGACGTGCTCGTCGACCAGAGCGGGCTCCTCGGCCTTGAGGTTGGCGGTGCCGTCCTTGAACCCGAACAGGTTCCGTGGGGTGAACTGCGAGGTCGAGGTCGACGACGTGCGCCCGAAACCGAGCTGCGACCAGCGCATCGCCACTCGGCCGAAGCCGATCCGGGCCAGGTTCCGGATCGCGTGCACGGCGATCTGCGGGTCGTCGGCGCAGGCCTGGATGCAGAGATCACCGTCGGACTTCGCCGGGTCGAGGTTGTCGGCCGGGAAGTGCGGCAGCCGTCGCAGCGCGGCCGGTTGACGGTCGGCGATCCCGTACCGGTCCTTGCCGTCGCGGCGGAACAGCGACGGACCGAAGCCGAAGGTGATGGTCAGCCCCGACGGCGGCAGCCCGATCGCCTCACCGGTGTCGTCCGGGGGAGCGTCGTACGGGCCTGAGGTCGCCCCCAGCTCACCGGCGTCCTGGCCCTGGGTCAGCCGGGACGCGGCCGCGGTCCAGTCGCGCAGCAGCCCGGTCAGCTCGTCCCGGTCGGCGGTGGTGACGTCGAAGGCGGCGAAGTGCAGCCGATCCTGCATCGGCGTGACGATTCCGGCCTGGTGGTCGCCGTAGAAGGGGTACGCCCGCCGGATCGCCGCCGGTGCTGCGCCGGTGGCCGCCAGGTCATCCCGGCGGTCCTGGTACGCCATCCCGGCCGCGCCGAGGCCGATCCCAGCCACCCCGGCACCGGCCGCGCCCAGCACAGCCCGACGGGAGACCCCGCCCACGGGCGGCGCCTCCTCCTCCGGCGACTTCTGCACTGCTTTCGACATCTGATGTGGGTTTCGCTCCAGAAGTTTCTCAGATCACCGCGGCGGTGAGCTGGGACAGCGGCTCGGACAACGCGTTCACCGCGTCGGACAGCTCCTTGACCTGCTCCGCCGTCAGTGCGTTGTAGTAGACGAAGCCGTCACCGTCGCGGTACTTGTCCAGCAGGGTCTGCAGCTCGGTGAACCTGGTCTCGATCTGCTCCATCAGCGCCGTCTCCCCGCGGGCCTGGAGCAGCGGCTTCAACCCGTCGAACGCGACCCGGGCTCCGTCGACGTTGGCCTGGAAGTCCCACAGGTCCGTCCGCGACCAGTACTCCTCCTCGCCGGTCACCTTGCCGGTGGCGACCTCGTCCAGCAGCCCCTTGGCGCCGTTGGCGATCTGGTCGGCGGTGAACGTCATGTCGCGGGTGCGGTCATACAGGGTCTTGGTGTTGGCCAGCAGGTCGTCGGCGTACTCCTGGCGCTCGGCGTCGGTCATCGGCGTGTAGTCCTCGGCCCGTTCCGGCCACAGGTCCTTCTCGATCCGGTGCCAGCCGGTCCACTTCTGGCCGGGCTCGAGATCAGCCTCGCGGGCGTCCATCTGCGGGTCGAGGTCGCCGAACGACTCCGCCACGGTCTCGATCCGCTCCCAGTGCACGCGGGCCGGCGCGTACAGCTCGCGGGCCTTGTCGTCGTCCTTGGCGATGAAGAGCTTGGTGAACTCCTCGGTGTTGACCAGCAGCTGGTCGGTCTGGTCTCGGACGTACGCGGCATACAAGGTGTTGGCCTGCTCGACCAGCGCCTTCTCGTCCTCGTTCGGGGCCAGCGTCTCGCCCGAGTCGCTGACGGTGAACTGAGCCCGGATGCCGTCGCCGACCATGCCGGGCTTGCACGCGGTGAAGTAGCTGCCCGATGGAGCCTGCAGCACCAGATCACGCGTCAGGCCGGGTCCGATGTTCTCCACCTCGCCGACAATCCGCAGACCGTCGTCGGCCAGCAGGTAGAACTCGTTCACCTTGGTGCCGTTGTTGGTGACCGAGAACCGCAGGTTGCCCGAGGGGGCCTCGGCTGCCGACACCTCGCAGGTGGTGTCGGTGGCGGTGACGGTCAGAGCACGTGGATCGGCGCTGGCGCCATCCCCGGCGGCGGGAAGGTTGTCGGTGCAGGCGGCCAGGAGGGGCAGTCCGAGCGCGATCGTCGCGGCGGCGGCGAGCGTACGGGCGCCGGGGCGGCGGGAGGTGATCATGAGTGGGTTCCTGACGCAGGGACGGCCGGAGCGGCTGCCTTGACGGGTCGGCTGCGGCGCCGGATGCGCCGCAGGAAGAGGATCATGGTCGGCACCACGTACGCGACCCAGGCGATCGCCTCGAGCCAGGTGGTGGCCGGGGAGAAGTTGAAGATGCCCTTGAGCAGGGTGCCGAGTAGCGAGGTCGGCGGGATGACGTGGCTGACGTCGAAGGCCAGGTTGTTCAAGCCGGGCAGGATGCCGGCCTCTTGCAGATCGTGGATCCCGTACGCCAGGACGCCACCGGCGATGATGATCAAGAAGGCGCCGGTCCAGGTGAAGAACCTGGTCAGGTTGATCTTGACTGCGCCCTTGTAGAAGAGATAGCCCAGCACGATCGCGGTGGCGATGCCGAGCAAGGCACCCACCAACGGGATGGCGCTGCTGCCGGTGCCGCGGGTGCTGGCCTGGGTGGCAGCCCAGATGAAGAGGGCGGTCTCCAGTCCCTCCCGACCGACGGCGAGCAGGGCCACCACCATCAGCGACCACGGTTTGGCGTCGGCGGCCTTGTCGACCGCAGCTTTCAGCTCACCGGAGATGCTGGCGGCCGCACTGGCCATCCAGAAGATCATCCAGGTGACGAAGCCGACGGCGACGATGGAGAGGATGCCGCCGATCGCTTCCTGGGCCTCGAAGGTCAGTCCCTTGGGACCGAAGGTGAGGATGGCCCCGAACAGCAGCGAGATGCCGACCGCGACGCCGACACCGATCCAGATCCGGGGGAGCAGGTGACGGCGGTCGGTCTTGACCAGGTAGGCCACCAGGATGCTGACGACCAGGGCCGCCTCCAGGCCCTCGCGCAGGCCGATGAGGTAGTTGGCCAGCATGCTCGTTCCCGGTGTCAGCGGCTGTCGAGGCCCCCATGGCGGTCGACCGATCCGCGGCTCGCACTAGGTGAGCCTGGCCTAACGTAAATCGCGGCAGCGATGTCGGCAAGCCGATGTGACCCAGCAGACACCGAGAAGAGACCTCGGTCCCGCTGGGTCAGCAGCCGAGCGAGCGCCGGACGACCAGCTCGCTCTTGACGTACTTGCCGATCTGGTGGGTGGCGATGCCGTCCATCACCGCACCCACACCGCCCCCCAGGATGGGAACGCGGCGGGTGACGCTGAGGGCGAGGTTCTTGCCTCCGACGCGCTGGATGAGATCGGTCAGCACCTCCTCGGAGACCCGCTGATCCAGGTGCGGGTCGAACATCGGCGCGGTGGCGATGGCGAGCGGGGAGGTCGGCAGCTTCCCGGTGACGATTCTCTTCGCCACCTGCTCGCCGCCGAGCAGACACATGATCAGTGCCGTCCGGACCCGGTTGTCGTCGAGGTCGTAGCCGCGGAGGTGCGCCATCGCCGCGACCATCCGGGTCTGCACGACGGCGACACCGGCCAGGTTGGCGGGCATGGTGACCGGGAGGGCAGCCAAACCGCCGAGATTCGTGACAAAGCCCTGGGCGCCGGCCAGCCGGACGTGGAAGTCGATGACCGCATCGATGGCGGAATCGGAGGCGCCACCGTGCCGCTGCAGGTGCTTGGCGGCGGAGTGCTTGGCTCCCGGCAGCCGGGAGGTGCCGTCGATGGCCAGCTCGAGCACCTGGCGAAGCGCCCCGCCCGCAACCTGCGGAGTCATCACCCTGGTCGCCACCGGCAGCCCGCGTGCGAACAACCTGCCGACGTCTTGGGCAGACGGCATCGGACCTCCCGGGACTGGACGCCGTACGTGGCTGGCGCTGACGCCCAGCGTACGTGGCTGAGCGCTCTGCCCACCCCGGTCTTCCCCTGGCCGAGCCCTGACGCCGGCTGGCTCGACTGCGTTGCGGTCCGCCGGCGCCGGTCTCGCGCCTTCCGGCAGTCAACGCCTTCGACAGCTCCGATGCCGCCCATGGCCGCGCTTTCCGTCGGACGGCGGATTCGTCCGGCGCGGCGCTCGGCAGCAGACTGGGCCGGTGGAGCCCTCCCCGTTCGGCCCGCCGAGTCGGTGGCGCGACGACGACCTGATCGCGGTGTCGCACGAGACCGACGCCGCGATGGTGCTGGACGCCTACCGCAGCGGCGTCTTCCCGATGCCCGTACGCCGCGGTCTGATGGGCTGGTGGTCGCCGCTGAACCGGGGGATCCTGCCGCTGGACGGCTTGCGGGTGACGCGGTCGCTGCGCAAGATGATCAGCCGGTACGAGATCCGGGTCGACACCGACTTCGCGCAGGTGCTGGACCGCTGCGCTGATCCGCGGCGGCCGGGCAGCTGGATCGACCCACGCATCCGCACCATCTACACCCAGCTGCACCGAGACGGTGTCGTCCACTCCGTCGAGGCCTGGGCTCCCGACGGGCGACTGGCCGGTGGTCTGTACGGCGTCAGCCTCGGTGGTCTGTTCGCGGGCGAGTCGATGTTCCATGACCCAGAGATCGGCCGGGACGCCTCCAAGGTGGCCCTGCTCGCGCTCGTCGCGCATCTCCGAGCAGCGGGAGGCGAAGGCCGGTTGCTCGACGTGCAGTGGCAGACTCCGCACCTCGCGTCTCTGGGGGTGATCGAGCTATCGCGTCGCGACTACCTGCGGAGGCTGGCGCGAGCCTTGGTGCTGCCGGTGCCGGACTGGTCAACGGCCCAGAGCGTGTGAATCCACGGGGTGCAGTCAACGCAGGATCCACACGGTGTCGGCCGATGGCTCGACCGCGAACGCGCCCTCGGTGAATCCAAAGGATACGGATGACCGAGAACCGGAGCCTCGATCACTCGTCCCAGCTGTGCCGAGGGCGCGCCGAGACCATCAGCGGATGGCGCCGAAGACGACCACGACCCGGGTTTGCCGGCGATCGGACAACACCGGAGCCATCCGGACAACACCTGAGGCGTGTCGGTAGACACCATTGACAACACCTCCTCGACATCGTGATGGCCACAGCGAGCGGGAGGCAGGAAATGGCGAGACGTAGGGACACAGCAGCGGGTCTCCGCCGATCGGTGGTGGGCGACCTCAACCGAGAGTGGGCCTGCCTCTCCGAGGAGGAAGACGAGGTCACCGCCTGGGTGGTGCGACACCCCGTGCTGGCGGGATGCCGCACGCTGGGTGACGTCCTGGCGTCCGTCGGTCGCGCTCCGGACCCGGTGCTGGGGGCTTTGATCCAGGAGTCGGCAGCGGGATCACTCGCCGCCGCGCGCACGGTCCTGCAAGCCATGCTCGGCAAGGTGATTCTGATGTCGCACGGCGATGCCGGTGCGGGAGTGGACGACTACCTCGCAGCCATGTGGGAGCGGATCCGGACCTACCCGATCGACCGTCGGCCGGCGCACATCGCGGCCAATCTCGCTCTGGACACCCGCAAGCTCGCCCGCCGGGAGCAGCGAGGGGCGACCGTCGCCAGCCCGTGGCCGCCCGGAGCCGGCTTCGCCGACGTGGTCGACCGGCAATGGGTTCGCGACGGTGCCGATCACAACCGCGACATCGCAATGCTGACCGTCGGTGACGTCATCAGGGCCGCGCTCGAGCTCGAGCTGATCGACGATGATGCCGGCAGTCTGCTCAGCAGCGTGTACGGAAGTGGACTGACGAGTGGGGAGGCTGCCAGTCGGCACCGGCTGACGCCGACCACCGTGCGCTGGCGGTGTAGCCGCGCGGTCCGAGTCTTGGCCGACCACTCGGCTGAGTTGGCCGGAACAGCGTGACGTGACCAGCCACCTGACCCCCGACCGGCTCTCTATCGAATTCTCAGAGGCGGCGCCGCGCAGACGATCGGCGATTCGTGTGAGATTGGCCACGTCATCCGCCTGGCGCACATGTGGAAGCGCTCTCTCGATTCGCGTTCTCGATCGAGCGCAACCTACAGTCTCGCGCCATCGGCAGTGGAGGGCACAGTGGCGCTCAGGCGTTTCTCAGTACGAGGACTCGTGATGGTCCTCGCTGCTGGCCTGCTCGTTTCGGGGTGCAATCCTGACCCAGGGCCGACGCCGAGTGGCTCGCCCACGGCTGCTCCGAGCGTGTCGCCGTCCGCTAAGCCCTCACCGACTCCGACCGAGAACGCTCAGGAGCGCGAGCAGCGTGAAGCGTTCGAGGC
>DASQLI010000042.1:0-2481 GCA_035630075.1 Microlunatus sp.
AGAGTGGATCTGCGTCAGCTGCGGGCGCTGCTCGCCGTCGTCGACGAGGGCACCTTCACCGATGCCGCGATCAGCCTGGGGACGACGCAGGCGTCGGTGTCACGGGCGATCGCGGCCCTCGAGAGTGCGCTCGGTGTTCGGGTGCTGCTCCGTACCAGCCAGGGCGCGCTGCCCACCTTCCACGGCCGCCGGGTGGTTGAGCTCGCCCGCAGTGTCCTCGGCGACATCGCTGCGATCGAGGGAATCGCTGAGCAGGGTCACGGGGAGCTGCGGGTCGGGTTCGCCTGGTCGGTGTTCGGCGAGCACACCACCGCCATCCAACGTCGCTGGAACGCCGACCACGGTCCCGGCACGCTGACCCTGGTGCAGTCGAGCACGGCGACCGTCGGGCTGCTGGAAGGCGACACCGATCTCGCCATCCTTCGGCGGCCGCTGGACGACCACCGCTTCACCACCTCGGTGGTCGGGGTCGAGCAACGCTTCGCCGCCCTGGCCGACGACGACCCGCTCAGCCGGCGCCGCAGCCTCACCCTCACCGATCTCGCCGCCCGCACGGTCGCCATCGACACTGCGACCGGCACCACCAGCACCGAACTCTGGCCGGTCGAGACGAGGCCAGCGGTGGTGGAGGTCCACGGCATCGACGAATGGCTGACCGCGGTCGCGTCCGCCGTCGCCGTCGGCATCACCTCCGAAGCCACCCGCAACCAGTTCCCCCGACCCGGCATCCGCTACCGGCCGCTCCGCGACACCCCACCGATCCCCGTCTGGCTCGCCTGGTGGACCGACAACCCACCAGCCCAAGCCGCCGCCTTTCGACAGCTCGTCTGCCAGGAATACAGCCACACCAGGCCGTCCAGCTGAGTTCGGCAACGATCGGCTCCATACAGGCACAGTCCGGCAACGCGGTGCTGTAGTCGGTCGGCTACTGCGCGCGTCCCGCACGAGGGTCGCCCACTGTGCGTGCATCCCGCACAACGGTGGCAGAAGTCAGATGACCAGACCAGCCGCTGCTCACCGCCGGTCGGAAAGACTCAGGTCGATCAAGCGCCAACCGCGGCGCCAACACCCAGGTCAGGCCTGGTCGCGTAGCTCCCGATAGATGTCCTCGAGCAAGGTGGCCGGCGCGCCAAGGCCGGTGAAAGCCTCGATCTGCCGTCGGAGCTGCGGGGATCGACCGTCGAAGGCGAGAAACTCCAAGGAGGTGGCCACCTGCATCGCATGGTGGTAGAAGATCGTGTCGAGCACCGTGCGCAGCTGCTCTAGCCGAGCGTCCTCGCAGCGGGCGGGCAGCTGATCCCGCAGTCGGAAGAAGCCGCTCACCAAGGGGCCACCACGCGGCGCCACCGTACCGAGGCGTTCGTGGCCAGCGACGGCGGCGAGCACAGCCTCGGCCTCGTCTTGCAGCACGAGCCCTTCGGCGGCGATGCGCCGGAGCAGGGCGGCCGGCGCTGGGGGCGGCTCGTAGTCGACGAGCCGCACCCGCTTCTCGGCACTCGGCTGGCGCCAGCGGACCACATCGACAGGCTAGCCCTCCCGATCAGGTGATGGTCCGGACACGCGAGCGGACGTCGCCTCGGGCCTGCAGCAAGGCAACGTGTGGCCATCGCCGTGCTGACCGGATGCTGATGGGGACCTACGCCAGGTCCGTAGGACAGTGGGTTCAGCCCATATAGCGGTCGGCCACTGGTGTGTCCCGCACCGCGGTCAGCTTGCGGCACCGCGCGAGAACCGCCACTAGACAGCCAGCTCCCCCGGTTCGACTAGGTCGCCTACGAGTAGTTGACGAGTGCTGGCGTCCGTGACCACCTCCACCGCGAAAGCGAGAGCCCCAAAGCAAGCCAGGAATCCTCCGACCGGCAGTGGCGCACTCAAGACCATCGGCGGGCGACCAAGGGCCAGCCACACCAGGACTGCGGCCGGCTCACTCACCCACGTGCTTCCAGCTCGGCGAGCTGAGAGAAGGCGGTCGCTGGTCGGCCACTTGTCAGGCGCGTGGCGATGAGTGTGGCGCACTCCTTCGGGCTGGCCAGTGAGGTGTCGACGTCGAGGTCATAGGGATGCGACCGGTGAACGGCGACCTGCCAGCGCCTCACCGGCGGCGGAATCGAGCCATCGGCGTTGTAGCCCGAGCCCCAGGTCGCGATTCGACGCTCCATGATGACGTCGAGCGGACAGCGGACTCCCACGAACAAGACGGGCAGCTCGGCGACGATCCTCGCGCAGTCCGGCAGGATGCCCAACGGCTGGGAGTAGTGATCGTGATGGGTGGTGTCGACGACAACGTTCACGTCGAGGCGGCTGTGTGCAGCGATCGACTGATACATCGCCCGGTAGAGGATCTTGACCAGCGGCTCCAGGTCGGGACGCTCGCCGCCAGGTCGAAGCCCGATACCAGGCTGGAACCGCTCCGGTGTCGCCTTCTTGAACTTGTCGAGTCCCAGATTCATCCAGACCCCATCGAACCCATCCTGGATGGCC
>DASQLI010000043.1:0-3718 GCA_035630075.1 Microlunatus sp.
GACCCGGCCTGTACCGGCTACATCGTGCAGCTGCCGCTGCCCGGCGATCTGGACGAGAACCGGGCTCTGGGCCTGATCGATCCGGTCAAGGACGCCGACGGGCTGCACCCGGTCAACCTGGGCAAGCTGGTGCTCGGGGAGTCGGCGCCGCTGCCGTGCACGCCGCGGGGGATCGTCGAGCTGCTGCGTCGCCACGGGATCCCGCTGAGCGGCGCCGAGGTGTGCATCATCGGCCGCGGCACGACCGTGGGACGACCGCTGGGGCTGCTGCTGACCCGGAAGAGCGAGAACGCCACGGTCATCCTGTGCCACACCGGCACCGTCGACCTGGCCGCTCACACCCGCGCCGCCGACGTCGTGGTGGCTGCGGCCGGACGCCCGGGGCTGATCACCGGCGAGATGGTGAAGCCGGGAGCGGTCTGCGTGGACGTCGGGATCACCCGCACCGACGCCGGGTTGGCGGGTGACCTGGACGCCTCAGTCCGGGAGGTCGCAGCCTGGATCGCACCCATACCCGGCGGGGTCGGTCCGATGACCCGGGCCATGCTGCTCACCAACGTGGTGGAGCGGGCTGAGGCCGTGGCCGCGGGCTGAGGCTGCCATGACATCCCGCGCCAGCGGTCCGGTCGGTCGGAGTCTGCGGATGGGTCCGCTGCTGGTCGTCGTCGTCGGCGTCGTCGTCGGCCTGGTGATCGCCGTGATCGGCGATGAGACGTGGCGGGTCGGTGGCTTGATCATCGGCACGTCGCTGCTGATCGGCGCCGTGATCCGCGGCGCGCTGCAGTCTCGCGACGCCGGGCTCCTTCAGGTGCGCAGCCGAGGTTTCGACATCGCCGTGCTCGCTCTGGGCGGGATCGCGATCATCGCCTTGTCGATCGCGGTGCCCGGCCGGCCGAGCTGAGCCGGATCATTGGACGAGGCCGCCTCGGCACGCGCGTGATGGCCACGCCGGCCAGCGACACCGCGCCGCCGACGAGCGCGATCAGGGCGGGGGTCTCCTCGAGGAAAACCCAGGACAGCAGGACCGCGATGCCCGGCACCAGGTACGAGGACGCGGCCATCCGGCCGGCGCTGGTGCGGGCGAGAGCGTACGTCCAGAACAGGAAGGCGATCGCCGTCGGGAACACCCCGAGATAGACCACGCCCGCCGTCACCGCGAGCGGCTGGGTGCTCAACTGGTCGACCAGCCGAGGCAGGAAGGGCAGGGTCGCGAGTGCGCCGGCCAGAGCCCCCAACCAGGTGACCGTGATCGGGTCGACGGTGGCGAGCGCCTGCTTCTGCAGCAGCACGCCGACGGCGTACAGGCCGGCCGCGGCCAGCGCCAGGACCACCCCGCGCGGATCCACGACACCCGTCCGGGAGGCCGAGGCGATGATCACCACGCCGGCGAAGGCGATCAGCAGTCCGAGCATCAGCTGCCGGGGAAAGCCCTCGCCGAGGAAGATGCCGGCGAGCACCGCCACGATCACCGGCGCCAGGTTCACGATCATGGCGCTGGTGCCGGCGTCGAGATGGCGGCCGGCGGCGTTCACCGCGATCGTGTAGACGCCGAACCACAGCACGCCGTACGCGATGATCAGGGCCAGCGCCCGGCCACGCGGCCACGATCGAGACCGACGCCGACCGGCGAGGGCGATGGCCGTCAGCACGAGAGAGCCGACCAGCAGCCGTCCGAGAGCCAACGGGCCGGGGTCGACTGCGCCACTGAGGGCTCGGATCACCACGAACGCCGAGGCCCAGAGCACCATCGTGATCAGCGCAGCCGCCAGCGGCAGCCACCGCGGTTGGGTCGGCGACGGGTCAGCGTCGGTAGCGTCCGCAACCGAGGGTGCCGACAGGTGGGAGCTGGTCGTCATGGGAGAAAGCCTGGTCGCGATGAGTCGTAAGCACAAGCAAATCCTCCTTCATCAATCTTCAGTTTGACTGTATGGTCTGCAGCATGCTCGACGTCCATCGGCTCCGCGTCTTCCGCTCTGTCGTGGCAAGCGGTTCGATCCAGGCGGCAGCCAGCAATCTGGGCTACACATCGTCTGCGGTGAGCCAGCACGTCTCGGCACTGCAGCGGGAGACCGGGTTGGCGCTGGTCACTCGGGTGGGCCGGGGGATCGAGGCGACGGCCGCCGGTCGGGCGCTCGCGCTGGAGATCGACGGCGTCCTGTCCCGGCTGGGCGAGGTCGAGTCGGTGGTCGGGGATCTGCGAGCCGGTCGAACGGGGTCCTTGTCGATCGCCTATTTCGCCTCCGTGGGGTCGGCGTGGATGCCGGAGGTGGTCGCCGCCATGATGGCTGAGTTCCCCGACGTCCGGCTGGACCTCACGCTGCGCGAGGACGTGCCGACGGATCCGGCTGAACGGTCCGACGTGCAGATCGCCGTCGAGCAAGGGCCGGCCCACCGGCCTGGCCTGGTGGCCAGGCACCTGCTCGATGACCCGTACGTCGCCGTGCTGCCGGTCGATCATCCGCTGGCCGCGCACAGCCAGCTCGACCTCGCCGCGCTCGCCGGCGACCGGTGGGTGGACAACGACTTCGCCCGCGGATGGTGCCGGCGCAACCTGATCGAGGCGTGCCACGCCGCCGGCTTCAGTCCTCCGTTCCACGTCGAGGCGCACGACTACCCGACCGCGATCGCCTTCGTCGCGGCCGGCATCGGTGTGACCGTGCTGCCCAGGCTCGGCGCCAGGCACCTGCCGACCGGGGTGCGGGCGGTGCGGGTGGTGAGTCCGACGCCGCTGCGATCGATCTACGCGCTGGTCCGGGAAGGTGTGGCGGACGCGCCGGCGACCGCTACCGTGCTGCGGGTGCTGGACTGCCTCGGACGGACCGCTGCCGCGACCGACGCATGATCATCGCGGGCCGGCTGTGGGCGACGCTGACCGTCCTCGCCGCGGTGCTGGCGGTCTCGGTGGAGCTCGTGCTGGTGATCATGGGGCTGTCGGCGGTGACCGATGATGACGTTCCTCCGCTGGCGATCCGGCTGTGGCGCTTCGTCAGCTTCTTCACCATCCAGTCCAACCTGCTGGTGATCATCACCGTGCTGCCGTTGATCATGGCGCCGGCTCACAGCGGCCGGCGGTGGCGGGTGCTGCGGCTCGACGGGCTGGTGATGATCACCGTGACCGGCCTGGTGCACTGGTTCCTGCTCCGGCCGCTGAGCACCCTCGACGGCTGGTCGGCCGTGGCCGACCTGCTGCTGCACATCGTGGTCCCGATGCTGACCGTGGTCGGCTGGCTGGTGTTCGGGCCGAGGCCCCGGATCACGGCGACGACGGTGGCCTGGTCGTTGCTGTGGCCGATCGCCTGGCTGGTCTACACGCTGGTCGTCGGCGGGCTCACCGGCTGGTACCCGTACCCCTTCCTCGACGTCGGTCTCGAGGGCGTCGGGGAGGTCGCGCTGACCTGTGGAGCGATCACACTGCTGTTCACCGGACTGGCGTCGGCCTGCTGGCGGTTGGACCGCGCGCTGGATGCGCGGCCGACCAGTCTGCATAGGGTGAGGCAGTGATCGAGGTAGCGGTCGGCGACCGGATGGTGCAGGCTTGACGACTCGGTCGGGAGTAGCGAGGGACGACCCCGTCGCGAGCGAGCAGCGAGCAGCGAGTGACGACCGAGTCTGAGCGCGCAGCGAGCAGCGAGTGACGACCAGCACTGTCGGTGCATGCTGCGAGGATCGGGCCATGATCGACCACTTCGGTATCCAGTGCGCTGACCTCGAGGCCAGC
>DASQLI010000044.1:0-20997 GCA_035630075.1 Microlunatus sp.
AGTGCGTCACCTCCCCCGGCTGGAACTGCATTCGGACCGAGATGTCGACGGCGTCCCGGTCCGGCACATCAACCCAGCGCACCCGGTACGTGGTCCCAACCTCGGTGGCTTCGGCCAGATCGGAAACCTGCCGGTCCCCGGCGTAGCACGACATCGCTTGAAGACGGCCCGCGGTGGCACCGCCCGGTCCAGTAGCCAGATCGTGGAGCGCGCCCTTCTCGCCCCGGAACCAGCGCGGCGCCTTCCACCGGAAGTAGAGGCCATTCGGGCTCGCGGCATCCTCGGTCAGGTAAATGGCGTGGGTATCGGGGTCAACGGCGACGGCCTCGTGTGAATAGCGACCGAGGAACTTCAATGGGATGGGACTCTTGTCGAGATTGGCTTGTTGACTGCTCGGATCGACTTCAAAGACGTAGCCGTGGTCCTTTGCCAGCTCCCTCCCAGCGACGACGGTGCCGGCACGACGCTCGACTTCCTCGCACGTCAGCCAGGTCTTCCACGGCGTGATGCCACCGGCGCAGTTGTTGTCGGTCCCAGCCACGCTGGTGTAGCACTGAACCCGGTCACCGTCTCGGTTCACCAGGATGGTGGAGGTACCGCCCCAGGCGTTCTCGTCGTAGGTGAGCCTTTCAACCGCTGGAACGCGGACCTGTTCAGCGCCTCCTATCTCGTGGTTGCAGATCAGGATCGAGCCGCCGCCGCTGCCGCGCCACCGGAACACTGCCATGCCGTCCGGGTCACTGGGGAAGACGCCGCCACCCCGCACGGGCGTCACACCGGTCTGCGCGACAACTTTGTAGGAAAACCCTTTCGGCAGCGCCAGCAGTCCATTTGGGTCCGGGAGGAGCGGTCCGTACCCGCTCTTGGGCGCAGACGGTCCCGGCCCGGGCCGCGCGAACGCCTTAAGACTTCCGGCACCAGCAAAAGCGAATCCGAGCCCGGCCGTGGTGGTACCACCGAGAAACGAGCGACGAGTGACCGAGAGCTCCATAACCGCTCAGTGTGGCCCTTTACGAGTTCGAACAGCAAGCGTCTCTGTACGCGATGCAGATATCTCGATCTCACAATTCTGGAATCCCTGGCAATGTCGCGGTCCATCTCTCTCCTCGGATCGTCCGCGAACTTGGGAGATCGCGGGGCGCGGGCGAGGAGCTGGGTGCCGAGCGGCCGGTGCTGCACTCGACCAGCTGTACACGCTGGTCGAGACGGTGCCAAAGCGTTGGTGTGCGTTCACTCTGCTGAAGACCTTCGCGTCCCTTCGGTGGGGGGAGATCACTGCGTTGACGCCCGATGATCTTGACCTGGAGCTGTGCACGGTGCGGGTTCGCCGGCAGTTCCTGACAGTGAAGGGGCGGGCTGGAGATAGGTCCGTCGAAGTCGAAGGCGGGCTGCGGGTGGTGTCGTTCCCCCGGGCGATATTGCCGACACTGACTGAGCACCCGGACGAGTTCTCGACCGATGGGCTGGAGGCTCCGGTGTTTCCCAACGAGCACGGCGAACCGTTGCCACGCGCACCTTCAACTCGACAGTGGGCTGGCCTGTGATCGGGGAGAAGCTGGGGTACCGAATCTGCACCTGCAAGATCTGCGGCATACGGGCAACACGCTGGCGGCGAAGTCGGGTGCGAATCTGCGGGCTCTGATGGCGCGGATGGTCACGATTCGCCGGCAGCGGCGTTGATCTACCAGCACAGCAGCCGGACTGCGGATGAGGCGATCGCGGCGGCTCTCAATGTCCGTCCGGCCGCCCGTGACGAAGGTTGAGCCCGCTTCCGAGGAAGGGCCCTGAGGCCCGTAGAGGGCCCGCCAGGAGCCGGAAGTCGCTTACTTCGGAGGAAAGCGCCGTTGACTGGCACGGAGAGTGGAGCGGACGACGGGAATCGAACCCGCATTCTCAGCTTGGGAAGCTGATGTTCTGCCATTGAACTACGTCCGCGAGACGCCCTCGCCGAGCCTGACGGGCGGTGCGCGCGGAGCAGTCTAGCCGAACTCGCGTCGTCACTCCGCCAGCGCGTTGGGCCTGCGTCAGACCGCACTCCTACCATCGAGCCATGTCCTCCTCCTTCACCCTCGGTCAGATGGTCATCGACTGCGTGGACGCCGAGAAGCTCGCCTCGTTCTGGTCCCAGCTGCTCGACCAGCCCGTCGCCGACGGCGCCAGCCAGTTCTGGGCGATGATCCCGGCGCCGGCCGACAGGAGCCTGCCGCCGCTGATGTTCCTGCAGGTCGAGGACCCGACTCCGGGAAAGAACAAGTGGCATCTCGACCTGTTCGCCCCGGACCCGGCCGCGGCCATCCAGCGCGCGCTCGACCTGGGCGCGACCAGGAAGGGCGACTACGACGAGTACGACACCGTCTGGACCACGCTCGCCGACCCCGAGGGCAACCTGTTCGACGTGGCGGCCCCGCATTGAGCGCACCGGACCATGGGCATGAGATGCCACAGCATCTCCGCGGGTCCAGCCGACCCGCTCAGGGTGGACCCCCGATTCCTCCCGTGATCGTCCCTGACCCTGTCGGAAACGGCTCGATGCCAGTGAACTCCCGGACGTACGGTGGACGACATGCCTGACAGCTTCGACGAGCCCATCGGGGTGGGCCCGATCGCCGGTGGAAACCTGCGTGCCTCCGACACCGACCGGGACAAGGTCGCGAACGTCCTGAGCACCGCGTATGCGGAGGGCCGGATCACCCGCGAGGAGCACGACGAGCGGCTGGACGCGGTGATGCGGGCGAGGACCTTCGATGACCTGGTGCCGATCACCAACGATCTTGTCCCCTTGGCGCCGACCGCCCCACCCGCGCCGGTCCGGGTTCCGGCCGACCAGCCCGTCGGCGTGACCTTCACCGTCGACCCCTCCCGTGACTCCGGCCCCGACCAGATGATCGCAATCTTCGGCGGCGCGACCCGCAAGGGGCGCTGGCGGATGCCGAAGCAGGTCAACGCGGTGGCCCTGTTCGGCGGTGTCGAGATCGACCTGACCGAAGCGACCTTCGAGAGCACCGAGATCGAGATCAGCGGCTTCTGGTGCTTCGGTGGCATGGAGATCAAGGCTCCGGCCGGTATCGAGGTGCGGGACCGGACGGCGGGCATCTTCGGCGGCACCGAGATCAAGGGTCTCGGCGATCCATTGCCGGGTGCCCCGGTGATCACGATCAAGGGCGCGTCGCTGTTCGGTGGGGTCTCGGTCACCGGACCGGTGCCGACCAAGAAGCGCCGCCGCAAGCACGAGCTCCACTGATCTCACCCGACCTTGGCAGAAGGACATCGATGACTCCCGGCAGCTACCGAGCTTCTGATGCCGACCGCGACCAGGTCGCCGAGGTGCTGCACTCCGCGTACGCCGAGGGTCGGATCTCCCTGGACGAGCACTCGGAGCGCACCCAGGCAGCCTTGGAGGCCAAGACCTTCGACGATCTCGCCGCGCTCACCGCTGATCTCGTCCCCCAGCAGACGCTGCCGCTGCACATCAACGCCACTCGTACTCAGTTGGTGGTCGCCGAGGGCGCCAACCCAGAGTCGGACACGATGTCCACAGTCATGTCGACCGTCAAGCGGGAGGGCAGCTGGCGGGTGCGGGCGCACAGCGTGACGAACAACGTGATGGGGGACATCAAGCTCGACCTCACCGAAGCCAGCTTCGACGCGCCCGTGGTGGAGATCACCGGCACCCAGCTGATGGGCAGCCTGGTGCTGCGAGTGCCGCCCGGCGTGACCATCGTCGACGAGGTAACCAACGTGCTCGGCGAGACCTCGATCAAGGACGTCGGCGAGCCGGACCCCGCGATGCCCACCATCGTGTTGAAGGGCACCAACATCTTGAGCGAGATCAAGGTCCGCGGCCCCAAGAGACCGAGCCGTTGGCGCAAGGCCCTAACCTGAACCCGATGGATGAGCTCTTCGCGCCCCCGGCCTACGAGTGGAAGCGACTCGACCCCAACTTCGTCTGGCTGCGGCGCCTGTCCGACGCCATCGGTTGGCTGGTGCTGTTCTCCATCCCCGCGGTGCTGATCGTGATCTTCACCGACCTCTGGTGGCTCTCGCTGCTGCTCTGGGTCGGATGTTTGGTCACGATCGGGCTGCGCTTCTACTTCCTGCGCCGGTCCTGTGCGTCTTGGGGATACGTGGAGCGCGAGGACGACCTCTACATCACCCACGGTGTCTGGTTCCGATCGCTGACCGCCGTTCCGTACGGCCGGATGCAGCTGGTCGAAGTGGAGTCAGGACCGCTGGAACGGCTCTTCAAGCTCGCCTCGGTGACCCTGAAGACGGCCAGTCCCGGCACGGACGCTCGGATCCCCGGCCTGGACCCGGTCGAGGCGGCGCGGCTGCGTGACCAGCTGACCGAGCTCGGCGAGGCCCACGCGTCAGGCCTATGAGCGAACCGACTCCGCCAGCTGCCCCGGCTCAGGCCGCCACCACCGACCGACCGGTCAAGCAGACCGAGCGCCCGCACCCGCTGACGCCGCTGATCCGCGGCTGGGTGGTGCTGCTGGCCATCGTCGTCGGCGTCGGTCGTGAGTTCATCCCGGACGGCTCCGATGAGGGCGCCGGCATCTTCAGCCTCGGCCTGACCTGGATCCTGCTGGGTGTCCTCGGCATCGTCATCCTGGCGGCCGTCGCCGGCTTCTTGTCTTGGTACTTCACCCGCTACGTCATCGACGACGAAGAGCTGCGGATCGAGACCGGTGCGCTGTTCAAGAACTCCAAGCGGGTGCCGTTCGAGAGGGTCCAGTCGGTCGACATCATCCAGCAGTTCGCCGCCCGCATCTTCGGGCTCGCTGAGCTGCGGATCGAGGTCGGGTCCGGCGACTCCACCATCAAGCTCCGCTACCTGACCCGCGCCCAGGCGTCCTCGCTGCGGGACTACCTGCTCAGCCGCGCCCACGGCGACCGGGTCCGGATCGGCGAGGACAGCAGCGGACCGGCCCACCTGCTCACCGACCTCTCCGTCGCCGACCAGCCGCTGGTGACCGTGTCGCCGCAGCGGCTCGTGGGCGGATTCCTGCTGTCCAGCGAGTTCCTCTTCTCCGCCGGCGTCTTGGTGGTGGTGCTGGTGGTCACCTTCGCGTTCGGCGTCGTCGGCATCGCCCTCGCCAGCCTCATCCCACTGGCCATCGGCGTCGTCTCGATGATCAGCCGTCGGGTGGTCCAGATGTTCAACTTCACCCTCGCCCAGTCATCCCGCGGCGTCCGAGTCACCCGTGGCCTGTTCAACCTGACCAGCCAGTCGGTGCCGGTGAACAGGATCCAGGGTGTGCGGATCCTGCAGCCGATCCTGTGGCGCCGACTCGGCTGGTACAGGATCGACGTGAACGTGCTCGGCTACGGCAACAGCGACGGCACCGACAACGACACGGCCGCCACCAGCGTGTTGGTCCCGGTCGCCGACCAGCGCGACATCGACGTCACCCTGAGTCGGATCCTGCCCGGCTTCGACCTGACCGGCGTGCAGCTGCGTTCCTCGCCGCGGCAGGCGAGGTGGCTCCGGCCGTACGACTTCTGGACGCTGCGGTACGGCGCCGACGACCGGGTGGTGATCACCGAGCACGGCTGGCTCACCCACGTCCGCAACCTCGTCCCGCACGCCAAGACCCAGTCCGTACGCCTCAGCCAGGGCCCACTGCAGCGTCGGTTCGGGCTGGCCGACGTGCACCTCGACATCACCCGCGGCCCGGTCACCCCGATCGCGCACCAGCTGAATGCCGCCGACGCGCGCGAGCTGACAATGTCCCAGCTCGACCGGGCCCGGCTGGCTCGCGCAGCGGACCGGGAGCGGCGGCCGGTCGATCTCGCCGACCCGGCGGCCGAGCACCGCGGCCAGCAGGCGGTCCTCGACCGGTTCGGGCTGTCCGAGCGGAACCGGATCGGGGCGGGGGGTGAGTCGGAGGTCTACGCCCTGGGCGGTGACCGGGTGTTGCGGATCTACCGCGCCACCCACGAGGCACCGGCGGCGATGATCGGCCAGCTCCGTCCGCTCTATGCGGCCTGGAGCGGTGTGAACGCTGGTCTGCAGGTTCCGCAGATCCTGGACAGCGGGGAGATCGGCGGCCGCTGGTTCAGCGTCGATCGACGGATGTCGGGCCAGAACCTGTCCGGCTGGCTGGCGACGGTCGGCGCCGACCAGCGGCAGTGGGCGCTGCTGAGCTATCTGGACGCCTCGACGCGGATCCAGCAGCTCCCGTCCCCAGTCCGCGGCCCGGCCAGGCTTCTCGGCGACGATGCACCCCGGGCGTTCTCGTCGTTGTCCGAGCTGCTCACCGACCAGCTGCTCCGGATCCTGCCGCACAGTCAGCAGCGCCTGGAGCACGACGTACCGGGGATCTCTCTGGTGTGGGACGAGCTGCAGGACTGGCTGACCGCCCGGGAGGGCGAGCCGCGGCTGGTGCACGGCGACTTCTGCCCGCCCAACTGCTACATCACGGTGCTGCCCGACGGCCGTCCGGTGGTCACGGGCGTCGGCGACTTCAGTCCCCACACCCTCAACGCGGACCCGATGATGGACGTCGCCGGCGCGATCATGTTCCTCGAGCTGGAGCAGTATCCCGGTGCCGGCGAGGACGTCCGCTGGCTGACCGACCAGGCGTACCAGCGCTTCGGCGACGACCTGGTGCAGGCGCTGCCGATGTACCGCCTCTACTTCGGCTTCTACTTCTCCAACGCGCACGAGTTCGATCCGGTCCTGTACGGCTGGTGCCAGCGTCAGCTCACCCGCGACGTGGCCTAGGACGCACCACGGACGCGCGTCTCCTCAGGGTCCGGAGTAGGTAAATCTGTCGCCGCTCATTTGCTGACCGTGCCCGCGCAGCGCTGACCGTGTCCGCGCAGGGGGAAGAACACTTGCTTCAACGGCGCCACCGCAGGTCTTTCCGCCCAGCAGGAACCCGGGTTCTCGATCACTTCCCCGGGGTACTGACGGCCTTGTTCTCCGCCGCGCCCGCTGGTCATCCCATTGCCGGCTGAACAGCAGCGAAGCCGCCGGGACCCGCTTGGTGTGGAGGCTCACGGCGGCTCGGGTGGTCGACTGACGTAGGAGTGTCCCGTCGGGGTGGTGGTGATCACGGTGTGGCTGTCCGGGTCGAGCAGTGTCACCGTCCACCCGGGCATCTCCCGGACGTAGTTCCCGCGTTCGCACACTCCGCGACCGTTGGGTCCGGTGGTCGGTCCACCCTCGGAATGACGGTGGATGTGATCGAGATGGCGGATCGGCGCGTCGCAGAACGGGTCCCGGCAGGTGACGTCGCGCCAGCGGATCAGCTCGGCCAGCCATCCGGTGAAGCGGCGACGGCGTTCGTCGAGGTCGACGATCAGCCGTCCCCCGCCGTGGGTGGGACGAGTGAACAAGCGCCGCCACCAGACCCTGGCGTCCGCCCGCTCGATCAGCTCGCGCGCCAGGGCGGCCGGGATGGGACCGTAGCCCGGGATATCGGCGGGGGTGGGATCGTCGGGGTCGATCAGCGCGCCCAGCGGCAGCACGATTCCCACCTCGAATCCGGCGTCCTCGGCGGTCTCTCGGCCGGTGATCCGGGCGACCAGGGCGTCGGCCATGATCTGATTCTTGGACCGCTGATCGCCGCTGGCCTTGCGGGCGGTCGCTTCGGCCTGCAGGGCGGCGAGGCAGGCCACCCCTTGCTCCACCGGAAGCAGCCCGGACAGCAGGCTCATCGTGTCCGGGGCCGGCCGCAGAGTGACCCGACGATCCTTGCGAGCCTTGCGGCAGCGGGCCATCGCGGCCTCGGGATCTGCCTCGTAAGCCAGCCGTTTCGCCATCGCCGCGGCCTGACCGCAGCCCATCGTCTGCGGATGCCGCCGGGCGAGCTCTGCGTCGAGATCGGTGCGCGTCGGACGGTCGAGGTGAGAGAACTGCTCGACCATCAGCCGGGTCTTCCACGCCCCGATCTCGCCGTTCGCCAACAGATCCAGCGTGTGTGGCAAGTCCATCACCAGATCTCTCGCCGTCCGGAGCCGACGTGATCCCTCCGCCGGAGACACTCGAGCCGCCAGGGCGATCTGCTCGGCGATGCCGCGTTCAGCTTGCCGTGGGTCGGTGCCGAGCTCGACCTGCCGGGCCGCTTGGGAACGGGCGAAAGCGACGATCTCGATCGCCTTCATCGCCTCCAACGAGGCTTGCAGACGCTCGATCACCGCGATCCGGTCGATCCGTTCGGCGTCACTGACCGCCTCGTGGTCAACTCGCTCGACGACCGTCGCGGCAGACCATTCCAGGAATGTCTGCAAACGCACCGTCGGATCTGCTGGCGCATCCTCGGGAGCCAGCTCGAGGATCGGTGCTGCGGACATGCCATCAACGTAACGGCCGCCACTGACAGTTCTTCGAACACGAATTCGAATGCTCGTCGCTCAAACCGCAGACGCCCTTAGACAGGCTCAGGGCACAGCCGAACCGACGCCGTTCGACAGGCTCCAGGCACTATCCAGTCGCGCCGACGCCCTTCGACAGGCTCAGGACGCGTTGGAGCGCCCTAGACAAGTGACCATTTAGTCACCTATTTTGGGCGACGTGTCCGAAACCGACGTGTTCAAGGCGCTGGCCGATCCGACCCGCCGCGCGATCTTGGACAGCTTGTTCGTCGAGGACGGCCAGACGCTGACCCAGTTGTGCGAGCAGATCCAGGACATGACGCGGTTCGGGGTGATGAAGCACCTCACGGTGCTCGCCGACGCGAACCTGGTGGTCGCCATCAAGACCGGTCGGCAGAAGCGGCACTACCTCAACCCGGTGCCGATCGAGCAGATCGCGAACCGCTGGATCAGCCGGTACGCGGCCCGCTTCACCTCCGCGCTGGTCGCCCTCGACGACCGGGTCAGATCCGCCATCCCCACCGGCACGATCGACGACGACCGAGAGCAGGCTTGAGATGTCACCGATCACCGCTCACGTCCACCAGCTCTACATCGCGGCAACCCCGGAACAGGTGTGGCTGGCGATCACCGACTCGGAGTGGACCAAGCGCTTCTTCTTCGGGACGGTGTTCGTCCGGCCGCCGGAGGCCGGCCAGCCCTACCGCACCGTCGGACCCGACGGCAAGGACACCACCGAGGGAACCATCGAGGAGCTCGTGCCGCCGTCCGGGGACGACCCCGGCCGGTTCGTGCTGACCTGGCGGACCTTGTACGACTCAGCCCTCGCCGCCGAGCCACCCAGTCGGGTGGAGTGGACGGTCGAATCCGCCGGTGAGGGCCTCACGCGGGTCCGCTTGGTGCACGGCGATCTCGCGGCCAGCCCGTTGACCTGGGCCAGCACGAAGACCGGCTGGCCGTGGGTGCTGGACGGGCTCAAGACAGCGGTCGAGACCGGACGGAGCCTGCCGCCCCGCACGGTTCAGGAGCCGGGTCCCGATCCGGACGCGACCGTCGACGGCGACTGGCACCGGGCCCAAGGCGTCATCGCCCACGGCGAGACCTGGGACCTGCTGGCCGAGCCCGAGCGCACCGCCGCCGCCGACGCCGCCCTGGTCACCTGCGCGTACGCCTCCGCCTACCACTGGGCCCGGGCGACCGGGCGTACGCCGGCCAACGCCGCCCGCGCCGACTACCTGATCGCCAAGGCGCTACTCGCCACCCGGCAGCCCGCAGCGGCCCTGGTTCACGCCGAGTCCTCGCTGGCGGCGTGCCAGGCACACGGGCTGGCGGATTTCGACCTCGCGTACGCGCTCGAGATCCGTGCCCGTGCGCGCTACGCGTTGGGCCGGATCACCGAGGCCGAGGCCGACTGGGTCGCGGCCCTGGCCGTACCGATCGCCGACGCCGAGGACGCCGGTTGGTTCGCGTCCGACGTCAGCGACGGTCTCGCGCCCAACGCTGCAGCCGGTCCAGCGTCGCGTTGATCGCCTTTGCGTTCCGGGATCGGGCACGGATCACAGTCAGCACCCACGGCGCCCGGGAAGCGCTGGTGTCGAACTGCTCGGTGACCCGGGTGTGGTCCGCGTCGACCGGATCCAGCAGGTAGCGCCATACGTGGCCGCCGAAATGCCGCCAGGCGATCCGGCTCGGTTCGTCGAACTCGACCACCTCGTTCAAGATCTTGTACGGCAGCCCGATCCGCATCTCCATCCCGAACCGTGCCCCGGCCGACAGCCGCTCAGGCGTCTTCGGCTGGACGCCGCGGACGCTGCCCGACCCGTCGATCTGGCGGTGCCGGACCGGGGTGGCCAGCAGGTCGAAGATGTCCTGGGCGGGCGCGGCGACCGTACGGGTGGCCGAGACGAGGTTCGCATTGGGCACCGAGCCAGTCTGTCGGTATCCGGTCAGCGTCGATAGGCTGCCCGCCATGAGCGAGACTCCCGTAGCTGTCCCTCCCGGCCGGTCCGTCCTCGGCATCGACATCGGCGGCAGCGGCATCAAGGGAGCACCTGTCGACCTGACCACCGGGCTGTTCGCCAAGGAGCGGCTACGGATCGACACACCGAAGAAGTCCACCCCCAAGGCTGTGGCCCAGGTCGTCGCCCAGATCGTGGAGCACTTCGCCGGCGAGGTCGGCGACGGTCCGATCGGGGTCACCATCCCGGCGGTCGTGACCCATGGTCAGACCCGGTCGGCGGCCAACATCGACAGCTCCTGGATCGACGCGCCGGCCGAGAAGATCTTCGAGGACGTCCTGCAGCGCGACATCTACCTGATGAACGACGCCGACGCCGCTGGGGTCGCCGAGGTCCACTTCGGGGCCGCCAAGGGTCATCCGGGACTGGTGCTCGTCACCACCCTGGGCACCGGCATCGGCAGCGCCCTGATCTATCGCGGGGTGCTGATCCCCAACTCCGAGCTCGGTCACATCGAGATCGACGGCTATGACGCCGAGTCGCGGGCATCCTCCGGGGTCAAGGAGAAGCACGGCTGGTCGTACAGCGAGTGGGTGCCCCGGCTGCAGCGCTACTACGAGCGGCTCGAGGCCCTGTTCTGGCCGGACCTCATCGTGGTCGGTGGCGGCGTCAGCAAGAAGGCGGAGAAGTTCCTGCCCAAACTCAAGCTGAAGAGCGAGATCGTGCCGGCCAAGCTGTTGAACTCCGCCGGCATCGTCGGCGCTGCCTGGCTGGCGGCCGATCGGCTGGTGCACCCAGACCCCATGCACTGAGCTCGGCGAAGGGCAAGGTGCTTCGACAGGCTCAGCACGCGTGTCACATGCGTTCCAGCGCCTCGATACCGAGCATGTCCAGGCCGCTGGCCAGCACCTTCTTGGTCAGCGTGCACAGGGCCAGCCGGGAGGCCCGGATCTCTCCGTCGGACTTCAGCACCGGGCACTGCTCGTAGAACACCGACAGCGCCCCGGCCAGCTCGTAGAGGTAGCCGCACAGCCGGTGCGGCTGCAGGGTGTCGGCCACCTCGGCCACGACCTCGCCGAACCGGGTCAAGATCAGCGCCAGCGCCTGCTCGGCCGGCTCCGCCAGCACAGCGATCTTCTCCTCGACCACCAGGCCCTCGGCCTCGGCCCGTCGCAGCACCTGGAACAGCCGGGCGTGCGCGTACTGCAGGTAGGGGCCGGTGTTGCCGGTGGTCTGCACCATCCGGTCCACGTCGAAGACGTAGTCCTTGTTGAGCCCGTTGGACAGGTCCGCGTACTTGATCGCGGCCAGGGCGATCGGCGGCGCGGCCTGCTCCTCGGCCATGTCCAGCAGATCGGCCAGCAGCATGGCCTTGCCCTCGCGGGTCTTGTACGGCTTGCCGTCCGGCCCGAGCACCATGCCGTACCCGACGTGCTGCGCGATCACGTCATCGGGCAGCCAACCGGCCAGCCGTGCGACCGCGAACACCTGGGCGAAGTGATCACCCTGCCGCGCATCCGTCACGTAGATGATCCGGTCGGCGTGCAGGTCCCGGACCCGACGCCGGATCGCGGCCAGGTCGGTGATCGAGTAGCCGTACCCGCCGTCGGACTTGCGGACGATCATCGGCGCGTTGAAACCCTCGACGAACACCACGAGCGCGCCCTGGTCGATGACCGCGGTGCCGCCGGCCTCCAGCTCGGCCGCGACCGAGGCGAGATCGTCGTTGTACGTCGACTCGCCGGCCAGGTGATCATCGGTCAGCCGCACATTCAACCGGTCGTACGCGGCGTTGAAGCCGGTCAGCGAGATCTCGATCAGCTGCCGCCAGATGGTCAGGGTCTGCTCGTCACCCGATTGCAGGGCCACCACCCGGCGACGGGCCCGCTCGGCGAACTCGGGATCTTCGCGGAACCGCAGCGATCCACGCTTGTAGAGGTCCTCGGCCTCCGGGAGCGTCAGCTGCGAGGCGTCGACGCCGGCGTCCAGCACGTACTCGACCAGCATGCCGAACTGGGTGCCCCAGTCCCCGATGTGGTTCTGCGGCAGCACTCGATGGCCGACGGCGGTCAGCACCCGGTTGAAGCAGTCGCCGATGATCGTGGTCCGCAGGTGACCGACGTGCATCTGCTTGGCCACGTTCGGTGCCGAGTAGTCGATCACCACCGTCTGCGGCCGGGAGCTGGCCTGCACGCCCACCGCGGGCTCGGCCAGCTGGTCGGTGACCGCCCGGGCCAGCACGTCGGAGCGGAGCCGGAAGTTGAGGAAGCCGGGTCCGGCGATCTCCAGCGGCTCGCAGAGGTCGGTGACGTCGAGCTGGTCGACGATCCGCTGGGCGACCGCGCGCGGCGGCTGTCCCTGCGACTTGGCCAACCGCAGCGCGACGTTGCTCTGGAAGTGCCCGAACTGGGGCTTGGTGGCGGGTCGCAGCTCAGGGTCGATCCCGGCGACGGCCTGCACCCGGGCGTTCAGCTCGTTCGGCAAAGAAGACACGAGGACCAAGTATCCCCGATTCTGCAGATGTCTGGCGCGGCAGCAGCGTCTCTAGGATGCCTGGCATGCCCCAGCCGATGCAGCCGCTGTTGCACGACCTGACGACGCTGTGCGCCGCACCGACCCAGGTGCTGTCCGCTCGCGACGGCAGCATCACCGCCGTGACCGGCCACAGAGCCACCGCGCAGGGCCTGCTGCACGCCGATGTCCGGGTGCTCAGCGACTGGCGGCTGGCGGTCGGTGGCGGCCGCCCGGACCACATCGCCACCGACCTCGACGGTGGCGGCAGCGCGACATTCACCTACCTGGTACGCGAGCTCGCCGGCAGCACCGTCGACCGCGCCCTGCGGCTCGATCTGACGCGGTCCGTGTCACCCGGTTCGTTGACCGAGACCCTGCTGCTTTCCTCGGAGCTCTCCGAGCCGGTACGCACGGAGGTTCGAATCGAGCTGGCCAGCGATCTGGCGCCGATGGAGTGGGTCAGGGTCGGCCGCCACGGCGACCCGGTCCCGTTCGACGTCACGGATGCCGACGTCGACTTCGGAGGGCCGGAGGTTTCGGCCCGGCTGCGCGCCCCGGGAGCGACGATCACGCGGGGAGCTGACGGCACCACCCTGGTGCTGAGCTGGCCGGTCGAGCTGCCGCCCGGCGGAGCCACTCAGCTCAGCTGGAAGGTCGAGGTCACCGACAGCGGCGCCGTCGTGGTCGCCGCGTCCGGCCCGGGCCTCGCGGTCGGTCCGATCGTCGACCGGCTGACCGCGGGACCGTCGGCGGACCCTCGGTCGGTGCCGTGGCTGCGACGATCCCTGCACGACCTGAACGGTCTGCGGATGGCCACCGCCGAAGCACCCGACGACCCCTTCTTCGCGGCTGGAGCGCCGTGGTTCTTCACCCTCTTCGGACGGGACAGCCTGTGGACCTCCCGGCTGCTGCTCAGCGTCGACCTGGGCCAGGCGGGCAGCACGCTGCGGGCGCTCGCCCGCCTCGCCGGCACGGCGCGCGATGTCCACACCGCCCAGGAACCCGGCAAGATCATGCACGAGCTGCGCCGGGCGACCGTCGAGTTCTCCGCCATGTCGTTGCCGCCGCTTTACTACGGCACGATCGACGCGACGCCGCTGTGGATCTGCGTGCTGCACGACGCGTGGCGGGCCGGTCTGCCCGAGGCCGAGGTCGCCGCGCTGCTGCCGGTGCTGGAGGGTGCCCTGCACTGGCTGACCACGGACGGCGACGCCGATGGCGACGGGTTCCTGGAGTACATCGACACCAGCGGGCACGGACTGGCCAACCAGGGCTGGAAGGACTCCGGCGACTCGGTCCGCTTCGCCGACGGCACGATCGCCGAGGGTCCGGTGGCCCTGTGCGAGGTGCAGGGCTACGCGTACGAGGCGGCGGTCGGCGGGGCCGCACTGTTGGATGCCTTCGACCGACCCGGCGGCGACGGCTACCGGACCTGGGCCTCAGAGCTGGCCGAGAAGTTCCGGGCGGCGTTCTGGTGTGGCGTCGGGAACAACCGTTATCCCGCGCTGGCGCTGGACGGCTCGAAGCGGCAGGTCGACTCCGTCACCAGCAACATCGGCCACCTGCTGGGCACCGGGCTGCTGACCCCCGACGAGGAACGGCTGGTGGCGCGGCGGGTGACCGCTGCGGACCTGGACTCCGGGCTGGGTCTACGGACGATGTCGAGCAGTGCCGGCGGCTACAGCCCACTGAGCTACCACTGCGGGACAGTCTGGCCGCACGACACAGCGATCGTCATCGCCGGACTCGCCCGATCCGGCCACGGTGAGCTGGCTGCCGGCCTGGTGGACGGACTGTTGCATGCCGCCCTCGCCTTCGACGGCCGGGTTCCCGAGCTGTGGTCCGGGGAGGGACGGCCCGTTCCGTACCCGGCGGCCTGTCGACCGCAGGCATGGTCCGCGGCCGCGGCGGTCGTGGTCGCGGAGTGGTTGCGTGCGTTTCGCTGATCTGCGGTGAGCGGCAGCCACGCCGGCGTTGGTGGTCCGTCCGATGCAACCCAATCGAGACCTGACGCACCGGCGGCAGACCCCGCGGTCCGCGGCAGCCACTCTCCATACTGGTCGAGGTCGTCACCGAACTCAGAAAGTACCTCGTGCTCCCTGCCGCCGACGGCGTCGTGTCATGATCCTCCGACGTCTGGTCCTCAGCCTGGTGCTCATCCTGTTCGCGTCGGTCGCCATCGGCGTGATCGTGGGCCTCGACGATGCCGCCCGCAGTGACCTGGTGAGTCGACTGCCCAGTTCTGCCACGGCCGTTCCCAGTGTCTCGACCACGCCGACGAAGCCCCCCACCGCATCTGCTTCGCCGGCACCGACCCCCGTCGCGAGACCCAAGCCGACTCCCACCGCGCAGCCGACGACACCAACGCCGCGCATCACCCCGAGGCCGAGAGCCACGGCCAAACCGAGCAAGACGCCCAAGCCCACCAGTCCGCCGCCCGCGACGAAGAAGACCGCCAAACCGACGAATCCCCCGACCAAGACCGGCTCGGGCGACAAGAGCAAGAAGACCGCGAAGAAGAAGCCGCCGAAGTACCTGGCCGGGCCGTTGACGAAGGGCAGCGGAGGCACCGTCTACCTGACCTTCGACGACGGGCCCAGCCCGTACACCGCCAGGATCCTTCAGGTGCTGTCCAGGACGGGATCGACCGCAACCTTCTTCCACCTGGGGATCAACGAGCCCGGCTACCCGCACGCCGCTGCCGCGATCAGGAGACAGGGCAGCAAGATCGGGAACCACTCCTTCAACCATCCCGACCTGACCACCCTGACAGCGGCCCAGCTCAGGTGGCAGATCCGCAACGGCCCACGGGCCAGGTGCTTCCGACAGCCTTACGGCGCTTCGGACGCCGCTGTCCGCACGGCGATCGCCAAGGCCGGGATGCGACAGGTGCTGTGGGACGTGGACACCTTCGACTGGACCAAGCCGGGGGTCTCGACGCTGGCCGAGTCCGGGCGGCTCAAGGCGATCCGGAGCGGTTCGGTGATCTTGATGCACGACGGCGGCGGTGACCGGACCCAGACCGTCGCGGCGCTCCCCAGCATCATTCGTGACCTGCACGCCCGCGGCTTCAAGGTCAGGGCGCTGCCGTACTGCTGAGCGGCTGGCACGTCGGGCACCAGTAGCTGCGTCGCTCCTGGCCCGGTGGGCCGAACTCCTCGGTGCGGATCGAGGTGCCGCACCGGCGGCAGGGCTCCCCTGGTCGCTCGAACACGTACGCGCGTCGTCCCGGGCGCAGATCACCGGTGGTCGACTGTTGCGGTCGTGCCTTGTTGGCGTCCAGTAGCAGCTTCCCGCGCTGCACCAGTCTGGACAGCAGGCGGACGTCGCGCACCGACGTACGGGGATGCACGCCCTGCAGGAACAACAGCTCGGCCCGGTAGAAGGTGCCGATACCCGCGAGGTTGCGTTGATCGAGCAGCGCCTCTCCGATCGTCCGGTCGGGCTCTGCCCGGATCCGGCGCAACGCCTCGTCCAGGTCCCAGTCGGGCCCGAGCAGGTCCGGTCCGAGATGTCCGACCACCTGGTCCTCGTCAGCGGTCGGCAGCAGCTCCAGCACCGGAAGTCGGTAGCCCACCGCATCCGTCGCTGCGGTGCTCAGCACGGCTCTGATCTCGTGGTCCGGGCCGCCGCTCCACCGTCGACCTCGGGGGTACGTTCGCCACGCACCCTCCATCCGAAAATGGGTGTGCAGCGTCCAGTCGTTGTCGAACCGGAACAGCTGGTGCTTGCCTCGCGAGCAGACCTCGAGCACGGTCACTCCGGTCAGGTCGGTGGTGGCCAGCTGCGGCACCCGGAACTCGGCGCGGGTGAGCTGGGCGCCGGCGAGCAGCCCGTGCAGTCGCCGGCAGGCGCGCCAGACTGTGTCACCTTCCGGCATCGGCCTCCACCCCCGGACCGGATCGCCCACCCAGTGCCCGCAGCATCACCAGCACCCAGGTCCGCCACGGTCGCCAGGCCTCCGCCAGTCGCTCCAACTCGGCGGCATCGACGGGATGACCGTAGGCCGCGGTCAGGCGCTCCAGCACCTGAGGCTCGGTGGCCAGCACGTCGGTCAGACCGCAGCCACGGACCAGGATCAGTGAGCTGTAGAACGGCCCGATGCCGGGCAGCCGCTGCAGGCCGGCCATCACCTCGGCCGGACCCGACGCCGTCAATGCCGCGACGTCGAGCTCGCCGCGCTGCGCCGCCTCGGCGACGGCATGCAGCCTGGGAATCCGGTCGACCGGGAGCCCGGGGACGGAGTCGACGACTAGCAGCGCAGCGGGCGTCGGCACCACAGGTACCGGCTCTCCGGCCACGGTCAGCGTCGCGCCCGCCGTCTCCGCCAGCCGCTGACGCAGCATGATCCCCTGGTTGCGCGGTCGTCGGGCGCTGACGATGGACCACACCGCAGCCTCGTACGGCGAGTAGAAGTTGGCCGGCCGGAAGCCCGGCGCCCGCGCGAAGACCGGTGCGAGGATCGGATCGGCGCGGCAGAGCGCCGCATAGCCGCGAGCGTCGTGATCTGCCGAAACCACCCTCGCTACCTGCTTCATCACTGTGTCGGGATCAGCGGGAGGCCCGGAACCGGCTTCGATGTCGACCATCAGCGAGTCCCTGTCCTGTCGCACCGCAACGCCGACCTGGGACTCGTAGCCCTCGTCGACACAGAACCCGAGCCGCATCACCCCGTCGAAGCTGCGCTCTTCGCGGTGCCCGAAGCCCATCAGGGCCACCTCACGCAGGTCGTACGGGCCCTGCAACGGAATCCGGGTCACTGCCTTGGTGGTCATGCCGACCATGGTGCCCGGGATCACCGACAAGCCGTCCGTCGCCAGCGCTGCCTGCGAGCACGCCTACGCTCGAAGCCGTGCCCTCGCCCAGGTTCACCGCCGCAACCCTCGGGCTGGGTGCGCTCGGCACTGCCGCTGCACTCGGCGCCTCGGTCGGCATCGTGCGACACGCCGCCCGCGGGCACCTCTATCCCCTGGATCAGGTGCCGCCCGCTCCGGTCGCGCTCGTGCTGGGTGCTCAGGTCTATCCGAACGGGATGCCGTCCCGCTTCCTGCGGGCTCGGCTGGACCTGGCTCTCGTGCTGCTGCAGCGAGGGACGGTCGACCGGCTGCTGCTCTCCGGCGACGCGCAGGCATCGGAGTACGACGAACCGGCGGCGATGCAGGACCACCTGCTCGCGGCGGGGGCTCCAGGCGACCGCCTGATCCTCGACCCGTACGGGCTGGACACCTATGACTCCTGCGTGCGTGCCCGCGAGGCGTACGGGATCACCCAGATGGTGATCGTGACCCAGACCTACCACCTGCCGCGTGCCGTCGGCACCGCTCGGATGCTCGGGCTGGACGCGGTCGGGGTGGGCGACCGCACGGTGCGGATCCGCGAGGACGGGTCGGGACTGAACGAACCATGGGTACGCGGCTGGATCCGCGACCAGATGGCCTGCGCGAAGACCATCTGGGACGTCAGCACCCGACGGCGCCCGCTCGGTCTCGACTGACGTCAACCGAAGCCGGCCCTTCGACAAGCTCAGGGCGCGGAGAGCGTGCTGAGCCCGTCGAAGCACGACGCCCCGTCGAAGCACCGAGGTAAATCGCAGTTTGCGATATATCGTGAGCGTGTGTAATGTTGTAATCACACATACAGAGAAAGGAGTGCACGTCATGGCGACGAACGCATTCAACTCAGATCAAACCGAGGTCGGACCTCGGGGACGCCGCCGGATCCGTGGTGGCGAAGAGCTCGGGGGGCACCCACGCGGACGTGGTCACGGTCCCGAGCAGGCCGGCGACGAAGAGGACCCCCGCTCTGGAGGTCGACGTGGCCGAGGCCCACGCGGCGAGGGTCGTGACCGCCGACGCGGCGGGCGGCACGGGTTCGGTCGACCGGGTGGCTGGCAGAACGCCGACCTGCCGTCGGCCGACGACGCCCAGTCGTGGTTCGAGGGACGGCTGCCGGAGGACTGGTTCTCCGAGGTCAGCGTCAGCGCCGACCGCGAGGAGATCGTGGTGATCGGCACGTTGACCGGCGAGGCTGCGGACACCGCTCAGGCGGAGGGCAGGATCAGCCGGTTCCGCGAGGAGACGCGTGCGACCCGGATGCAGATCGCCGACGAGGCCGAGGCCCGTTACGGCCGCAAGGTCTCCTGGGGCGCCCGTTCCGGCGAGGTCGGCGAGCTGTTCACCCACCTGTCCGTACCGGTGATGACCCGGCTGCGGCAGCCCGAGCGTCAGGTGCTCGACACCCTGGTCGACGCCGGCGTGGCCCGCTCCCGATCCGAGGCTCTCGCCTGGGCCGTCACCCTGGTCGGCGAGCACGCGGAGAGCTGGCTCTCCGGACTCCGGGACGCGATGTCCGAGGTCGACAAGCTGCGCTCCCAGGGCCCCGAGCTCTGAGAGTCGGGGGCGCTCCGAGACTTTCGGAGCAAAACCCACGTCACATGTGGATAGTGGTGCAAAACTCGGGCAGTCAGGGCCGGTGCGCGCGGTAGTAGCGGATCAACCCCTGGGTGGAGGGGTCCTGGTCGGCCAGGGCGGTCTCGTCGCCGCCGACCGCCGGGGTCACCTTCAACGCCAGCTGCTTGCCCAGCTCGACGCCCCACTGGTCGAAGCTGTCGATGCCCCAGACGATGCCTTGGGTGAAGGTGATGTGCTCGTAGAGCGCGATCAGCTGGCCGACCACCGACGGGGTCAGCGCCGGAGCCATGATCGAGGTGGTCGGCCGGTTGCCGGGGAACACCCGAGCCGGCACGATCTCCTCGGCCGTTCCCTCCGCGCGCACCTCGTCGGCGGTCTTTCCGAAGGCCAGCGCCTTGGTCTGGGCGAAGAAGTTGGCCAGGAACAGCCCGTGCACGTCGACACTCTCTCCGTCGTGGGAGTCCCGGAGGGGGTACGCCGGCTCCGCCACCGCGATGAAGTCGGCCGGGATGAGCCGGGTGCCCTGATGGATCAGCTGATAGAACGCGTGCTGGCCGTTGGTGCCTGGCTCGCCCCAGAACACCTCGCCGGTGTCGGTGGTCACCGGCGAGCCGTCCCAGCGCACGCTCTTGCCGTTGGACTCCATGGTCAGCTGCTGCAGGTAGGCCGGGAAGCGGTGCAGCAGCTGGGCGTACGGCAGCACGGCGTGGGTGGCGGCGCCGAAGAAGTTGCGGTACCAGACGTTCAGCAGACCCATCAGCGCCGGCACGTTGGATCCGATCGGGGTCTCCGCGAAGTGCCGGTCGATGGTGTGGAAGCCGGCCAGGAAGTCGGCGAAGCTGTCCCGGCCCAGGGCCACCACCAGCGAGGTGCCGATGGCGGAGTCCACCGAGTAGCGACCGCCGACCCAGTCCCAGAACCCGAAGGCGTTGGCCGGGTCGATGCCGAAGTCGGCCACCTTGTCCAACGCCGTGGAGACGGCCACGAAGTGCTTCGCGATCGCCTCTGACTCGTCGGACTCGGCGTCCCCGATCGCCCCGCTCGCCTTGAGCGCGTGCAGCAGCCAGGACCGGGCCAGCCGTGCGTTGGTCAAGGTCTCCAGCGTGGTGAAGGTCTTGGAGGCGACGATGAACAGGGTCGTCTCGGGATCGAGGTCGGCGGTCTTCAGCGCGACGTCGGTGGGGTCGATGTTGGAGACGAAGCGCGCGGTCAGCCCCGGCTTCACGTACGGCTGCAGGGCCTCGTAGACCATCACCGGCCCGAGGTCGGAACCGCCGATGCCGATGTTCACCACGGTGGCGATCGGCTTGCCGGTGACGCCCTTCCAGTCCCCGCTGCGCACCCGGTCGGCGAAGCCGTAGACCTTCTCCAGGACCTGGTGCACCTCGGGCACCACGTTCGTGCCGTCGACCACCACCTCGGCGCCGGCCGGGTCGCGGAGCGCGGTGTGCAGCACCGCGCGTCCCTCGGTGACGTTGATCTTCTCGCCGGCGAACATGGCGTCGCGGCGCTCGGCCAGGCCGACCTGCTCGGCCAGCTCGACCAGGGCGGTCAGCACCGCGTCGTCGATCAGGTTCTTGGACAGGTCAACGTGCAGGTCCCCGGCGGTCAGGGTGAAGGCCTCCGCCCGCGCCGGGTCGGCGGCGAACCAGCCGCGCAGATCGGGCTCCAGTCCGGCCTTGAGCCCGGTGAGCGTACGCCAGGCGGCGGTGGTGGTGGGATCGACGGGTGCGCTCATCGGTCGGGTCCTCTTCTCGGTCGTCTCCCCGGGAATCCGGTCGGAACGACACTAG
>DASQLI010000045.1:0-9580 GCA_035630075.1 Microlunatus sp.
CCGGCAACACCTTCGACGGGATTTCGCTGGAATCGGCGGTCAACTCGGTCGTGACGGGAAACACGGTGGAACGCAACGGTCTCGACGGCATCAACGCCGTGGTCGGCTCCGGCGTTCGCTATCTCGGAAACCGAGTGACCCACAACGACGAGAACGGGATCAATGACTCCGGCAGCGGCACCGTCTGGCGAGGAAACGTCGCCCATCGCAACGGCGCGGTCGGCCTGCGGAACGATGGGGCTGACCAGATCGACGCCGGCGGCAACCGGGCCCGCGGGAACGGCGAACAGAACTGCGTCGGCATCCGCTGCCGCTGAGCCGCAGCCGGCCGGCGCAGGAACCGATCCGAACCCCGAGCCGGGTCGGAGCGGCCGGCGCAATGAACCTTGCCCAAGTGTTGCGGCTGCTTCTACGATTCGCCGGTGAGCGTGCGGGTGCACTGTGTGGTCGCCTGCAGGTCGAGTGGGACGGCGAGCGACTCGAGAGTGCGCTGCCGGGTCGACAGGGAAGGCTCCTGTTCGCGTTCCTCACCCTGCACCGTGAGCGACTGGTGCGCCGGGACGAGCTGGTGCGCCGGGACGAGCAGGTGGCGGCGTTGTGGTTGGAGGACGGATCACCGCCGGGAGGGGAATGAGCTGCTGCGGCCGCCGCTGTCGCGGCTTCGCAGCGCTCTGGGCCCAGGCCGGCTCGAGGGTCGTGGCGAGCTGGCCATCACCTTCCCGACTGAGACCTGGGCCGATCGTGAGGCCGTGCGTGAGGGGGTTCGCCGCGGGCGCGCGCTGTACGCGGCCGGCGATGCGTACGGGAGCTGGGAGGCGGCGCAGGAGGCGCTGGCGATCACTCGGAACGGCTTTGCCGGGCCTGGAGGCCGCGTGGCTGGAACCGTTCCGCAATGAGCTGCAGGAGCATCGGCTCGAGCTGCTGGAGACGGTCGACGACGTCTTGCCCCGGCGTGATGGTGATGCGGCCCAGGAGGTCGTCGGGCGGCACCGTGTCGATGTGCTCGGCGACTGCGGCGTAGTCTCCCGCCGCCCAGGTCGCTCGATGCACTTGCTTCAGATCTACGAGTGTTGTCATGGCCAGGATCCTGGCCAGAGCGAATTGCTGCACCGTTGGCGAAACGTTGCGCAGCCGGAACAAAGCAGCCGCCGCGGATCTACCATGCCAGCGATGCCACGCGGATGTTGGAGCATGTCGGCCACCGCCGAAACCAACACCTACGAACCTGGAAGCAGCTGACGATGATGGACTTCGAGCCACTGCGAGAGGACTTCCTCCGCTTCACCACCGACATCGTCTACTGCACTGTGACGACGGTGGACCCGAAGGGTCGACCGAGATCGCGGGTGATGCACCCGATCTTCGAGGTTGTCGACGGTGTGCCGCAGGGCTGGGCGCTCACCGACCGTACGCCGCTGAAGGACCGCCATCTGTCGGCGAACCCGCACGTGGCCTGCCTCTACTGGAGTCCGGCTCAGAACACCGTCGCCATCGACTGCACCGCCGAGTGGGTCACCGACGAGTCGGTCCTGCTGGAGGTGTGGGACATCTTCGCCGCGCCCGAGCCGCCGGGCTGGGGCGACCTCTCCGGCTACGGTGACGAGGGAATCCACCACCCGCGCTTCCACGTCCTGCGGCTGCTGCCGTACCGGATCCAGATCCTTGAGAGCGAACAGCTTGCGGTCGGAGACTTCACCCCGCGGCGCTGGGAACGGTGACTGACCAACCCCGTCCGCATCCGAGGCTACCGATACACCAACCGCGAAACGATGGTGCGATTTCGTGGTGTGGTTGCTGCCGCCATGGCTACGGCGCACGGGTAGGAGCGCACGACGGCGCCGAGGAGGTCAGGCCTACTCGGCGCCGTCGCCAGCTGCGGTGATCGGTCAACGACGGATCTCGTAGACCTGGTTGAACGGGCTGCGCGCCACGCAGCGGAAACGCGTGAAGCCGGCCTCAATGGTGACATCGCGGATCGCGGCCTCGCCTGCTTGGGCCCCGAGGGCATAGCCGCCCGGCTGGGACAGCGCGTTGGGCACGCACAGGAAAGTGGAACCCGCGTAGTAGAGCCGGCCGACCGGGTTGAGGTTCTCCTCGAGGACGTCGGAGGCGTTCGGCTCGACCAGCAGCCAGGTGCCATCCGGTGCGAGCGCCTCATGGACCCGGCGCGCGGCGCCGACGGGATCGCCCATGTCGTGCAGCGCGTCGAAGGTGGTCACGAGGTCGTAGTCGGAGCCGCTGAAGGTCTGGGCGGTGGCGACTTCGAAGGTGACGCGGTCGGCCAGGCCGGCATCGGCGGCGTTCTTGCGCGCCAGCTCGATCGAGTCGACGTGGTAGTCGGAGCCGACGACGACGCTGGCTGGAAACGCCTCCGCCATCAGCAGCGAGGACGAGCCGAGGCCGCAGCCCAGGTCGGCGATCCGGGCGCCGGCAGCGAGCTTGGCCTCGACCCCTTCCAGGGCTGGTATCCAGGTCGGTACCAGCTCGGCGACGTAGCCGGGACGGTAGAACGCATCGCAGCCGATGAACACGTCCTCGTGGTGCTGGTGCCAGGCCACGCCCTCTCCGGTGCGGAACGCCTCGGTGATCATCGGCTCGGCTCGCAGGTAGCCCAGCCCGATGAGGAAGACCGCTGAGAAGTTCGGACCGTTCGGGTCGGCCAAGCAGAACGCCTGCTCGTCGCTGAGGAAGAACTCTCCCTGAGCGGCGTCGTAGCTGATGTAGCCACCGGCGGCTTGGTTACGCAGCCACTCAGTGAGGTAGCGAAGGTGGTAGCCCGTGCGATCGGCGAACTCCTCCGGCGTCGCTCGACCCTGGGCGAGGGAGCCGTAGAGGCCGAGCCGGTTGCCGATCACCGCCAAGCCGGCCGAGCCGGTCGCGCCCATGTCGGCAACGAACCGCTCGAGCAGGGTGTTCAGTTTCTCGTGATTCACGAGAGTGTCCTTTCGTTCGCGGGGCCGGCCGGGTGCCGCCCATGACGCCACGGTTGCCGTCGGCGCTGGCACGGCGCTCGCGCGCGCTGGCATCGGGCTGTCAGGCTGTGCATCGTGGGAAAGGCTCGGGTGGAGGTGCTCGGGCCGCTGCGCCTGGTCGTCGATGGTGCGGTGGTCGATGTGCGGGGGTCGAAACGCCGTGCGGTGCTAGCCCGCCTGGCTCTGGCTGAGGGTCGCACGGTCATGGTCGACGATCTCGTGGAAACCCTGTGGCCCCAGGACGCACCGGAGTCGGGCCGACAGGCTCTGCACAGCCTCATCTCCCGCCTTCGAGGCCAGCTCGACCTCGCCGGCGAACAGCTGGTGACAACGCCGTTGGGCTATCGGCTCGACCTGCGCGGTGACGAGCTGGATGTGTCGCTGGCGCGAAGGCTGTTGGGCGTCGCCAAAGCCGAGCTGGAGCACGACCCTGCGGCCGCGCATGGACACCTGCTCGAGGCGGACAGGTTGTGGCGTGGGTCCGCGCTGGCCGAGTTCTCCGATCTGACCGCGTTCGCGGCGGCCGCAGCGGAGGCTGAGCGGCTGCGCTGCGACGTGAACGACACGCTGGTCGCCGCCGCGGTCGCGGCCGGGAAGGCGGAGTCGGTCCTCCCGCGGGCGGCCGCAGCCGTCGGCGAGGATCCGCTGCGGGAGCGCGCAGTGCTGCTCCACATGCAGGCACTGGCTGCGACCGGGGACGGCCGTGCGGCGCTGCAAGCCGCCCGCGACTATCGCCGTCGTCTGGTCGAGGAGACAGGACTGGACCCGTCCCCGACTCTGAACGCAGCCGAGACGGCCATAGCCGGCAGCGGCGCAGCGACCACGGTCGGGGCGCCGCCGGTCCGACCGGCGACGCCGCTGTTCGGCCGCGACGCGGAGACCGCGGCGGTGCATCGACTGCTCGCCTCGAATCGGCTGGTCACCGTGGCCGGGCCCGGCGGTGTCGGCAAGACTCGAGTCGCGACGGAGGTCGCCCGCCGGGTCGAGACCGCGACGGTGCTGCTGCTCGCCCCGGTCACCGACTCGACGGCGGTGCCGTTCGCTCTGGCCGACGCGATGGGCCTGACCGTGAGCCGTGGAGACGTCCTGGCTGCCTGTGCGGCCATGCTCGGTGACGAGTCCAGGCTGCTGCTTCTCGACAACTGCGAGCATCTCCTGGACGCGGCGAGGGACCTCGTCGCGACACTGCATGCGGCCTGCCCGCGCCTGCAGGTGCTGGTCACGAGCCGAGAGCCTCTCGGGCTGGCCGCCGAGCACATCTTCCGGCTCAACCCACTCCCTACGCCATCCCCAGGTACGGTCGAGGATCCGGCACGGTCTCCGGCGGTCGAGATGTTCCTCGACCGCGCCACCCGCGTTCGCCGCGGCGCCGTCCGAGCCACCGATCTCGACATGGTCGCCGACATCGCTCGGCGGTTGGACGGGATGCCACTGGCCATCGAGCTGGCCGCCGGCCGACTCTCCAGCTTCTCGGTGTCCGAGCTGCACGACCGGCTCGACCGCGCGCTCGATCTCCTCGGCGGGGGACGGCCCAGCACCGACGCCCGCCACCGGTCCCTGCGGACCACCCTGGAGTGGTCGCACCAGTTGCTGACCGACGACGAGCAGCGCCTCTTCCGACACCTCGCCGTCTTCGTCGACGGCGTCGATCTCGACACCGCCGAATACGCTGCCGCCGACCTCGGCCTGAGCGTCGACTACGACACCGCTCTTGCTCGACTCGTCGACGCCTCCATGCTCGAGGCCACGTTCACCAGTGCGGACAAGACCCGCTACCGGATGCTGGAGACCCTTCGCGCCTTCGCACTCGACCGGCTGGCGGAGACCGAGGAGACCGACACCGCCACTTCCCGGCTGGTGCGCTGGGCAGTCGATCTGGCCAGGTGGTTCGACCAGACGGTGGCGACCGATGACGAAGCGGAGGCTGACGCGGCTCTGCGACGGGAGCTGGCGAACATCCGTGCCGCCTGGCGCACGGCTCGCAGTCGCGGGCTGATCGACGACGCCGCCGCCATCGTCGCCTCACTCTTCGACGCGGTCATGAGCCGCGACATCGTCGAGGTTCGTGCCTGGGCGCTGGAGCTGGCAGATGACCCCGCGCTCCGCGGTCGACCACGCGCGGCCGCTGTCCTCGGCGCGGCCTCCTACGCCGCCTATGCCGCTGGTGAACAGGACCGAGCGGAGCAGTATGCCCGCGCAGGGCTGGTCGAAGGCGGCGACGGAGTGCCGCACTGCCGGCATGCACTGGCGGTGATCTTCCTGGCCAGAGGCGCTTGGAGCGAAGCTGTCGAGCACTGCCTCTCCGATGATGCGGGCAGCCATTCTCGGCATGGCTTCCATGGGCTGGCGGCGCTCGCGTGCGCCTACGCCGGCGACCTCGACAGCGCTCGCATCCTGAATGAGCGATGGCTTGCAGAGGCGACCTCGCCGTCCAGGCGGGCCTGGGGCGCCTACTACCAAGCGGAGATCGAGAACCTGGCCAACGCCCGCGATCTCGCCGAGCAGCACTACCTCGAGGCGGTCACGCTCGGACGAACCGCTGGCGACAGCTTCGTCATCGGGGTCGCGACGATCGGACTGTTGACCCTCCGCACCGTCGACGGCCGAGAACAGGATGCCCTGGCTGGCTACCGTGACGTCATCGAGCTGTTCGAACGAACCGGGTACTGGACCCACCAATGGATCGCCCTGCGCAACCTCGCCAACCTGCTACGACGCCTGGGTGACGTCGAGACCGCAGAGGTCATCGAGGCTGCGGCCGAAAATGCGCCCGACGCCCCGGCGATCCCGGCCACCACCAAACTGACAGCGGTGCTGACCGCTGACTGCTCGCGGGGAACTCCGCGCGCGTCGGCACCTGTCCCGGGTCGGACCGACATCCTCGACATCGCTCGGCGGGCGATTGAGCGACACTCAACCGCCCGCAGTCGAAGCTGACCCCCAGTCGGTGTTCTGCATCGTCGTCAACTGACAACAGGAACCATGGCTGCCTCGCAGCCAGGTCCGTCGTGCGGGATCACGGATTGCCGGCGGTCGGAACGACCCGGTCGAGCTGGTGGTCGATCAGCGAGACCGCGTCGGCCGGCGGGATCTGGCCGAGCAGCACCTGACCTTGGAGACCTTCAGCGATGGCGACCAGCAGAGCCGCCTCGAGGCCGGGATCCATGGCGGCCGGCACTGACCCGTCCTGCTGGCCCTGCTGGATGAGGCCGGCTATCACGTTGGCCAGATCTGGTTCCGCGTCCCGCGCGAAGGGCTGTAGCTCGGGGTCAGTCAGCAGCTTGTTGAAGTAGGCCGCATAGATCAGGTGGCGGGATCGGCGTTCCTCATCCAAAGGCAAGAGCTCCATGACGATGCCTCGAACGAGGTCCCGTGTGGTGGGGTTCGCCAGTGCCGCGAGACGGGTCTGTGCCTGCTGCTCCGCCTCGGTGTTCAAGATCTGGAGGGCACCGACGAGAAGCTGTTGACGCGTGCCGAAGTGGTATTGGAGGAGGCGTACCGGCACGTCGGCCTCGGCCGCCACCTGTCGCAGCGTGACGCTCTCGAGTCCCCCGCGGCCGGCGAGGCGCCAGACTGCCTCGGCGATCTGGTGTCGCCGCTGCGCAGATGTCGCTCTCTGCGCCATGTGCTCCCCTCGACATCATTGTTGGTGCGATCGTACCAAATCGGATATGGTTCGTTCGTACCAAACAAGAGAAGGATGGAGAAACATGCGCGTGATCTTGCTGGTGCTGGGCATGGTCTTGCTGGTGGTCGCTGGTCAAGGAGCGATCCGGCTGCTGATCGATCACGACAACGCTGGGGTTCTGGGCTGGGTACCAGGCGGCTTTGTCGTTCAGCTCGTGGTCTATCTGGTTCTGCTCGCCGGCGGAGTTGCCTTGGCCGCTCGCAACGCCAGAGGTGTCGTCCCCTCCCATTAGCCAATTCACTCCGGTCGCCTGTGCGTCCCGGTCGATAGGAGACCAGGAGCACTGCCAGCCCGCCTCTTCGACTCTGAGCCTCTTTCCTCAGTCACGTTCGTTCAGCCCTATCGCTGGCTTTCGTCGCGATCACAACGGCATCGCGCGTCGAAGCCGGCGACTCGATCGCGTCGCCCATGTCGGTGAAGGTGCCTGGCAGACGGGCACGTTGATCTTCCAGTGGCGGGTAGCGGAGATCGTCGACGAAGTGGAATTGACGCACCGACTCGGGAACGAGCGCGATCGCGCGTGTGGCCACGCCGCCCCACGCCGCCTCGAGCGTGTCCGTGAGGTCTGTCGGCACCCTGTGTCTGGTACCAGCAGTCCCACACCAGCTATCCGGGTCACCGACATCCGGCCGACCGTGCTGCCACGGACATCCATCGCCAGGTCTGCACGGTCGATGAAGTTGCAGGCGTCGTTGAAGATCGGCAGGCGAAGATAGATCCGGTGCTGCGACGTGGCGTAGTGAACGGGCAAGGCAACGGTTCCGCGGGCTCGGGCGTATCGCAGCAGACCCGCGGACTGTCGCTCTACCACGAGCCACGGGTCAAGCAGATCCGATCGGGTGCGAACCCGCATCCGCGTGTAGGACTGCTTGGAACCGCATCGTCGAGGATGTCGAGTCACGGCATGGTGCTGAGTGAACATCATGGCCACCAGGGTCGATCATCGCTGGCCGCGTTCGTCGAGGCCCGTTGCAGCAAGTCTTCCGCCCAGCCCTCCCTTGCACCACAGCAAGACGATGACGAGGCGGCCAACAGCAAGTGACCGGCTGCTCCGGACCAAGATCAGCACAAAGCGTGTCGACCGCTCCTGGACCTGCTTCGATCCGGCCCGCACGGCGGCCCGTTGCCTCCGGGCCAAGCCGGGCCCGGCCCGCGACTCCCGCAGCGATGCCGCTCACCGCACGCTCAAGACACCGCTCTCAACCGATTCAACCCAGCACTGCCGGCTCACCGGCTGCTGGAACCCGATAGCTGAGCTGGACGATCCCGCGACTGAAGTCCCGACGCTCGATCAGCTGGAGATCGATCCGAAGGTCCTGAGGGATCACTCGCAGCCCTCGTCCGATGATCACCGGGAACAGGACGAGCGTGAGAACATCCACGATGCCGGCCCGCAACGCTTGTCCGCCGAGGCCCGCACCGCCGATCCCCACCTCGGAATCAGCCGCATCGGCGAGCGCTCGCGCCGCCGCAGGGTCGAACTCCCGCTCGATCCGGGCGTTCGGACCCACCTCGTCGATCGATCGTGAGTAGACCACCTTGGCCGAGGATGCCCACGCACGCTGGAACTCGGCCTCGACCTCGGGCACGCCATCCCGCTCCTCATCCCAGTACCTCATGACCTCATAGGTACGTCGGCCCAGGAGATGGACACCTGTGCGAGCCGCCACGTCGTTCGCAGCGCGGTGCACATCTTCAGGGGGGAAGGCCCAGGAGAAGTCACCGCCCTCATCCGCGATGAGCCCATCGAGCGAGCACTGAGAGTAGTAGACGAGGTCGGCCATGCACCCACCCCAACATCCGAGCCGTCACCGTGCAAGTAGGCGATACCGGCGACTCAACGAACAGCGACGCGCATCCTCATCAGTGCCGACCTACATCAGGCCTGAAACCGGCCTGCTGCGCGCGGCGGAAGGACTCGACTTGTAGTTTTGTCTCAAAACTATCAGACTCGATGTCGTGACCAGGACAACACCCAGGGGATCAGGTCCGATCGGCAGCGCCATCGAGCGGTCCGACGCCGTCGTCCTCGCCGACAACGTCCGCATGGTCTCGCGAGCGACAGTCTCGGCTACCCGGGCGGCCAAGGGACTACCCACGTTGCCGGAAGCACAGGTCTCCGTCCTGCGGACCCTTCGAGCCTCTCCGGCCTTGACACCTGCCGAGCTCGCCCAGCGGCTCGACCTGGCCCGGCCGACCGTCAGCAACCTGCTGCGTGACCTCGATACCGCGGGCTATCTGGTCCGGAAACCGTCCGAAGTCGACCGACGCTCGATCACCTTGACCATCACCGAGCAGGCCCGCGATGTGCAGGACGCCTTCCAGCGCGGACGCGTCGAGGTCGTCACTGCCGCCTGGGCCGCACTCACCGACAGCGACCGCGCGGCGCTGATCGCCGCCACACCCGCCCTGCGCCGGCTGGCCGACCTCCTCCACGGCCACACCCACCCAGCAGGGCAGGAGGCTCGGCCATGACCGGTGTTGCACCCACCTCGGTGCCGGAGAGTGTCGCCGACTATGCGGCGTTGCCCGGTCCAGGCGGACAAAGATCCAAGCTGCCCGCGGTGGATGCCAAGCGGTGGACGCTGAGGGTGGCACTGTCGCAGCGTCCTTGGAGCTTCGTCGCCTCGATCGCCATGGCGGCGGCCTTCGTCTGCAACGGCCTGACGCCGGTGGTGGTGGGTCAGGCCGTGGACGAAGCCATCGCCACGTCGTCCCTGCAGCGGCTCGGATTCTGGGTCCTGGTGCTGGCGGGCCTGTACCTGGTCTCCATCGGCGTGAACTGGGTGGCGCGCTTCATGCTCGTCCGCAGCCAGCAGCTGGTCAGCCACGACCTGCGCACGCTGGTCACCGACCGGATCCAGGACCCGCGTGGCTTCGCCGGCCGGGAGCGCACCCCCGGTGGTCTGCTGTTGATCGC
>DASQLI010000046.1:0-46609 GCA_035630075.1 Microlunatus sp.
CGCGCTCGTCCAGCGTGGCGGAGTCACACGCCGACCAGGACATCAGCGGCTGCCGGTGGTCTCCTTGCTGCCCGTCCGCTTGCCCAAGCGTTTCTTGAACTCGGTCAAGAACGCTTCCCGCAGCTGCTCGTTGTCCAGTGCGCCGTCCAGGCCGCCGAGCTTGCCGGCGTGCACCTGCTGGCAGACCCGCAGCCAGGCCTGGCCCATCGCGTACGTGAAGGTGGTCGCCACCCCGGCGCCGATCGCGCCGCCGACGAAGGAGCCGGCCCCGGGAACCAGCTTGAGCAGCCCGGTGAACGTGGCCCGGCCCACCTGGGTGGCCGCCGTCGTGGAGACGATCGCCATCAGGGCGGCCCGATCGAACTTGATCTTGTAGAGGTGGGCGATCTTGGCCATCATGCCCAGCTGGATCGGCACCAGCAACGTCGCGTCGGAGAACGGTATCGGGATGGCGGCAGCACCCCCGGCACTGGCCACCGCGGCCCCGATCACCTTCTGGGCTTCGGAGTTCTTGCGGGAAAGATCGATCTCCTGCGCCGCGGTGAGGGCTCCGTGAACGCCTTCCGGCGCGCAGCGAAAGGTGGCATCGAGGACTTCCTGCAGGCCGTACGCCTCCTGGCCGGAGAACTCGTCCGGCTTGGCGAAGGTCATGTACGGCTTGCCGCTCTCGATCGGCAGGCGCTTGGCCATCACCTGCTCGGCCAGCGCGATGGTGTCGGGGTGGTAGTGCCCGTCGCGGCGCGGCACCTGGGTGAAGACCATGATCACCGGCAGGCCGAGGTCGTCCAGGCGGCGGATGAAGTCGGCCTCGGACTCCTCGAACCGACGGTCCATGCCGCGTACGCAGTACCAGGCGACGTGGATCTGCTCCGAGAGCGGCAGCTTGCGGCTCTCCTTGATCACCTTGTCCAGGTCGCGCAGGATCTCTCGGTCGTGGACGCCGATCTCCAGGCCCTGGGTGTCGACGATGCCGAGGTGGCCGATCTTGTCGAGATAGAGATGACTGCCCTTGGTGACCGGTTCGCCGATGCCGACGCGGGCGACCTCCTCGCCGAAGATGGCGTTGATCAGTGTCGACTTGCCCACTCCGGTCTTGCCGAAGAGCGCGAGGTTGAAGCGGCCGAGCGACTCGTTCTGCCGGTCGTACTCGCCGCGGAAGGACTCGTTGAACACGTCGTCGGCCTTGACCACCTGAACCTCGTCTCGTCGCCGGGCTGCCGGTACCAGACTACGGGCCGATCCCCAGCGGACCGATCCCCCGCGACGTCGGCGGACCCGAGATCAGACCGACTCGGATCCTGTCCGTCGGACGAGCTCGAAGTCCAAGCCGTCGAGCCAGTCCGCATAGCCGGCGAGTCGCTCGACCACGGTAGGAGCGAGCTCTGCATCTGGACCGTCGGCCAGCGCCCACGTGTCTCGCAACGACGAAGCGAGGTAATGCACCGCCGCAGCCTGTGCTTCGAGCACCAGGTCGGCCGCGATGCCGTAGGAGCGATCCAGGTGGACCAGGGACGTCAGGTACTGCCCAGCCGCCCAGTCCGCGGCCTGCAACCGAGGTAGCGGCGACAGTGCCCGGCACCAGGCTTGCAGGAAGGACGACGCCGCCTCGGCGTACTCATCCAGGGTGTCGTAGTCGAGCTGGTCGGCGACACACTCGACCGACGAGTCGCGGGCGAGCCTCACCGCATCGTCGATGCGTCCGGCGACGATCAGAGCCACCAAAGACCGCTCGGTCATCTCACCCATCCGATCGAGATCTTGCCACCGTTCTTCGCATAGGTGACGACGATGGTCTTGCCCTTGTACCGCCAGACCGCCTGCCTCACCCCGGACCTGAGAGAGAGGGGCGAGGAACGCCAGATGCTACGTGGATCAGGGCTCCACGCGCGCGGAGTATCGCCTTCAATTGGCGCGGGGAAACCAGCGGGCCTCGACGTCTTGGCGACGACGTCAGCCTCAGCCATCCGAACCACTAGAATCGACAAGTTGTCCCGCCTGTCCACAGAGAGCTTCACATGCCAATTCGTCACGATCTGCGCAACGTCGCGATCGTCGCCCACGTCGACCACGGCAAGACCACCCTCGTCGATGCCATGCTCTGGCAGTCCGGCGCATTCCGGGTCGGCCAGGACGTCGAGAAGCGGGTGATGGACTCGATGGATTTGGAGCGGGAGAAGGGCATCACCATCCTGGCCAAGAACACCGCGGTCAAGCACACCGCCCCTGACGGCTCCTCGGTCACGGTCAACATCATCGACACCCCCGGTCACGCCGACTTCGGCGGCGAGGTTGAGCGCGGGTTGGAGATGGTCGACGGGGTGCTGCTGCTGGTCGACGCCTCCGAGGGTCCGCTGCCCCAGACGCGTTTCGTGCTGCGCAAGGCGCTGGCCAAGAAGCTGCCGATCATCGTGGTCGTCAACAAGGTCGACCGGTCCGACGCCCGGATCGCCGAGGTCGTCGAGGAGACGTACGAGCTCTTCCTGGACCTGCTCGACGACGACGAGACCCACGTCCTCGACTTCCCGGTCATCTACGCCTCGGCCAAGGCCGGTCGCGCCTCGACCGAGCAGCCGGACAACGGCACCATGCCGGACTCTCCGGACCTCGAACCGCTGTTCGGGGCGATCTACGACCACATCCCGGCGCCCTCCTACACCGAGGGAGCCGTCCTCCAGGCGCATGTCACCAACCTGGACGCGTCGCCGTACCTCGGTCGGCTGGCCCTCTGCCGGATCGTCGAAGGCACTATGAAGCGCAACCAGGCGGTGGCCTGGTGCCGCGCCGACGGCAGCATCCGCACGGTCAAGCTGTCCGAGCTGTTGATGACCAACGCCTTGGAGCGGGAGCCGGCTGATTCGGCCGGCCCGGGCGACATCGTCGCCATCGCGGGCATTCCGGACATCACCATCGGCGAGACGCTGTCCGACCCGGAGAACCCGAAGCCGCTGCCGTTGATCACCGTGGATGAGCCGTCGATCTCGATGACCATCGGCATCAACACCTCACCGCTGGCCGGCAAGTCCGGCAAGAACCTGACCGCCCGCCTGGTCAAGGCCCGGCTCGATCAGGAACTGGTCGGCAACGTGTCGATCCGGGTGCTGACCACCGAGCGGCCGGACACGTGGGAGGTGCAGGGCCGTGGTGAGCTGCAGCTGGCCATCCTGGTCGAGATGATGCGCCGGGAGGGTTTCGAGCTGACCGTCGGGAAGCCGCAGGTGGTGACCCGCGAGATCGACGGGAAGGTGCACGAGCCGGTCGAGCGGCTGACCATCGACATCCCGGAGGACTTCGTCGGTGTGGTGACCCAGCTGATGGGGCTGCGCCGCGGCCGGCTGGAGATGATGGTCAACCACGGCACCGGCTGGGTCCGGATCGAGTACCTGGTGCCGGCCCGCGGACTGATCGGCTTCCGGACCGAGTTCCTGACCGAGACCCGCGGTACGGGCCTGATGCACCACGTGTTCGAGGCGTACGAGCCTTGGCACGGCGACCTGCGGACCCGGCCGACCGGCTCGCTGGTGGCCGATCGGAAGGGCGCGGTCACCTCGTACGCGTCGTTCAGCCTGCAGGAGCGCGGGACGTTGTTCGTCGGCCCCGGCACCGAGGTGTACGAGGGCATGATCGTCGGCGAGAACGCCCGGTCCGACGACATGGATGTCAACCCGACCCGCGAGAAGAAGCTCACCAATGTGCGCTCCTCCACCGGCGATGAGCTGGAGCGGCTGATCCCACCGAAGCTGATGAGCATGGAGCAGGCGCTGGAGTTCTGCCGCGGTGACGAGTGCATCGAGGTCACCCCGAGCGCCGTCCGGATCCGCAAGGTGACGCTGTCAGCCACCGACCGCAGCAAGGTGCGGTCCCGGGCCAAGCAAGCCTGACCTGTCAGATCCGGTGATCGCCCGAGCGACCACAGGATCTGACGACTCGCCGACGAGCTCCTGGTGATTCTGAGCGAACCCGCCCGCGTCGGTCTGCGTTGTATCAGGATGGGCTACTGCAGACTCTGCATCTCGGGCCCTTCCCCGCCCGCCTCGCCGCGCGCACCTGGCGCGCGTCGCTCGGCAAAGGGGGAAGCCGTGAGAAGACGCATCATCTCGATCCTGGTGTCGGTCGCTGTCGGTGTCGCGCTCCTCGGGGCCGTCTCCGTGGGCAGCGCGCCGACGGCAGCCGCGGCTACGTACGTGTCGAAGACGTACACCGCACCCAAGAAGGGGCAGACCAACAGCGGCGTGCTCGCCCTGCAACGCCGGTTGATCAAGGCCAAGGTGCTCGGCAGCGCATACGACACCGGCTACTTCGGGGACAAGACCCGAGCCGCGGTGAAGAGGTTCCAGCGAAAGCACGGTCTGAGCGCCAACGGCAAGGTCGACAGGACCACCTGGAAGAAGCTGGTCGCCAAGACCGGCAAGATCAAGCTCACGTCGAGCGCCTCGTCGAAGGGGAAGAAGATCGACAAGCGCTGCAAGTACTCCGGCCGAGCGCTGTGCATCGACAAGACCCGGGACAAGCTCTACTACATCAAGGACTCCAAGATCATCAGGACCTTCGACGCCCGGTTCGGTTGCGCGAGCACCCGGACCCGGGAGGGACGGTTCAGGGTGAACTGGAAGAGCCGCAACCATTACTCGACCATCTACCACACGCCGATGCCGTACGCGATGTTCTTCTCCGGCGGCCAGGCCGTGCACTACTCCTCCGACTTCGCCCGCCGCGGGTACAACGGCTGCAGTCACGGCTGCGTGAACATCCGCAACAAGTCAGGCATCCGCTGGGTGTTCGACCGGGTCCGCGTCGGTGACCGGGTGGTCGTCTACCGCAGCTGAGTTGTTGTCGCTGCGCGTTGATCGCTACGCACTCGCGGCCCTGGTGAGGGAACACGAAACCCCCGAGCCGTATGGCCCGGGGGTCTTCGTTGGTGCTCGCGAGACGAGCGATCAGGCGTTGGCCTCAGCGGCCTTCTTGGCAGCGTTGGCCTTACGGGTCGCGGCGGCCTTCTGAGCTGAAGCGGAGCGCTTGGCGCTGGCCGCCTCACGAGTCGCCGCAGCCTTCTGCCCGGCAGCGGAACGCTTGGCGCTGGCCGCCTCGCGGGTGGCCTCCGCCCGCGCGGCGCTCGCCTGCCGGTTGGCCGAGGCCCTGGCCGCGCTCCGCGGGGTCACGGTCTCGGTGGCGGTTCTGCCGGACACCGTCTGGCGGGCCTTGGTGACACCCTCCTGGACCGCTTCGAACGCCGGGTCGACAGCCTCGACGACGTCCTCACGGACGACCTCGAGCTTCTCCTCGACATCGGTCTTCACGTCGGCGCTGGTCTTGCGGACCGCGATCAGGCTGTCGTCGACGACCTTCTTGCCCCGGCCGGCCAAGTCGGCGTACGTGGTGTTGGCCTCGGCCAGGAACTCCTGGCGCTGAGCCTCCAGCTCCTCGAGCTTGATCTTGGTGGTCTCCGGGAGCGCCTTGACCTGCTCGGGCAGGACCTTGAGCTGCTCCGGCAGCGTACGCACGAACTCGGTCGCCGACTTGGCCTGCTCGGTGCCCTTGCTCTGCAGCTCGGCGATCCGCTTGGTGGCCAGCTCCTGAGTGGTCAGGACGACGGTCTTGATCGACTCGGCGACCAGGTCGGTCAGGCCGGCCGCCGCGTAGAGCGGGGTGTAGTCGGACTCGACGGCGGCCTTGCGGGCCTGCGCCGGGGTCTGCTTGCGGGTGGTGGTAGCCATCTCTATTCTCCTTCGTTCGTGGTCTTGTTCTGCGGGGACCGGGGGTCCGTGCTGTCGGACTCAGTGGTCCCGGATTCGGCTTCGGGCGGCGTGGCGTCCTTCTCGTTCTCCTTGACGAAGGACTGGTACACGTCGATGAGCACCCGCTTCTGGCGCTCGGTGATGGCGACGTCGGACAGCACCGCGGTCTCGACCGTCGTCGCCGGGTGGTCCTCGGGGTCGAGGATGCCGGCCTTGACGTACAGGGTCTCGGCCGAGACCCGCAGTGCCTTGGACAGCTGCTGCAGGACCTCCGCGGACGGCCTGCGCAGTCCCCGTTCGATCTGGCTCAGGTACGGGTTGGACACGCCGGTCTGCTCCGCCAGCTGGCGCAGCGAGAGCTCGGCGGCCCGGCGCTGCGCGGCGATGAACTCACCCAGCGTGCCGAGCTGCTCCCCCAGGTTCGGGGGCTTGATCCTGGCCATGTCCCTAGTCTGGTCGATCGTGCTTGCAATTGCAAGCAGATGCGTACTCCAGCTAGCGTGAGGTCGGTCACAGGCGCTGCGCGTTACGTGTGCGTGCCTTCGAGGCTACGACCCTTGTGGTTACGAGCGCGTTGGGAGACAGTGACATCACCGTGAAGCCGCGGTCTCAGCCTGACTCGAACGCCCACCAGACGACGGAGGCTTCCCCATGACGGACACCAGCACCGAGTCGACGACGACCGGCGGGCACCAGCCGGAGCTGAAGCGGGTTCTGGGCCCCAGGCTGCTGCTGCTGTTCATCGTCGGCGACATCCTCGGCACCGGGATCTACGCGATCACCGGCAGCGTGGCCGAGGAGGTGGGTGGTGCGGTCTGGCTGCCGTTTCTGGTCGCCTTCGTGGTCGCCACGTTGACCGCCTTCTCGTACCTGGAGCTGGTGACCAAGTACCCGCAGGCCGCCGGGGCCGCCTTGTACGTGCACAAGGCGTTCGGCGTCCACTTCTTCACCTTCCTGGTCTGCTTCACCGTGATGTGCTCGGGCATCACCTCCGCCTCGACCGCATCGCGAGCCTTCGCGGCCAACCTCGAAGCCATGGTGAACGTGGTCCGCGCTGACTGGCTGGGACTGACCGAGGTCGAGGTCTCCGGCGGGTTGACCACGGTGCTGGCCATCTGCTTCATCTCGCTGGTGGCTCTGGTCAACCTGCGCGGGGTGGCCGAGAGCGTCTACGCCAACGTGGTGCTCACCTGCGTGGAGCTGTCCGGCCTGCTGCTGGTGATCATGATCGGGATGTTCGCCATCGGTCGGGGCAAGGCCGACCTGGGCCGGGTGGTGATGTTCGACACCGCGGAGGACAAAGGCATCTTCCTCGCCGTCACCGCCGGCACCACCCTGGCTTTCTTCGCCATGGTCGGCTTCGAGGACTCGGTGAACATGGCCGAGGAGGTGAAGAACCCGGAGAAGATCTTTCCCAAGATCATGCTCACCGGCCTGGGCATCACGGGCCTGATCTACGTCCTGGTCTCCATCTCTGCAGTCGCACTGGTCTCACCGGGCGAGTTGGGTGAGGGCGAGGCGCCGCTGTTGAAGGTCGTCTCCGCCGGAGCGCCCAACCTGCCGGTGGACCAGATCTTCCCGCTGATCTCCATGTTCGCGGTAGCCAACTCGGCCTTGATCAACATGCTGATGGCGAGCCGGCTGCTGTACGGGATGGCGAACCAGAAGGTGCTGCCGCCGGTGCTGGGCAGGGTGCTGCCGGGTCGGCGTACGCCGTGGGTTGCGATCGTCTTCACCACCGCCTTGTCGGCCGGGTTGTTGATCTTCGGCGGTGGCGTCAGCCAGCTCGGCGGGACGACCGCACTGCTGCTGCTGGCGGTGTTCTCCGTGGTCAACATCACCTGCCTGGTGCTGCGCAAGGACAAGAAGGCACACCAGCACTTCGTGGCACCGACCGTGATCCCGATCATCGGCGCCCTCTGCTGCGCCTTCCTGGTCGGGCCCTGGACCGGCCGCAACCCGGTGCAGTACTCCATCGCCGGCGTGCTGATCGCCATCGGCATCGTCTTGTGGTTGATCACCTGGTTGATCAACCGCGCCATCTACGCGCGCAAGACGTACGTCAAGGACATCGAGGACCTGGAGGGCGACGGCCCGGTGAACTAGTGGTTGCGGCCCTGTGCCTCTTCCGCAGCCTGGAGTCAGTGCTTGGCGCGCGCGTGCGGGACGGTGGCGATGATCAAGGTGCCGTCCTGCCGACGGTCACCCGAGTGCAGTGCCGGTTCTCCGTCGATCTCGGGCCCCTGACCCGTCAGCGGCACGGTCACCGGGGTGCCAGCGGTCACGGTGACGTGGTGATCGCGAACGGCCAGGGTCGTCGATTCCCCCTCCTCCACCGCAAAGGCGATCGACCCGTGCACGACCTCGACCCGCACTAGGGTGCCGCGCAGACTGACCCGGAACACCAGCCGCTCCCAGTCCTCCGGCAATCGCGGGTCGAAGGTGATGCTTCCGTTGTGGTCGCGCATTCCACCGAAACCGTAGACCAGTGCATTCCACACACCACCGGTCGAGGCGACGTGCACACCGTCGCTGGTGTTGCCGTGCAGGTCGGCGAGATCGACGAACAGGGAGCTGTAGAAGTAGCGCAGGGCCAGGTTCCGATACCCGACCTCGGCGGCGATGATCGACTGCACCACCCCGGACAGGGTGGAGTCACCGGTGGTGATCGGGTCGTAGTAGTCGAAGTCGGCCCGCTTCTCCTCCAACGTGAAGTGGTCACCCTGCAAGAACAGCGCCAGCACCACGTCGGCTTGCTTGATCACCTGGAACCGGTAGATCACCAGCGGGTGGTAGTGCAGCAGCAGCGGCCGGTGACCGGGCGGGGTCGACCTCAGGTCCCAGACCTCCCGGTCGAGGAAGTGGGAATCCTGCGGGTGGATCCCGGTGCCGTGGTCGTACGGGATCGACATCGCCTCTGCCGCCGCTGCCCACTCGTCCACCTCGTGCGGCTCCAGATCCAGCCGATTGACGAGTCGCTCGAACATCTCCCCGTCGTGCTCAGCCAGCCGGCGCACCACCTCGGCGGCTTTGGCCAGGTTGAAGCGCGCCATCACGTTGGTGAACAGGTTGTCGTTCACCACCGTGGTGTACTCGTCCGGGCCGGTCACGCCGTGCACGTGGAAGGAGCGAGCCGCCCCGTCGTACACGCTGCGCTCCCGCCAGAAGCCGAGATCGGCCCACAGCCGCGCGGTCTCGACCAGGATGTCGACCCCCTCGCGCCACAGGAAGTCGTCGTCGCCGGTGGCGCCGACGTACTTCATCAGCGCGTACGAGATGTCTGCGTCGATGTGGTACTGCGCGGTGCCGGCCGCGTAGTACGCGCTGGCCTCTTCGCCGTTGATCGTCCGCCACGGATACAGCGCACCCTGCTGTGCCATGTCCTCGGCTCGGTGCCGGGCCGCGTCGAGCATGTTGTAGCGGAACCGCAGGGCGCTGTGCGCCATCCACGGCGAGGTGTAGCTGAGGAACGGCAGCACGTAGATCTCGGTGTCCCAGAAGTAGTGGCCGCCGTAGCCGGAGCCGGTCACTCCTTTGGCCGGCACCCCGGACTGCTCGGCCCGACCGGTTGCCTGGGCCAGCTGGAACAGGTTCCACCGCACCGCCTGCTGCACCGCCGGCTGGCCCTCGATCTCCACATCGGAACGGTGCCAGTAGTCGTCCAGCCACTGCCGCTGGTCGGCGAACTGCTGGGCAACCCCCTGCCGCTGCACCCGGTCGAGCGTGCGACGGCAGCGGTCGGAGAGCTCGCGCACCGGCACACCGCGACTGGAGTGGTACGAGACGATCTTGGTGACCTTGATCGTCTTCCCGGGTGCGGCGTCGATCCGGTACACCATCTTGCCCGTGTCGGCATCGGAGCTGATGTGCTGGGTGTAGTAGTTGTCCGTATCGATCTGGTGATCGACGCCGACGGCCAGCGTCATCTTCGAGTTGTGACACCGGTAGCCCAACAGGATCCGGTCGTCCTCGGCCTGGGACACCTGCGGCTCGAGCACCCGTTCCTCGAAGATCTCCGCCTTGCGCGGGTCGACTCCGGCGCCCATCGCGGCGGCCTTGACGTGGTACTCGTCGCGCCCGTCCTGCCGGTTGAGGGTCTGCGAGGAGATCACCACCGGCGCACTCTGGTCCTGCATGGTGACCTCGAAGGTCATGATCGCCAGGTGGCGCTGGGAGAAGGAGACCATCCGCGATGACCTCACCCTGACCCGCTTACCGGCCGGGGTGCGCCAGATGATGTCGCGGGTCAGCAGCCCGTCGCGGAAGTCCAGGGCCCGCTCGTACGACATCAGGTCCGCCACCGCCAGCAACAGCGGCTCGTCGTCGACGTACAGCTTGATCGTCTTGTTGTCGGGGACGTTGACGATGGTCTGGCCGACCCGGGCGAAACCGAAAGCCTCTTCGGCGTGCCGGATCGGCCAGATCTCGTGGAACCCGTTGATGAACGTGCCGTGCGCGAAGGTCTCTCGACCTTCCTCGACGTTGCCGCGCAGGCCCAGGTAGCCGTTGCCGACGGCGAACAGCGTCTCGGTGACCCCGTGATCGAGGTTGCTGTAAGCCTTCTCGACGAACCGCCAGGGCTCCGTCGGGAACCGGTGCCGATCCAGCGGGTCGGTCGCCGCCGGCGGGGTATCGCCGCTGGAACCTTTCACTCCGTCACCAGCTCGGCCAGGTCGGTGACCACCACGTCGGCGCCCGCCTGCAGCAGCCGGTCGGCGCCGACACCGCGATCGACGCCGATCACCAGACCGAAGTCACCGGCGTGCCCGGCGGCGACCCCGGACAGCGCGTCCTCCACCACGACGGCGCGCTCCGCCGGCACATCGAGCTGCTGGGCGGCGTACAGGAACGTCTGGGGGGACGGCTTGCCGGCCAGGTGCTCGGCCGCGGCCACCACCCCGTCGACGACGACCTCGAAGCGGTCGGCCAGACCGGCGGCGGCCAGCACTGCGGCAGCGTTGCGGGAGGACGAGACCACCGCGACCAGCGTGTCGGTGGCGGCCAGCTGATCGAGGAAGGCGATCGAGCCCTCGTACGGGCGGACGCCCTCGGTGGCCAGCACCGAGGCGAAGACGTCGTTCTTCTTGTTGCCCAGCCCGCAGACCGTCTCTGCGTCCGGTGGGTCGTCGGAGCTGCCCTCCGGCAGCTCGATGTCGCGGGAGGCGAGGAAGGACCGGACGCCGTCGTAGCGCGGCTTGCCGTCGATGTGGTCGAAGTAGTCGCCCTCGGTGTACGGCTCCGTGATGCCGCGCGCGACGAGGTAGTCGGAGAACATCCTCTGCCACGCCCGCATGTGCACCTCGGCGGTCGGCGTCAGCACGCCGTCGAGATCGAAGAGCACGGCATCGAAGTCGTCGGTGTTCACTCCTCGCATGCTAGGCGAGAAGTGTTACGGCCAGGCGAAGGCCTGGGTGCTCGGATCAGAGGCGGGCGAAAGTGTCCGCCACCGGACGGATCGCGCCGACCCGATCACCGTGGCCGAGCACCGGCGTCGCCACCTGATCATCCAACGTCGGATGCTCGTAGCCGAGCCGCTGCAGGGTGGCGGCCATCGCGGCCGCCCGGGCCCGGGGGGAGCCGTCGCTGATCTTGATCGCGATGCCGATGCCGTCGGGCAGCCCGACGCTGTACACGGCCTCGGCCCCCGCCTTGCCGACCAGACCCGGGATCGCCTGATGGAGGGCCAGCTCGTCCCGGCGGGTGCCGGACACGTTCGCCGGATGGGAGCGGATCGCCTCGGCCACCGCGGCTTCCGGGCCCTCGGTGGCCGCGGCGATCCGACCGAAGGCGCGGGCGAGGCCGTACAGGCTCAGGGCATACAGCGGTGCCCCGCAGCCGTCGACCGCCAGCAGTCCGGCCTGCTCGCCGGCCAGGTCGTCGATGGTCGCCACGATGGCCAGCTGGACGGGGTGGTCCGGGTCTCGGTAGCTCTTCGTGGGCCAGTTGTTGATCACCGAGGTGGCCAGCATGCCGGCGTGCTTGCCGGAGCAGTTCATGGTGATGGCGGCCTCGGTGCCACCTGCCCGGATGAGATCGTGCGCGGCCTGCTCGTCGACCGGCCAGTCGGGCGGGGTCTGCAGGTCGCCCTCGCTCAGCCCGGCCCGGCTGAGGATCTGTCGCACGCCCTCGACGTGGAACGGCTCGCCGGAATGGGACGCGCAGACCAGGGCGAGCAGGTCGGGGGGAAGGTCGAGGCCGGCCCGGACCATGCCGACCGCCTGCAGCGGCTTGCTGCTGCTCCGGGGATACATCGGCGCGAACACCGCGCCAAGCTCACGGATCAGGCGGCCGTCCGCAGCCGTGACGGCGACGCGACCGTGGTGGACGCTCTCGATCGTCCCGTTGCGGACCACCTCGACCAGGATCGGGTCGACCGCGAACGGGTCGTCGGAAGTGGCAAGCGAGGCGGCAGCAGTCGAGGAGGCGGGAGGCGACGCCGAGGCGATGTCGGTCACGCCTTCGGAGGCTACCCCCTCCCGATTTCTGCACCGCAATCCACGTGAGATGTGGGTTTCGCTCCAAAAGATCGGTCGGAAGGGCGGTGTCAGAGTCGCGGGCGGACGTGCAGGCCGGCCTCGGGGTCGACCAGCACTTCCTGAGCCGCGGCGATGGCGGGTTGGCCGTCCTCGCTGGAGCAGGCGACGAGCAGGTCCCGGGTCGAGTCGGTGTTGCGCTTGACCAGGCCGAGTGCGATCGGGCCGAGCTCGAAGTGCCGTGCCGAGCCACCGACGAAACCGACCGGGCGCCCGTCCAGGGTCAGCGGGGCGCCGACCGGCGGGAGCGCGTCGACCGAGCCGTCCAGGTGCAGCCGGACCAGCCGGCGAGGCGGACGCCCCAGGTTGTGCACGCGGGCGATCGTCTCCTGGCCGCGATAGCAGCCCTTGTCCAGGTGCACCGCCGGGCCGAGCAGGCCGAGCTCGTTGGGGATCGACCGGTGATCGGTGTCGATCCCGATCCGCGGCACTCCGGCGGCGATCCGACGAGCCTCGTACGCCCACAGCCCGGCTCGAGTCTGGGCGGCCAGGAACGAATCCAGGTCGGCCCGCGGCACGAAGACCTCATGGCCGCCCAGGGAGTCTGGTCCCGTCCTGGTCAGCCCCGCCCCCGCCGGCGCCGGTCTCGGGAGCCAGACCACGCCGATCTGGTCGGTCCGGTCGGCCACCTCGACCCGCATCAGAAACCGCATCCGATCCAGCCACGCCGCGGCAGCGGCAGCGGCGCCAGGCTCGGTGTGCGCCCAGAACGTCTCGCCGTCGTCGACGCCGTACAGGGCGTGCTCGATGTGCCCCTGCGGAGACAGCACCAGCGTGGTCACACCGACGCCGGGAGCGAGCCCGTCCAGGTGCTGACTGGTCAGCGAGTGCAGCCAGCCGAGCCGATCCGGCCCGGTGACGCTGATGATCCCGCGGTGCGAGAGGTCGACGGCGCCCTCCCCCGCCTCCATCCGGCGCTGCTCGCGCATCGGGTCGCCGAAGTGCCAGGGCTGACCGGCGTCAGGTCCGGTCTCGATCAACACGGCTGAGGACGAAGTGATCACGCACCGAGCCTATGTCGGACTGACCAGGAGACGGGAGCTCGTGACAGGCTGGACCGCGTGCCCGACGACCTGTTGATCGCACACAACCCCGAGCCGGACTCGACGCTGCCCTACCTGATCCGCATCCCGCTGGGCGCCGACGGCATCGTCGTCAAGGCGCGGGAGACCTGGCCGCGGACCAGCAAGATCTACTGCCACCGCGCCGTGGGTTGGCCGACCGACGCCGAGATCGTCGAGCGGCTGCCGGTGCGCTCGGTGTCGCGCCGCGGCGCGGCCATCGACCTCGTGCTGACTCGCGGTCGGGAGAACCGGTCGCAATTCGTGCTGACTCGAGCCCGGGGTCGGGAGATGATCTTCTGGCAGTCGGCCCGCACCGCCAAGCAGGCGCGGCCCAACGTGGCCCTGCCGACCGCACGTGCGAGCGGTCAAGTGCTGGACATCATGGTCGACGTGCACGAGCGCTACGCGTACGGCTTCAGTCACCAACAGGCCACGACGAGGAAGGCGCCACTGCGCGCCGGAGACTACGCGATCACCGACGGTGACGAGGTGATCGCGGCGGTCGAGCGCAAGTCGGTCGAGGACCTGTCCAGCACGTTGCTGTCAGGGAAGATGACCTATCTGCTGGCCGATCTCGGCAGCCTGCCCCGGGCCGCCGTGGTGGTCGAGGGCGGTTACAGCAAGATCTTCAAGCTCGCGTACGCTCCCGGCGCCACGGTGGCGGAGGCGCTCGCCGAGGCGCAGGCGCGCTTCCCGTCCGTGCCGATCGTGTTCTGCGAGACGCGATCGCTGGCTCAGGAATGGGTCTACCGCTGGTTCGGCGCGTGCCTGCGCGAGCACGAGGCTCGAACGGCGACTGACGGCATCGAGGAGACCTTCGCACCCGCCGGGCCGGTGCCCGTGGCCCCACCGCCACCACGGCCCGCACCGGGGAACGACGCGGTCATCCGCGCCTGGGCACGCGGCAACGGGATCGAGGTCTCAGAACGCGGGCGGCTGTCAGCCGCCGTACGGCGGGCGTGGGAGCAGCGGGATCGAGACTAGGACTGCGCGCGCTGCAGCCGGCCCCACTGGTGGTTCTGCAGAGGGTGCCCACCGGCAGCCTTGTCGAAGGTCCACAGCAGGTCGCCCTCCACATGGCCGTAGAGGCGCTGGCCTGCGCTGTACTCCTCGGCGGTGGCGCTGCGCAGGATCGCATCGGTGGCGAGCTCGATCTTGGCGCCGGCGATCGTGCCGTACCAGACCTCGGCGTAGCCGCCTGGCTGGCAGAGCACGACCTCCAGTCCTCCGTCCGGCTGCGGACGCCAGAAGCCGGTCTCCATCGAGAGCGGCTTGTGGGCCCGGCCGTCGTCGTCCAGCTCGAAGGTCTGGGACAGGTAGTGCAGGTAGTCGCCGCCGTTGTCGGCGAAGTCGATCTGCTGGCCGAACTCCACGTCCTCGCTGCCGGGGTAGGAAGCCCGGCCGGTCCCTTCCCAGCGGCCCAGCAGCCAGGCGACCGGGACGAGCGCGGGATTCAGGTCAGACGGGATCTCGAAAGGCACGACGACCAGTGTGGCACTACGACTCGACGTCACCGGTGGGCGCGGGCCGACCACGAACCAGCAGCAGAATCAGCGCGATCAGCGCGGCCACGCCGAAGGCGGCCACACCGGCGATCAGCAGGATCGCGAACGCGCTGACGAGGGACATGGGGGCGAGTCTAGAACCGGTCGAGTCGATCGATCCGGATCTCGTGGTTCCGCGCGCGTACTCCCGAGCGGCTCACGATCGGAGCGATCTACCGAGCAGGGAAGTGACGGTGACATAGCGCCGACCGCCGGCCACCAGCCACGATTCCACGGCCGACCCGAGCTCGCGGTAGCCGAGCCGACGGTAGAGCCGTGCGGCGTCGGGATTGTCGTGCTCGACGCTGAGTCGAGCCTGCTCCAGACCGCGAGCGCGCAGACGCTGCTCCAGTGCCCTCACCAGGGCGGTGCCGAGGCCGAGACCCTGTACCAGCGGATGGACGGCCAGCTGCCAGAGCACCCCTGCACCGGGGACCGGTCGCAGATCCGCTCCCCCCGCGGCCACCAGACGACCGTTGGCAAGCTCACCGACCAGGTACTCGACCTGATCGGCGGCCAGCAGCGGGAGCAGCTCGGCGATCGACCTGAGGTGCTCCGCGCCGCCGGACCAGTCCAGCTCGGAGAGATCGGAGGGCTCCAGGTCCCGGAAGCACACGTCGATGGACACAGCGGCAGGCACAGAAGCGATCCTGCCTCAACCGGCTGAGACCCTTCGACCTCGCGGGTGACACATCGCCCGCGAAGTCGGGAAGAGCCCAGGCTCACCCCCCGAGTGCGGGCAGGCAAGACACAGGGCCTCGACACCTGAGCAGCTGCGGAACGTTCGAGTGGTTCGCGGCCGGGGGTTAGGGTTCTCGACCGTGACCAGGTACGTGATCATCGGAGCCGGGGCGATCGGCGGGGGCATCGGAGCGCGGCTCGTCCAGGCCGATCTGCCGACGGTGCTGATCGCCCGAGGTGAGCATCTGGCCGCGCTGCAGCGCGGCGGCTTGCGGCTGCGTACGCCGTCCGAGGACCTCACGTTGCCGGTCACCGCGGTCGCCTCGGTACGAGATCTCGAGCTCCGGCTCGACGACGTGCTGGTGGTGTCGACCAAGACCCACCAGGTGGCCGGCGTGCTGCCGGATCTGGCCGACGCCCCGGTGCACACCACCGACGGACAGGTGGTCGGCACCGCAGGCGAGCTGCTGCCGGTCTTCCTCGCCACCAACGGCGTGGCGGCTGAGGACCTGGCGGCACGGTACGTCCGGCGGGTGTTCGGGATCTGCATCTGGATGCCGGCCGTGCACCTGCAGCCTGGCGAGGTGATCGCACGGGGTGTGCCGATCACGGGCGTCCTGCACCTCGGCCGGGTCCCCAGCGGTGCAGCCGACCTGGGCGATCGGGCCCTACTCGAGGAGGTCGCCGACGGGTGGCGGCAGGCCACCTTCGACATCGCCCTGCCCGAGAACGTGATGGCGTGGAAGTACCGCAAGCTGATCAGCAACCTCGGCAACGTGGTCGACGCCCTGACCGACGACCCGCGGGCTGCCCGACCGGTGGTCGAGGCCGCGGACGCCGAGGCCCGTGCGGTGTTGGCAGCCGCCGAGATCGAGGTGACCGACGACGCGACCGAGGCGGCGGCGCGGGCGCAGGGCTTCACCGTCGAACCCGTACCAGGGCTGGAAGGCGCCCGTCTCGGCAGCTCCACCTGGCAGTCGCTGTCGCGAGGCACCGGGTCGATCGAGACCGACTTCCTCAACGGAGAGATCGTCCGGATCGCCCATCGGCTGGGTCGGCCGGCTCCGATCAACGCGCTGCTCAGCCGACTCGGCCGTGACGCCGTACGAGAAGATCGCAAGCCCGGCTGGTTGGCCGCTGCTGATCTGCTGGCCATGGTCAACGCCGCCGGCTGATCGCGGGAAGAGATGCGCGCAGTGGTGCAACGCGTCACGTCGGCGTCCGTGTCGGTGGACAACGAGGTCGTCGGCGCCCTCGACCGACCAGGTCTGATGATCTTGGTCGGCGTCACCCACACCGACACGGCGGCGGTCGCCGCCAAGCTGGCGTCGAAGATCTGGACGCTGCGGATCCTCGAAGAGGAACGATCAGCCGCGGACGAGAACGCACCACTGCTGGTGGTCAGTCAGTTCACCCTCTACGCCGACACGGCGAAGGGGCGGCGACCGTCGTGGCACGCGGCAGCGCCGCGACCGGTGAGCGAGCCGCTCGTGGAATCGTTCGTCGGTGCGCTCACTGAGCTCGGCGCCGAGGTCTCAACCGGTGTGTTCGGTGCGAGCATGCAGGTCAGCCTGGTCAACGACGGCCCGGTGACCTTGATCATCGACGCCGACTGAGCTCGACGGCGGACGCTCGGGCCCCACGTCGAGCAGGGAACGACGCTTCCCGAGACACGAACGAGGCGCCGCCCACCGCAGGGGGACGGCGCCTCGTTCGACGACCATGACGACATGGTCCGTGATGGCGAACCGCGCGCGACCGCACCAGCCGCCCGACACCGGGCTGGCGGTTCGGGTCAGCGATCAGGCAGCGACGGCGTCCAGCAGGACGTCGACCTCGAGCACGTTACCGCGCGAAGCGATGACCTGACGATCGGTCTGAGCGCCCGGCGCGAGGGTGCGCAGGGTCCAGCTGCCGTCACCGGCGAAGAAGCGGAAGTGACCGGTGGCCGACGTCGGCACCTCGGCGGTGAACTCGCCGCCGGCATCGAGCAGCCGCACGTAGGCTCCGGTGACCGGCTCGCCGCTGCGCAGCACTCGGCCCTGGATCACCGCCTCCTTTGTGACGTCGATGCCCTGCACGCTCAGGCCGCCTTGGGTGGCTCCGCACATGTTCTTGTCCTCACTAGCTGGGGGTCGGGGGTTTGTCGGCTGTTACTCGTGTTGCTGATGAGGCTCGATCCGATAGTGGCACGGTCCGAGCCCTGGTCTGGTCAGGCCTCGCCGGGCTCGTCGCCGACAGCAACCGGTACGCCCACCAGCGAGCCGTACTCGGTCCACGAACCGTCGTAGTTCTTGACGTTCTGGTTCCCGAGCAGCTCGTGCAGCACGAACCAGGTGTGCGCGCTGCGCTCGCCGATGCGGCAGTAGGCGATGATGTCGCGGTCGAAGTCGAGACCCGCGTCGCCGTACAGCTCGGTCAGCGCCTCGTCGGACTTGAAGGTTCCGTCGTCGTTGGCCGCCTTGCTCCACGGCACGTTGATCGCGGTCGGGATGTGTCCGCCGCGCTGCGCCTGCTCCTGCGGCAGGTGCGCCGGGGCGAGCAGCCGACCGGCGAACTCGTCGGGGCTGCGGACGTCGACCAGGCTCTTCTGGCCGATGGCCGCCACGGCCTCGTCCCGGAACGCCCGGATGTCGAGGTTCGGCTCGGCGGCCTTGTACTGGGTCGCCGGCCGGGTCACGGTCTCGGCGGTCAGCTCGCGAGCGTCGAGCTCCCACTTCTTGCGGCCGCCGTCGAGCAGCCGGACGTCGTTGTGCCCATACAGCTTGAAGTACCAGTAGGCGTACGCCGCGAACCAGTTGTTGTTGCCGCCGTAGAGCACGACGGTGTCCTCGTTGCTGATGCCCCGCTCGGAGAGCAGCGCCTCGAACTGCTCCTTGTTGACGAAGTCCCGACGGATCGGGTCCTGCAGGTCGGCCTTCCAGTCGATCTTGACCGCGCCGGCGATGTGGCCGCCGTCGTACGCGGTGGTGTCCTCGTCGACCTCGACGAGCACCACGTTCGAGTCGCTCCCGTGCTCTGCGACCCAGTCGGCGTCGACGAGTACCTCTTGCCTGCTCATGTCTGTCGGTCTCCTGTTCAGGTGGGTGACGTTGGTCTTGCGCCAGGGGTGCGCAGGTACGACGAAGCGCCGTCCGCGCAGGGTGGAGAAGGGTCCGGTGCTAGCCGGACGTCAGAGGCAACGACACAACGAGGAGCGCATCCGGCCGTGGTCTACGGCCAGGCGGCGGGTGAGCGGCAGCGCCCACACGATCGTCGCGGTCATGTGGACCAGGCTAGGGCCGGCTACCGATCGCTCCAAGGGGTCTCTCGCTTTCTGAGACAGCCATCCACATGTTGGTCATACAGCGAGTGTTGTGAGGATCTTCGGGCGTTCGGAACGACCGGTCCAGATGATGGAACGGCAGGGTGTGAATTAGCCCACGCGCAACCGGTTTTACCGTGCTTGTTCACCTTTCCCACATCGGGATTTCACCGTGGCATTGGGCGCTCCACCGGCGAAGGGAGGCAGGATCTCGGCCCGGACAGCACCTCGGATCGGCTCACTCCAGCGCTCCCGATGCAGCACCACGCCACCTACCAGCACGGTGCAAACTGCTAACAGGCGGTCGAATCGGGCGTCTTGGCGCCGGTCCGCCGCCGCCTGCAGGGCCGCACCGACGCTGTCCGCCGGCCATCTCTCGGTGCCGGTGCCCGCCACGGACTTGGCGCCTGCCCAGAACACCAGGTCGACGAAAGTTCCTGAAGTATTCTCATCCTGCGACGATGCCCTAGGCGGCGGGTCGTCCAAGCCTCGACCGTTGCGGGTTTGCTGTGTTGTCATTCCGCCTCATCACACGGAGCCAGAGGAGACCGCGATGGCCACCTTGCTGCTGTTGACCAACGATATGCGTGCCTCAGGTGAGATCCTGCCTGCCCTCGAGCTGCTGCCCCACCAGGTGAAGGTCGCCCAGGCCGAGGCGACCGCGCTCCTGGACGCCCCCGCGGCCGACGTCATCCTGCTCGACGCCCGCCGCGACCTGGTCGGCGCACGCTCGCTGTGCCGGCTGATCGAGACCACCGGCAAGGAAGCCCCGCTGCTGGTCGTGGTGAGCGAGGGTGGTCTGGCTGCGCTGTCGGCCGACTGGGGTTTCGACGACGTCCTGCTGAACACCGCCGGTCCCGCCGAGGTCGACGTGCGCATCCGGCTGGCCACCTCGCCGTCGACCAGCACCACCGGCGAACCCCTGATCCAGACCGGCAACATCGTGATCGACGAAGCCGGCTACTCCGCCAAGCTGAACGGCACTCAGCTGGATCTCACCTACACCGAGTTCGAGCTATTGAAGTACCTGGCCCAGCACCCGGGGCGCGTCTTCAGCCGGCAGCAGCTGCTCAGCGACGTGTGGGGATACGACTACTTCGGTGGCACCCGCACTGTCGACGTGCACGTCCGGCGGCTCCGCGCCAAGCTCGGTCCCGAGTACGAGTCGGTGATCGGCACCGTGCGCAACGTCGGCTACCGGTTCGTGGCCCAGACCGAGGACTCGTCCGCCCGCATCTGAGGCGGCCGAGCGACCTTGCGTGCCCGGCCAGTCCGCGGCGCGCAAAGGGAAGCGGTGTCCCACACGAGTCGTCTGAGGCGGCAGGTGCTCAGTCCCGCAGCCGGATGATCTCCGGTTGAGCGACCTGCATCAGCTGGGGGACGCGTCCGGTGCACAGTGCCTCCAGGTCGTCGGCGACCAGCCGACCGACGTTGTGCAGCCCTTCGCTGATCGCCCCGGCACGGTGCGACGACAGCACCGCGTGCTCTGCTCTGCGGATCGGATGATCGGTCCCGATCGGCTCGTCCGGGAACACGTCGACCGCCGCGCGGAACCGCCCGGCCAGCAGGCGCTCGGTCAAGGCGTCGAAGTCGACCACGTGTGACCGGCTCAGCAGCACGAGGACGGCGTCCGCCGAGATCAGGTCGAGCTTGTCACCGGTGAGCAGTGCCCGGTTGGCCGTGGTGGGGGTGGCCAGCACGAAGATGACCCGGGAGGTCGACAGCACGGCGTCGAGGTCGACCGGTGCAACCCCTTGACCACGCAGGAACGTCTCGGTCAGCCACGGGTCGTACACCTGGATCGGGCAGCCGAACGGGGCGAGGAGCGGTCGCAACGACCGGGCGAGGCCGCCGAAGCCGATCATCCCGATCTGTTTGCCGTACAGGGTGAAGGTGTCGCCGATCTCGGTGGCGAACGAGGTGTGGCTCCAGTTCGGCTCACCGGTCCGGAAGGCCCGGTCGGTCCAGGCGATCTGGCGGCAGCTCGCCAGTGCCAGCCCCAGGCCGAGCTCGGCGACCGCGGGACCGAACGCGGGCGCGCAGCCGAGCACGCGGATGCCGTGCGAGAAGCAGTACGCGTAGTCCAGGTCCGCCGGAGGCGGCAGGTGACCGCCGATCTCGAGGATGGCCCGCAGCTGCGGGAACCGGGACGGGTGGCCGTGGCGCCAGGCACCGGTGACGATGATCTCCAGCTCGGCGGCCACCGCGCTCAGCCGGTCCTCCGGAATCGGCTCGTCCTGGCCCCACACCACGTCCGCGACGGCGTGGATCCGCTGCAGATCGACGTCGGTGAAGATGGTGTCGATCAGCCGGAAGCTCGGGTCGAGCAGGACCTTCGTGCGCATGCTGAACGCCTTCCGAGCTAGCGAACGCGGAGGTGGGCAGGCATCGTCCCCGGTGGGCCCTCGGCGCGGACGTACTGGACGCCGGCCAGCACCTGCCCGCCGAGAGTGGCCAGCAAGGCTCCCACCACGAAGATCGCGGTGGTGGCGTACCAGCCCACTTCGAACAGGGCGATCACGCTGACCACGAGGGCGATCAGCACGACCGCGTACGACACCAGGTGCAGGATCCAGGACACCGCGACCATGGCCCCCAGGTCGTTGTCCCGGATGCCGTGCCAGACCGCCGAGGCGCGCCGCCAGGAGAGGTGCTGCCACACGCAGAGCACGAGCATCGCCACGCTGCACCAGACCAGCGCGACCACCCAGCCGCGTCCGGAGAAGACTCCGTCGATGTCGGGATAGGTGAGCAGGGCGCCGACCGCGCAGGCCAGGCCGACGGCCGCGACCGCGATGCCGAGCCGAGTCGTCCGCAGGTGTCGGGTGGTGCGGGACAGGATGGCCGGCTGCTCGTGCGCGCCGTACGAGGGAAGGTCCTCCGGCGCGTACTGCTCGTCTCGCATGAAAGCGAGCATAGGGGTGCGCGGCGCACCGATAGGTTGGCGCAATGGCTGATACCCCGCCTGCCACGTTCGACGCCATCCGGCAGCCATCTCCCGGCGAGCAGCAGCAGGTGCTCGACCTGGTGAGCAGGGCTGCCGAGGTCGACGGACACCGGGCGGTGAACGAGGCCGGGCTCTTGGCTCTCCGCCACCACCAGCCCCCCGGGTTGTCAGATCCTGGCGTCGCTCGGACCACCACCGACGCTGACGGGTCGGAGACAACAGGGCCGATCCACGTGCTCGCGCACGACCAGGTCAGTGGCGCCGTGGTCGGCTACGCCCAGGCGCTGTGGGAGGAGGGCGGCCCGGTCGCGGCCCTGGTCGTCGACCCCGATCACCGCCGACACGGCATCGGGACGGTGCTGTGGCAGACCCTCGCGGACCAGACGTCGGCACCGTTGCGGGTGTGGGCCAGCGGTGACGGCCCGGGCGCCCGTGCGCTGGCCGCCCGGCTGGGGCTGCGACCGATGCGAACCCTGCTGGTGCTCGGTCGCTCGTTGAGCGGCGACCTGCCGCCGACGGAGCCGCCGACCGGCATCGGCTTCCGCACCTTCCGACCCGGTGAGGACGAGGACGCCTGGCTGGCGGTCAACGCCCGGGCCTTCGCCGGTCACCCCGAGCAGGGGTCACTGACCCGGGCCGACCTGGCGGAACGGATGGTCGAGCCCTGGTTCGATCCGGCCGGCCTGCTGCTGGCCGTCCGGGAGGCCACCGACGAGGTGGTCGGCTTCCACTGGACCAAGCGGGAGGCGGGCTCGAGCACCGGTGAGGTGTACGTCATCGGGGTCGACCCCAGCGCCGGCATCCGTGGCCTGGGCACCCCGCTGCTGGGTGCCGGCCTGCGTCACCTGCGAGAGATCGGCGCCACCGACGTCGACCTGTACGTCGAGGCCGACAACGAACGCGCCCTGTCGCTGTACCGCCGCTACGGCTTCGTCCCGCTCACCGCCGACGTGATGTACGCCGAAGCGACCAGCCGTCCGCGTGACTACGATTCTCAAGCATCCGGCAAGGCACAGGAGAAGAGATGAACGCACCCGACCTGGCAACAGACCTGCTCGAGTCCACCGGCGTGGTCGAGGAGGCTGAGGAGGCCGAGGGTGACGGACTGCCCGAGGACCGGTTCCTCGATCGCGAGCTCTCCTGGTTGGCCTTCAACAACCGGGTGCTGGACCTGGCCAAGGACGCGCAGCGCGTGCCGCTGCTCGAACGCGCCAAGTTCCTGGCGATCTTCGCCAACAACCTGGACGAGTTCTTCATGGTGCGGGTCGCCGGTCTCAAGCGCCGGATCGCGGCCGGCGTCGCGGTCCGTTCGGTCTCCGGGCTGATGCCGCGCGAGGTGCACGAGGCGATCCTGGCCAGGACCCGTGAGCTGGTCCTCGAGCACTCTCGGGTGTTCGAGGAGGAGATCCGACCCGAGATGGCCTCGCACGGCGTCGAGATCCTGCGCTGGCACGAGCTGACCGCCACCGAGAAGGACCGGATGCGGGAGCTCTTCGCCGATCGCATCTTCCCGGTCCTCACCCCGTTGGCGGTGGATCCGTCGCACCCGTTCCCGTACATCTCCGGGCTGTCGATCAATCTGGCCGTGCTGGTGAAGAACCCGGTCACCGGGCTCCGTCAGTTCGCCCGCGTCAAGGTGCCCAGTGTGCTGCCGCGGTTCCTCAAGCTCGACGAGGGTCGGTTCGTCGCGCTGGAGGACGTGATCGCCCGGCACCTGGACCAGCTGTTCACCGGCATGCAGGTCGTCCAGCACCACGTCTTCCGGGTGACCCGCAACGAGGACGTCGAGGTGGAGGAGGACGACGCCGAGAACCTGCTCGTCGCCCTGGAGCGGGAGCTGCTGCGCCGCAAGGTCGGCCGGCCACCGGTCCGGCTGGAGGTCGAGGACGACATCGACCCGAAGATGCTCGAGCTGCTGGTCTCCGAGCTCGACATCAGCGAGCGGGAGGTGTTCGCCCTTCCCGGTCCGCTGGACCTGCGCGGGCTCTTCTCCTTGGCCGACCTGGACCGGGCCGAGCTGAAGTACCCGGCGTTCCTGCCCTCCACCCACCCGCACCTGGCCGAGGTGGAGACGGCCAAGCCGGCCGACATGTTCGCCGCGCTCAAGCAGCGAGACGTGCTGCTGCACCACCCGTACGACTCGTTCGCCACCTCCGTCCAGCGCTTCATCGAGCAGGCTGCCGACGATCCGCAGGTGCTGGCGATCAAGCAGACCCTCTACCGCACCTCGGGTGACTCACCGATCATCGATGCCCTGATCGAGGCGTCCGAGGCCGGCAAGCAGGTGCTGGCTCTGGTGGAGATCAAGGCCCGGTTCGACGAGCAGGCGAACATCGCCTGGGCCCGTCGGCTGGAGCAGCACGGCTGCCACGTGGTGTACGGGCTGCTCGGTCTGAAGACCCACTGCAAGCTGTCCATGGTGGTCCGTGACGAGCCGGACGGACTGCGCCGCTACGCCCACATCGGCACTGGCAACTACAACCCGAAGACCGCCCGGCTGTACGAGGACATGGGCTTGCTGACCGCCAACCCGATCATCACCGACGACATCGGCCGGCTGTTCAACCACATGTCCGGGATGAGTCAGGAGACTCAGTACCGGAGGCTGCTGGTCGCCCCGCACGGCATCCGGACCGGTCTGATCGACCGGATCAACAACGAGATCGCCAACCACGAGGACGGCAAGCCGGCCGGGATCAAGATCAAGGTGAACTCGCTGGTCGACGAGGCGGTCAGCGACGCGCTCTACCGTGCGTCCCAGGCGGGGGTGTCGGTCGACCTCTGGGTCCGTGGCATCTGCACGATCCGGCCGGGGGTGCCGGGGCTGAGCGAGAACATCCGGGTCCGCAGCATCCTGGGTCGGTTCCTCGAGCACAGCCGGCTGTTCTGGTTCGCCAACGACGGGCAAGCCTCGGTCGGCATGGGCTCGGCGGACCTGATGCATCGCAACCTGGACCGGCGGGTCGAGGTGCTGGCGTCGATCACGAACCCGGCGCACGTGACCGAGATCGCCGGCCTGTTCGACCTGGCCTTCGACCCGGGCACCGCCGCTTGGTGGCTCAATCCCGACGGCACCTGGACGCAGCGCACCATCGACGCCGAGGGGGAGCCGCTGCTGGACATGCAAGAGCGCTTGATCGGCGTGAAGAGTCGCCGCCGAGCCGCGAAGTGAGTTGTTCGTGAGCCGCAAGGACTCCAAGAAGACCGTCCTGGCCGGCGGTGCGGTCGTCCGGAGGTCGAGGCCCGGACGCGACGACGAGATCTTGGTCATCCACCGGGAGCGGTACAAGGACTGGAGCCTGCCCAAGGGCAAGCTGGAGGCGGGCGAGTCCGTCGTGGCCGCCGCCGCGCGGGAGGTGCGGGAGGAGACAGGCGTCACGATCCGACTCGGGACCCCGCTGGACACCGTGCTCTATCCGCTGACCTCTGGTGCGACCAAGGAGGTCCGCTACTGGTCCGGGATTCCGCTGGACGTCATCCGGCGGGCGCCCGACGACGAGGTGGACGTCGTCTCCTGGCTGCCGCTGAAAGCCGCCCTGCAGCGGCTCACCTTCGAGCACGACAAGGAGCTGGTTCGGCAGCTGGTGGCGCAGCCGCCGACCACCACGCTGATCCTGGTGCGGCACGGCAAGGCGATGGACCGCAAGGACTGGTCGAAGAAGGACACGCTGCGGCCGCTCGGAGCCCGCGGGCGGAAGCAGGCCAAGCAGCTGGTCCCGTACCTGGCTGCCTACGGGATCGAGAGTCTGGTCAGCTCGACCTCCACCCGCTGCCTGGCCACGCTGGAGCCGTACGCGGCCGCAGCCAAGGTGGGGATCGAGACCCACGACACGCTGACCGAGGAGATCGGCACCAAGGACCCCGACGCGGTCGTCCGACTGGTCGAAAAGATCCGCGAGGGCGTCCTCGCCAGCCAGACCCCGACCGCGATCTGCGTGCACCGGCCGGTGCTGCCCTCCATCCTGGAGGCTCTGGAGCTGGCGCCGGCGAGCCTGTCGACGGGTGAGATGTTGATCACCCACCTGACTCCTGACGAGGTGCACGCCATCGAGCGGTACCGACCGCAAGCGTGAAGCTGTATCGCCTGTGCACCGCGGCCTGAGCCTGTCGAACGACGCCCTTCGACAAGCTCAGGGCACGGCAGGGGGACTCCGCGGCCTGAGCCTGTCGAAGGCCACCGTTCGTCCAGTTTCGGTGCCACGCGTTGGAAAACACCGTTCGCATTCTGTTCACCAAACTGTCCCCGATCGGACAGAAAGGCTCCCTAGCGTCCGGGAACGGAGCCACCGTGGCTCCCCATGCTCAACGCACGAGTCTTACTCTGACAAGGGGAACGAGTGAAGATCTCTCGCCTGGGCGCCCTCGCGGCGCTCACCACAGCCGCTGTGCTGGCGTTCTCGTCCTGCGCCGCCAACGAGGGCGGCGCCGCTCCTGCCGGTTCCGGCGAGGAGTCCGGCAGCAGCCTGTCCGGCACGCTCAGCGGCACCGGCGCCTCATCGATGGCCACGGCCCAGGAGACCTGGGTCGCCCAGTTCCAGACCGCGAACCCGGACGTCACGGTCAACTACGCGCCGGACGGCTCCGGCGCCGGCCGCGAGGCCTTCGCCGGCGGCGGTGCCGACTTCGCCGGCTCCGACCGGGCCATGAAGCCGGAGGAGATGTCGGCCGAAGCGCTCGCCAAATCCCGCTGCGACGCCAGTCAGGGCGCCATGAACCTGCCCGTCTACATCAGCCCGATCGCGGTGATCTACAACATCGAGGGCGTCACCGACCTCAAGCTGGATGCCGACACGCTGGCCGGCATCTTCTCCGGCAAGATCACCAAGTGGAACGACCCGAAGATCACCGCCCTCAACGAGGGCGCCAGTCTGCCGAGCCAGAACATCACCGCCGTGCACCGCGCCGACGACTCCGGCACCACCGAGAACTTCACCGACTACCTGCATCAGGTGGCGCCGACGGTGTGGACCTCGGAGCCGGATGGTGAATGGCCGCTGAAGGGTGGCGAGGCCGCCCCGCAGACCTCGGGCATGGTCGACACGGTGACCAACGGCACCGGCACGATCGGCTACGCCGACGCCTCCAAAGCCGGCGACCTGGGCGTGGCCGAGATCAAGGTGGGCGACGGCTTCCAGAAGCCGACCGCCGAAGCCGCCGCCACCATCGTCGACGACTCCGAGCGGGTGACCGGAGAGGGCCGCTCGGACAACGACTGGACGATCGAGCTGAACCGCAAGGCCACCGGCGACGGCTACCCGATCGTGCTGCTCTCGTACGCGATCGCCTGCCAGAAGTACCAGGACGCGGCGACCGCCGAGAAGGTCAAGGCCTACCTGAGCTACATCGCCTCGGCGGAGGGTCAGCAGGCCGCCGCCAAGGCGGCCGGAAGTGCCCCCCTCTCGGAGAAGCTCTCCGGCGACGTCGAGGCTGCGGCCGCGACGATCTCCTGAACCGTCTCCCGTACCGGTGGTCCGAGCACCTCGCCGCTGCACTCGGACCGCCGGTACGGGCGGCACCTTCCACTTGCCAGCCATCGCCTGACATCTCTTCTGCCGTGACCACGGAGCGCCCATGACTCAGCTCGAACCCGACCGGACCTCGAGGGCCGACGAGGACACTGCAGCCGTACCCTCTGACGTGGACAACCGCGGCGGAGGGGGCACTATCAAGAAGGGATCGGTTCGGCGTCTCGGCGACCGTGTGTTCCAGGCGTTGTCGACCGGATCCGGTGCCGCGATCCTGGTCATCCTCGCACTGGTCGCCGCCTTCTTGATCTGGCAGGGTCTGCCGGCGCTCACCTCTCCGGCCGAAGACCTGCCGTACGGGGCGTTCCCCCAGTTCGTCGCCCCGCTGATCTTCGGCACCGTCTGGGTGGCGATCCTGGCGTTGATCATGGGGGTGCCGGTGGCCATCTCCATCGCGCTGTTCATCTCGCACTTCGCGCCACGCCGGCTGGCTGCGGGACTGGGCTACGTGATCGACCTGCTGGCGGCAGTTCCCTCGGTCGTCTACGGCCTGTGGGGGATCGGTGTGCTCGCGCCGGCCCTGCAACCGACGTTCGTCTGGCTCAGCGAGCACCTCGGCTTCATCCCGTTGTTCGCCGGGCCGGCCTCCGGCACCGGACGGACCATCCTCACCGTCGCTGTGGTGCTGGCCGTGATGATCCTGCCGATCGTCACCGCCCTGAGCCGCGAGGTGTTCCTGCAGACTCCCCGGTTGCACGAGGAGGCCGCGCTTGCCCTCGGTGCCACCCGCTGGGAGATGATCCGGATGACCGTGCTTCCGTTCGCCCGACCCGGGATCGTGTCGGCGTCGATGCTCGGACTGGGTCGCGCGCTGGGCGAGACGATGGCCGTGGCCATGGTGCTGTCGCCGTCGACGATCATCTCCTTCGCTCTGCTCACGTCGCAGAACCCGAACACCATCGCCGCCAACATCGCCCTCAGCTTCCCGGAGTCGTACGGGCTCGGAGTCAACCAGCTGATCGCCACCGGCCTGGTGTTGTTCGTGATCACGCTCGCCGTCAACATGATCGCCCGTGCGATCGTGAACCGACGCAAAGAGTTCTCAGGAGCCAACTGATGACCACCGTCGTATCCGAGGTCAAACCGGTCACGCTGACCGCAGGTCGGCTGCCGTCGTGGACCACCGGGATCGTCCTGACCGTAGCTCTCCTCGCCTCGGCCACACTGTTCTTCGCCACGGGCTCCCCGGGCTTCATCCGGATCCTGCTCGTCGGCGCGCTGGTCTTCACCGCCGTCATGGTCGTGCTGTCCTTGATCGTCGAGGGCAGCCGCAAGGCCAAGGACCGGCTGTCGGCCATCGTGGTCACCAGCGCCTTCGTGCTCGCCCTGCTGCCCCTGGTCTCGCTGGTCATCTCGGTGATCCAGAAGGGGCTCGCCCGGTTCGACCTGCAGTTCTTCACCTACTCGATGCGCAACGTGGTCGGCGAGGGTGGCGGCGCGGTGCACGCCATCACCGGAACCCTGTGGGTGACCGGCATCGCCACGCTGATCTCGGTACCGATCGGCCTCCTGGCCGCGATCTACCTGGTGGAGTACGGCAGTGGTTCGCTGGCCCGGTCCATCACCTTCTTCGTCGACGTGATGACCGGCATCCCGTCGATCGTGGCCGGCCTCTTCGCGTACTCGCTGTTCGTGCTGTTCTTCGGACCCGGCACCAAGTCCGGTATCGCCGGCGCGGTCGCCCTCTGCGTGCTGATGATCCCGGTCGTCGTTCGCTCCATCGAGGAGCTGCTCAAGATCGTCCCGAACGAGCTGCGCGAAGCGGCGTACGCGCTCGGGGTGCCGAAGTGGCTGACCATCGTCAAGGTGGTGCTCCCTACCGCGCTGGCCGGCATCGTGACCGGTGTGATGCTGGCCGTGGCCCGGGTGATCGGTGAGACCGCACCGCTGCTGATCGCCGCCGGCTTCACCCAGAGCCTGAACAACAACCCCTTGAGCGGCCCGATGATGACCCTGCCGGTGTTCGTCTACCGGTCCTACGTCGACCAGGGCAACCCGGCCTCGGCGTACCTCGACCGCGCCTGGGCCGGCGCCCTGACCCTGATCCTGATCGTGATGATCCTCAACCTTGGGGGGCGCCTGATTGCGGCCAGGTTCGCCCCCAAGGACGGGCGCTGAGCGAGCGAAACGAAAGGCAACCAGACATGTCCAAACGCATCGAGGTCGACGACCTCAACGTCTACTACGGCGACTTCAAGGCCGTCGAGGACGTCTCCCTGACCGTCGAGCCGCGCACCGTGATGGCCTTCATCGGGCCGTCCGGCTGTGGTAAGTCCACGTTCCTGCGCACCCTCAACCGGATGCACGAGGTGATCCCCAAGGCGTACGTCGAGGGTTCGGTGAAGCTCGACGGTGACGACCTCTACGGACCCGGTGTCGACCCGGTGCGGGTCCGGCGCCAGGTCGGGATGGTGTTCCAGCGGCCCAACCCGTTCCCCACCATGTCGATCGCCGACAACGTGCTGGCCGGCGTCAAGCTGAACAACCAGCGGATGTCGACCAGCAAGAGCAAGGAGCTGCTGGAGAGCTCGCTGCGCGGCGCCAACCTGTGGAACGAGGTCAAGGACCGGCTCGACCGGCCCGGTTCCGGCCTGTCCGGCGGTCAGCAGCAGCGGCTCTGCATCGCCCGGGCCATCGCGGTGCAGCCCGAGGTGATCTTGATGGACGAGCCGTGCTCCGCCCTGGATCCGATCTCCACGCTGGCCATCGAGGACCTGATCGGTGAGCTCAAGGAGAACTACACCGTGGTCATCGTCACCCACAACATGCAGCAGGCCGCGCGGGTGTCCGACATGACGGCGTTCTTCAACCTGTCCGCCCAAGGCAAGCCCGGTCGGTTGATCGAGATCGGGACGACGGACAAGATCTTCTCCAATCCCGACGAAAAGGCCACCGAGGACTACATCAGCGGGCGTTTCGGCTGAGTCGAGGACGTGCCGGTTGGCCGGCAGCTACCGGCACGGCCTCGGGACACCGGCGTGTTGCTGCCCAGCCGAGCAGATCGTTCTGGTGAGGTGACGGAACTCAGCAGCTCTTGCCCGCTGCGACGGCGTGGCGCCCGGCGTGTTGCGCGCGACCTGCGAGTTTCCGTCACCGACACGCGTGGGTCAGCCCACCTAAACTCGACGGCGTGAGCGCGCAGGCAGGCTGGTATCCCGACCCGGGTGGCGTCCCGAATCTCTACCGCTACTGGGACGGACAGGCCTGGTCGGCGGCCACCAGTCCTCATCCGCAGGCGCCGCCGCCGGCTCAGGGTCTGGTCCAAGGACTCACCCAGTCCGGTGGTCGACCCGGCTCGTCCAGCGAGAGCCCTACCGGGCAGAACCCGTACGGGCAGAACGCGTACGGGAAGGGCCAGCCGACCGCGTACGCCGACTTCCAGACCGCCCACCAGCGCAAATCGCCCGTGGGCTGGTGGATCGCCGCGGCCGCGCTGCTGGTGGTGATCATCGTCATCGCCGTGATCGCGGTCCGGGCCATCGGCGGCAGCGGTGGGATCGCCGGAGGTGGCGGTGGAACGCAGCCGTCCCAGGACGTCTGCCCGACCAGCTCGGCCTCGCCGAGCACCAGCACGCAGACGGACCCGAGTGATGGCCGCGTGCACGGCGGACCGGTGTCGTACCCCAGGCTGGGCGATCCATGGTCGCCACCGGAGCCTGACAACAGGGTCCCGTTCGGCACGGACACTGAGAAGCAGTACGTGATGGACCAGGAGTACTACGACGGCAGCCGCAGCTGGGTGGCGTCGGTGCTGGTCGCCGAGCTGATGGCCGGCGACGGGTTCTACACCCCCGAGCAGGGCGCGCAGATCGTGGTGCGCTGCATCCTGGGCGAGTTCTACGGCAACAACCCGGTGACCAGCGACGTCAAGGTCAACAGGGCGACCACCATCGACGGGCACGATGCCTGGCTGGTCGAGTCCCAGCTGTCCTTCGACATCGAGGGTCTGGTCGCCAAGGGGGAGCTGCTGATCGTCGCCGTGGTCGCCGCCGGCGAGTCCGGCACCGCCGGCCTCTATTACGCCTCGATCCCGGACACCCAGCCCGAGCTGGTGCAGCCGGCCCGGGACGCGTTGGCGGACCTGCAGGTCGACGGCTGACAGCCGGCCCGCCGGTCCACTGCGCCGGGTCGGACGGTTCTGGGGTCACCAAGCCGATGAAGACCCCGAGGCTTTCCACGGAGTAGTCCGACCCGAGGATTCACCCGAGCGATCGTTATCAGCAGTCGGCCAACCCGCGCCGGTCCTTCAGCTGCAGCACCCGGATCGTCGCCGCCTCGATGTCGTCGGCCAGCTCGTCGTCGGTTCGTGCCTCGTCCACGGCAGCGTCGGCCATCGGCATCGCGAGGCCCGGATCGCCGACGATGGCCAGGTCACCGCCGGCTCGGAGGAACCGCAGCATCCGCTCACCCGGCCTGAGGTCACGCATCGCCGCGGCCGCGAGGTCGTCGGAGATCACCACCCCGGTGAAGCCGAGATCGCCGCGCACCATGCCCCGGATGATCGTCGACGAGAAGGCAGCCCGCCGTTCCGGGTCGATCTCGGAGTAGTAGGCCGACGACATCATCACCATGTCGGTGCCGGCTTCGATCCCCGCGGCGAATGGCTTCAGGTACGGGTCGTCGCGCGTCGTGGTGTCGTCGACCACCTCGGTCGTGAAGTCGGTGTTGCCTCGGACGCGACCCAGGCCGGGGAAGTGCTTCACCGATGTGGCGATACCGGCGGCGTCCATGCCCTCGACGAACGCCGCGACGTGCGCGGCGACCTTGGGGGGGTTGGACCCGTAGCCGCGGCGAAGCACCCCGATCGGCTGGTTGACGTCCACGAGATCGGCCGGTACGACATCGGCGACCGGCGCGAGGTCGGCATCGATGCCCGCTCGCTTGAGCTGCTTCCCCCAACGGGCGGCGTCCTGCTCCAGCTCGGCGGGTGACGCGTCGGCCTGCTGCTGCGCCGAGGGAATCCGGTCGAAGCCCTGGCCCCGCAGCCGCTGTACCTGGCCGCCCTCCTGGTCGGCGGCCACCATGGTCTCGATGCCTTCGGGCGTACGGGCGGCGCTCCTGGCCCGCTCGGTCACGGCCAGCACCCGAGCCCGACCGGCGGTGGTGTTGCCGAGCAGGAGGACCGAACCGGCGCGGCTGTCCTCGATCGCATCGGCGGCCGCCCCGCCGACTCCGCCGGACGAGACCGCCACCATCATCAGCTGACCGACCTGCTCGCGAAGACTCAGCGACCCGGCCAGCTCCGCGCACGGGACAGCGTCCGCGGTCTCGCTCGGCGTCGAAGTAGCCGCTGGCGTCGCGGTCTGCCGGCTCGGTGCCGGGGCAGTCGGCGCAGTCGGAGAGATCGGCGGTGTCTGGGCGGTCGGTGGTGTTGCGTCCGAGGTCGCGGACGCCGGGGAGCTCACGGCGGACCCGGACGGCGTTGGAGTCGTGCCCGGACGGCTGCCGCAGGCGGCCGCGACCAGACAGATCGCCAGCAGCCCGGCAACCCTCAGCCGGCGCGGACCTGGTCGCCGACTCAAGCCCGCCCTCGATGATCGAGAGGTAGCGCCAGCACCGCGTTCTCCACGACCTCGGCCATGGCCGGGTGGATCCAGTACTGGCCCCGGGCGAGCTCGTCGGCCCGGAGCCCGAAGCTCATGGCCTGGATCAGCGGCTGGATCAGCGACGACGCCTCCGGGCCGATCAGGTGCGCGCCGAGGATCAGCCCCGACCGGGGGTCGGCGAGCACCTTGACCAGGTGGTCGCCGATCTCCCCCATCGCCCAGCCGTAGGCGATCTCGGAGTACGGCGTCGCCCCGACCACGTAGGTCAGACCGCGCTCGTCTGCCTCGTCCTGGGTCAGACCGACCGAGGCGACCTGCGGGGAGGAGAAGACTGCGTGCGGGATGAAGCGGTGGTCAGCTCGGATCATGGCCTCCGGATGCAGCAGGTTGTGCTGTACCACCCGCGCCTCGTGGTTGGCCACGTGCTTGAGCTGCTGGTGGGAGCTGACGTCGCCGAGGGCGAAGATCTGGTCGGCCGTGGTGCGCTGGAAGTCGTCGACCTCCACGTATCCGTCGTCGTCGAGCGTCACCCCGGTCCGGTCGAGGTCGAGGCGGTCGCCGTTGGGAATCCGTCCGGTGGCCACCAGCAGCACGTCCGCGTGAAGGGTGGCCGGGCCGTTCGGGCCGGTCACCTCGACCACGACACCGCAACCGCCGTCGCCGGGACGCACGCCTAGCAGCTCGTGCTTCAGTCGCAGGTCGACCTGCTCGCCGAGCAGCCGGGTGAACAGCCCGGAGATGTCGGAGTCCTCGTGTCGCAGCATCCGGTCTCGACGACCGACCACGGTGACGGCCGTGCCGTACGCGGAGAAGACGTGGGCGAACTCCGCAGCGACGTACCCGGCTCCGACGATGATCATGGTCCGGGGCAGCTCGGGAAGCCGCATCACGGTGTCGGAGGTCTCGTACGGGGTCGTGTCGAGACCGTCGACGGCAGGGAGTCGGACGCGGCTGCCGGCGGCGAGCACGTACCGGTCGGCGATGATCTCGGTGCCGTCGGCCAGTCGCAGTGTCTTGTCGGCGATGAACTTCCCCCGTTGCCTGAACAGGCGGATGTTGGGGCTCTCGGCTCGATAGCGCTCCCCTGCCGCCGAGATCGCGTCGATCCGACCGAAGACGCGGTCCCGGATCGCCTCCCAGCGGACCCGGTCCAAGGTGAGGTCGACACCCAGCGGTGAGGCGTGCTGTGGGGTACGGGCCAGGTCGGCGGGGTGGACGTACATCTTCGTCGGGATGCAGCCGACATTGAGGCAGGTGCCGCCGAAGTGCGGACCGTCGTCGATCAGCGCGATGTCGAGCGCGTCGAAGCGGTCGTCGGGGATCGAGTTGCCGGATCCGCTGCCGATGATGCAGAGGTCGACGTGATGAGTCTGCGGCACGGGCCCCATCGTGCCAAACGCATCCTCGGCCGAGGTCCGCGCCACGATCGCCGAGCCTGACCGACTCCCGCAGTGGTTGCAGCACCCGCGGAGTTGCGTCTGGTGATGCCGATATTTCCTATAGTGAGACAAGGGATTGTCTTCGATGCGGCTCTCGGCTACCGTCGGAGGTCGAGGTCATGAGTGCCAGCGCCAAGCCCCGGCTCGCTGGCCGGCAACCCTCCTGCGACGGCGGGGTGCCCCGGGTGAGGACCTGGCCGGTCGGGAGTCGACCGGCAAGCGCCGAGCCGAGGAGCAGCATCATGACGGAGCACCTGCACTCCCGACGACATGTCGACCTGGGGCGCGTGACCAGCGCGTCCTGTCGGTGCGTACGCGCCTGAACCAGCCGTACCCACCGACCCCACGGCCGTCACTGACGAACCGCTCACCCAGGAAGACAACGCGCATGTCCCGCCACCAGGTCCACTCCACCCTGCCCACCAAGACCCGTGCCCGCCGCAATCTCGTCGAGGTCGCCACCCGGCTCGCCGAGCAGACCGAGCTCTGGGAGCCGCTGGTCGCCTACGACCCGATCTCCCGCTACTACGCCAGGCTGGCCAGCGAGCCGGACTTCGAGGCCTGGCTGCTCACCTGGGTGCCCGGACAGGGCACCGACTGGCACGATCACGGTGGCAGTGCCGGAGCCTTCGTGGTGGTGCGCGGCGCGCTCACCGAACGTCACGCCACGGTCAGCCCGCTCGCGCCGCCGACGGTCGAGCCCGAGCGACGGGTGCTCAGTGAGGGATCGCTGCGCGCGTTCGGCACCAAGCACATCCACCAGGTGACCAACCTCGGGATCGAGCCCGCGGTCAGCCTGCACGTGTACTCCCCCGCGCTGGTGGAGATGACGACGTACGCCGAGGACGGCCCCAAGCTGTGGGAGATCAGCTCCCAGCTCGTCGGGGTGGACTGGTGACCGCCCTGACCGGGGAACGAGCGGCGGTGCCGCTGAAGCCTGGCTGGCCGATCTGGCCATCCCCGCCGGCACCCTCGACGCGACCGAGGCGGTCCGTGGACGAGCTGCTGACCGAGGCTCGCTCACGGTTGGTGCGGCTGACCCCCGGCCAGGCATGCCGGGCACATCTCGAGCAGGGTGCCGTACTGGTCGACATCCGCCCCGCTGCACAACGGGCCGCAGAGGGTGGGTTGGCCGAGGCGGTGGTGGTGGAGCGGAACGTGCTCGAGTGGCGGTTCGACCCGAGCTGTGAGGCGCGACTGCCGTACGCGGCGTACGACCTGGTCGTGATCGTCATCTGCCAGGAGGGGTACACCTCGAGTCTGGCCGCGGCAGCGTTGCAGGACCTCGGCGTGTGGCGAGCCACGGACGTGATCGGTGGCTTCGCGGCCTGGCGCACGTCCAACTGAGCGGGTTGCCTCGCAGCCTGCGCCCGGGTCTCTCGAGTGCGGGCTTCGCCCGAATCGACTCAGAGCGGGGCTTCGCCCGAATCATCACAGAGTGGGCTTCGCCCGATCATCCAGAGCGGGCTTCGCCCGATCATCCCAGAGCGGGCTTCGCCCGATCATCCCAGAGCGGGCTTCGCCCGATCATCCCAGAGCGGGCTTCGCCCGACGCCGCCTGCGCTGCCAGCGCTGATGTATCTCAACGCTGGTCGGTCGGCCCCACAGATCTCACGATCTCTCCGGGCCGCCGACCATACCCGCGCCGCCGCCTGCGCCAGCGGGGCCGGGTCAGATGCCGGCGTACGAGTGCAGGCCCGAGACCAGCAGGTTGATGCCGACGAAGTTGAACCAGAACGACGCCAGCCCGATCAGGGCGATGACGGCCGCGCGGGTCCCGCGCCAACCGGCGGTGGAGCGGGCGTGCAGGTAGCAGGCGTAGATCACCCAGGTCACCAGAGCCCAGGTCTCCTTCGGGTCCCAGCCCCAGTAGCGACCCCAGGCGTACTCGGCCCAGATCGCCCCCGCGGCCACGGTGAACGTCCACAGCGGGAAGGCAAAGGCGTGGAAGCGGTACGCGTACAGGTCGAGCTTGCGAGCGGTGGGGATGCGGCCGAGGTAGCCGCCGACGGTGCCGCGCTTCTCGGCCCGCTGGCGGATCAGGAACAAGACAGTGAGCAGCCCACCGATGTTGAAGGCGGCCCCGGCGATGGCGGCGGCGATGATGTGGATGACGAACCAGACCGAGTGCAGCGCCGGCACCAGTGGCGCGACCGCGACGTAGAACACGGTCACCGCCAGGCCGTTCCCGACCGCGGCCAGCAGCGTCACCGGCAGGCCGAGCCAGCGGGCGCCGGTGCGCCAGACCATCACCAGGTAGGCGGCCACGATCAGCAGCATCGCGGTGATGGTGAACTCGTACATGTTGCCCCACGGTGGCCGGCCGGCCGCCAGTCCACGGAGCACCACGCCCACCGCGCTGCAGACGAACCCGACCACGGTCAGCGCGACGCCGATCCGTCCCCACAGGTCGACCTTCAGGTCGGCCATCCGCTGCTCGACGGCCGCGTCCGACCTCGAGTCAGCGCCGGCGGCGCCGATGGACCCGACGACGGGATCGGCCGGGCCGCTCGCGCCGGCTGCTGCCCCGGCGGCGCCGACCTCGACCAGGTCGCGGTCGGCGCTGTTCTCCTCGGCCGGCGCTCGGCGGGCCGCGGCCCACTCGGCGGCATGCGCCGTCATCGCCAGCAGGTAGACCACCACGGCGGTGACCAGTGCGGCATTGGAGTAGTACTCGAGACTCACGTGCTCTCCTTCTTCCCACCGGGCTCGGTTCCCGCGCCACGTTCCGACCCCAGCCGGTCGGCCAGCTCGGCCACGTCCTCGGTCAACCCGGCTCGCGCGTCGGCACGATCGAGGCCGCCGACCTCGACCAGCCTAGATCCACTCTCGTCGGTGCGCAGTCGGACCCAGACGCGGCGGGGTCGGACGAACAGCGACAGGCACAGGCCCAGGACGGCGGCCCCGATCGAGCCGAGCACGATCCCGATGCCTGGGGTGGCGCCCATCTGAAGCTTCACCCACCGGCTCACCCCGGTCATCTCGATGCTGCCCTTGCCGTCGGGCAGCGTGTAGCTGGTGCCCGGCCGGAGCAGGATCCGCAGCGGATCGCCGCTGGGGTCCTTCAGCTGGGTCAGCCCGGTCGTGTCCAGGGAGTAGACGCTCTCCGGCTGCCCCGTCTCCGTCTTCGGTGGCCCGGACCAGACGTTGATGTAGAGCGCCGGATCGAGCGCGTCGGGGAACAGGGACCGGGGTCCCTGCTCGTCGACCTTGGCGGTCGGCGCGAAGATGCCCTCGAACGCGAGTCGCTCCGGCCGGCCGTCGGGGGCCTTGATCACGCCGGCCGAGGTGAAGTTCCCGTCCTGCGGCAGGAACACCACTGGCCCGGAGAACGCCACGTTGCCGTCGGCATCCTGAACGGTCACCACCGGGGCATAGCCGTGGCCGATCAGGTGCACCGTGGTGCCGTCCACCCGGAGCGGGTGGTTGACCTCGATCGTCTGCGCGTACGGGGTCGCGCCGGGTCGGTCGGTGACCTCGGTCTGGAGCGCGAACTTGCGCGCTGCACCGGTCTGCACTGGTCCGGTCTCGAACGCGACGTCGAACTGCCGGATGCCGATGGTGAACGGCTGCAGCTGGTCGTCGGCGAACCAGGCCCCGGTGGTCAGGTCGTCGTACTGGGTGATGTTGTTGGCGAAGCCCTGTCCGACGATCACCACGCTGGTGCCGCGGAACCCGTACAGCCCACCGATCGCCACCCCGATCAGCAGGGTCACCAGGCTCAGGTGGAAGACCAGGTTGCCGGCCTCGCGCAGGTAGCCGCGCTCGGCCGACACCGCAGAGCCGTCGTCGTGGCGAACCACGCGGTAGCGCTGCTGCTTCAGGTCCTCTGCGGCGAGCTCGAGCACCTGCGCGTCGGTGTCGGTATCGGCGACTGTGGCGGTCGCGTAGGCGGGCAGCCGGGACAGGTTGCGCGGGGTGCGGGGCGGCGGCGTACGCAGCGCCTTCGCGTAGACCATCACCCGAGGCACGATGCAGCCGACCAACGACACGAACAGCAGCAGGTAGATGGCGGAGAACCAGGCCGAGGAGAAGACGTCGAACAGCCCGACCTTGTCGTAGATCGGCCCGAGCGTCGGGTGATCGGCGATGAAGTCGCTGACCCTGATCGGGCTGACGTCCCGCTGCGGGATCAGCGACCCGGGCACGGCGGCCACGGCCAGCGCGAACAGCAGCACCAGCGCCGTCCGCATCGAGGTGAGCTGGGTCCACAGCCAGCGCAGCGAGCCGGCCGGGCCCAGGGCCGGAGCCAGCCCTCTACCCCGGTCGTCGCCGGGCCGCTCTCTCGCTTCACCGCCGGAGCCGCTGTCGCCGGCTCCGCCGTCAGCACCGGTCTGGGTCGCCGGCTCGAGCTCCGGCTTGGTCTCCAGATCCGCCATCAGATCACCGTCTCGAACGTGCCGACCCAGACCGTCAGCCGCGCCATCAGCTGGTCCCACCAGCCCGTCACGAGCAGCACCCCGACCGCCACCATCATCAGTCCGCCGATCCGCATCACGGCGACCTGGTGCCGCCGCAGGACACCGACCGTACGGTTCATGGCTGTGAACGCCAGCCCGGCGATCACGAAGGGGATCCCCAGCCCGAGCGCGTACGCGAAGCCGAGCACGCCACCTCGCAGGGCAGTCCCCTCGTTCAGTCCGAGGTTGATCACCACCGCCAGCGCCGGGCCGATGCAGGGTGTCCAACCGAGGGCGAAGACGACACCGAGCACCGGGGCGGCCGCGAGGCCGGCGGCCGGCAACCGCTGGATCCGCAGGTCACTGTTGCCCAGGCTGATCACGCCGGCGAAGGCGAGACCCAGGAGGATGATCACCACACCGAGCACCCGGCTGATCACCGACTGGTACGCCAACAGCAGCCCGCCGAGGGTCCCGACCGCCACCCCGGTGGTCACGAACACCACGGCCAGCCCCAGCACGAACAGCCCGGTGCCGAGCAGCATCCGGCCGCGCCTGTGCCCGGCCGCGAGATCGGCGGCGCCGACGCCGGTCATGTAGGACAAGTAGCCGGGCAGCAGCGGCACCACGCACGGGGAGAAGAACGAGACGACGCCGGCGAGCAGCGCGACGGGTACGGCGAGGGCCATCGACCCGCCCATCGCCTCCGACACCCAGCTGGCCACGTCCATGATCGGCATCCGGTCACTTGCCGGCGGCGACGTCGCCGATCAGGTCGACCAGCGTCGTCTCGGTCACCGGGCCCACCACCCTGGCGGCCACCCGACCCTGCTGGTCGATGATCAAGGTCGACGGGATCGCGGTCGGCGGCAGCGTGCCGGACAGCGAGACCAGCACCGAGCCGGTCGGGTCCCAGATGCTGGGGTAGGTGATCTCGTGCGACCTGTTGAACGCGACCGGCGGCCCTTGGTCGTAGTCACGGGTGTTGAGGCCGACGAACTGCGCCGTCTTCGCGGTCTGCTCGCTGGCCTTCTGCAGGTCCGGCGCCTCGGCCCGGCAGGGTCCGCACCAGGAGCCCCAGACGTTGAGCACCACGACCTTGCCGGTCAGCTCGGCGGTGGAGATCTGCTTGCCCTCCTCGCCGAGCACCGCCCCCTTGATCTCCGGCGCCGGCTCCCGCTCGGCCGGCTCGATGATCGTGACCGACTTCTCCGCCCCTACGTAGCCCTCTTGGTTGCCGGCCCGAGTCGGCTCGTCGGCGCCGGTCGTGGAGCAGCCGCTGATCAGCACCACGGCGAGCATCACCAACGGAGCCAGGGCAGCCCGCCATCGGGTCCGCGGTCGCCCGCCGGTCCGGACAGATCTAGGCACCGGCCACGAACTTCTTGCTGCCGCGGGCCGCGATCAGCGCCGCGGCGGGCTCGGAGTAGATCACCGAGGTGATCCGACCATCCATCAGGGTGAGGCTGGTCACGCTGGCCAGCGCGCACTCTCGCCGCCGCGGGTCGTGCACCAGCCGACGACCCTCGACGTCGCAGCGCGCCATCCAGATCGGCAGCTGGTGGGAGACGATCACCGCCTCGCGGCCCGCTGCCTCCGCGGCGGCGTCCGCGATGGCCAGCCGCATCCGAGCGACGATCTCCGTGTAGCTCTCCCCCCAGCTGGGCCGCAGTGGGTTGCGGAGGTGCCATAGGTTGCGCGGCTTGCGGAGGGTCTTCGGGAACCTGACCTGCTGTCCCTCCAGGTAGTTGTCGGCTTCGATCACCCGGCCGTCGATGACGATCTTGTGCTCCAGGTGCTTGGCCGCGATCGGCGCCATCGTCTCCTGCGCTCGCTCCAGCGGCGAGCAGCGCAGGTGCGCGACGTCGTGATCGGCCAGTGCATTGGCCACCAGCACGGCCATCTCCTGCCCGTTGTCGGACAGGTGGTAGGCCGGCAACCGGCCGTACAGGATGCCGTGCGGGTTGTGCACCTCGCCGTGTCTGACCAGGTGCACGATGGTCCGATCGGGCGAACCGTACGGCGGGGCCGTCGTCGACGCACGACCCTGCTCGGGGTTCTCGTTGTCCGGTGCCGGTGGGTCGGGGATCATCGCCGGACCTCCTCGGCTGGTCGCGAGAGGTTCTCGGCAGCGGCGCGGGCAGCGGCCGGCAGCGCGGTGACGATCCGATCCATGGCTCCATCATCGTGGGCGGACGACAAAAACCAACCTTCGTACGCACTCGGCGGCAGGTAGACGCCGTGATCGAGCATGGCGTGGAAGAACGCGGCGTACGCCTCGGTGGACTGGCCGGAGGCGGTCGCGTAGTCCGGCACTGCGTCCACCCCGGCCACGAAGAAGACGCTGAACAGGTTGCCGGCGGCCTGGATCACGTGCGGCACACCCTCGGCCGACAAGGCGACGCCCACCTCGGACCGCAGTCGGGCGGAGACGGCATCGACGTGGGCGTAGACGTCGGGGGTGGCCAGCCGCAGTGTGGTCAGTCCGGCGGCGGTGGCGACCGGGTTCCCGGACAGCGTGCCAGCCTGGTAGACGCCGCCGACCGGGGCGAGATGCTGCATCAGGTCGGCCCGGCCGCCGAACGCCGCGGCCGGGAAGCCGCCGCCCATCACCTTGCCGAAGGTCATCAGGTCGGGTTCGACGCCGTCGATGCCGTACTGGCCGGTGCGGGTCACCCGGAAGCCCGTCATCACCTCGTCGGAGACGAACAGCGCGTCGTGCCGGCGGCAGATGTCGGACAGGAACTGGTTGAAGCCGACGCCGTCCTCGACGCCGGGCGGGATCACGCCCATGTTCCCCGCGGCCGCCTCAGTGATCACCGCGGCGATCCGGTCGCCGTAGGCGGCGAACGCCTCCCGCACCCCGTCCCGGTCGTTGTAGGACAACACGATCGTGTCGGCAGTGGTCGCCTCGGTCACGCCCGGCGTGCCGGGGATGGCGCCTCCGGCGACTCTGGAGCCGGGCCGGTGGGACAGGGTGGCGACACCGGATCCGGCCGAGGCCAGCAGCGCGTCGACGTGCCCGTGGTAGCAGCCGGCGAACTTGATGATCATGTCCCGGCCGGTGATGCCGCGGGCCAGCCGGAGCACCGACATGGTGGCCTCGGTGCCGCTGTTGACCAGCCGCACCTGCTGTACCGGGGTGCGCTCGATGATCGCCTCGGCCAGCTCGACTTCGGCCAGCGTCGGCGCTCCGTAGGAGGTGCCGTGCTGCCCCGCCGCCGTGACCGCGCCGATCACCTCGGGATGCGCGTGGCCGAGCAGCATCGGCCCCCACGAGCAGACAAGGTCGACCAGCTCGTTGCCGTCCAGGTCGTAGAGGTAGGGACCCTGGGCCCGGGCGATGAAGCGCGGCGCCCCGCCAACGGCCAAGAACGCGCGGACGGGTGAGTTGACCCCACCGGGGATCACCCGCTTGGCTCGCTCGAAGGCCTCGCGAGACCGCTGATCACTCATCTGTCAGGCCCCCATACCACTCCGCGAGGGTTCGAGCACACGCGCAGTCGACCCCACACCACTCCGCGAGGGTTCGAGCACACGCGCAGTGGAACCCGTGCGACTCCGCGAGGGTTCAAGCACACGCGCAGTGGAACCCCTGCGACTCCGCGAGGGTTCAAGCACACGCGCAGTGGAACCCCTGCGACTCCGCGAGGGTTCGAGCACACGCGGAGTGGGGATCGGGGAGCGCCCGGCCGCGGTCACGAGCGAGACCCCTCGGCCAGCCGGCTCGCGTACTCCAGGGCCCAGTAGGTCAGCACCACGTCGGCCCCGGCGCGGCGGATCGAGGTCAGGGTCTCGGTGATGGCCGCGTCCCGGTTGATCCAGCCGTTGGCGGCGGCCGCCTCGACCATCGCGTACTCGCCGGAGACGTTGTAGGCGGCGACCGGGACGTCGACGTTGTCGCGGACCGTGCGCAGGATGTCGAGATAGCCGAGTGCCGGCTTCACCATCACCAGGTCCGCTCCCTGCTGCACATCCAGCAGCACCTCGGCCAGCGCCTCCCGGGCGTTGCCCGGATCCTGCTGGTACGTACGCCGGTCACCCTGCAGCGAGGAGGCAACGGCCTCCCGGAAAGGACCGTAGAACGCGGAGGCGTACTTGGCTCCGTACGCCATGATCGCCACGTCGGTGGCCCCTGCGGCATCCAGGGCCGACCGGATGGCGGCGACCTGGCCGTCCATCATCCCGCTGGGCGCCACCACGTGGGCACCGGCCGCGGCATGGGCCTGGGCCATCGCCGCGTAGATCTCCACGGTGGCGTCGTTGTCGACTGCTCCGGACGGAGTCAGCACCCCGCAATGACCGTGGTCGGTGAACTCGTCCAGGCACACGTCCGACATCACCAGGGTGGCGTCGCCCACTTCGTCCCGCACCGTCCGCAGAGCGACGTTCAGGATGCCGTCATCGGCGAGCGCAGCCGAGCCGGTGGGGTCCTTGTGCTCGTCGGTCGGCACCCCGAACAGCATGATCCCGGCCAGGCCAGCCTGCGCCACCTCGACGGCGACTCTGCGGAGCGACTCCAGCGTGTGCTGGACGACGCCCGGCATCGAGGAGATCGGACGCGGCTCGGCCAGGCCCTCGGCGACGAAGACCGGCAGGGTCAGCTGCCGCGGTTCGACCGAGGTCTCGGCCACCATCGCCCGCATCACCGGGTTCACCCTCAGCCGCCGCGGACGCCGGATCAGTCCGAGTCCTGAGCCTGTCGGTGCGCGTCCTGAGCCCGTCGAAGGATGCGCTTCGACAGGCTCAGCGCGCGTACTTCCAGGCTCAGCGCGCGAGCTCCCAGACTCAGCGCGCGAGCTGTCGGTACCCAACCCGGACGTCACACCCGTCGGCGAGGGCTCGCCTTGCGCTGGGACGGCTTGACGACGGGCTCGCCGGCCGCGATCAAGGCATCCCGCCGGTCGGCCGCGAAGCTCGCCAGGGCGTCGGCGAGATCGACCGCGGACGGCTTGGCCGCGATCACGTCGACACGGAGCCCGTGCTCCTCGCAGGTCTTCGCCGTCTGCGGTCCGATGGCCGCCAGGATCGTGCCCGGGTGCGGCTTGCCGGCGATGCCGACCAGGTTGCGCACCGTCGAGGACGAGGTGAACACGACGGCATCGAACTTGCCGGTCTTGATCGCCTCGCGCACCGCCGCCGCCGGCGGGGCGGCCCGGACGGTGCGGTAGGCGGTCACGTCCTCGACCTCCCAGCCCAAGTTGATCAAACCGGCGGCCAGGGTCTCCGTGGCGATGTCCGCCCGCGGCAGGAACACCCGGTTGATCGGATCCAGCACGTCGTCGTACGGCGGGAACTCCGCCGCCAGCCCGGCGGCCGACTGCTCGTGCTCGGGCACCAGGTCCGGCTCGATCCCCCAGTCACGCAGGGCACGGGCAGTGATGTCACCGACCGTGGCGACCTTCAGCCCGGAGAAGGCGCGGGCGTCCAGACCGTACTGCTCGAACTTCTCCCGAACGGCCTTGACGGCGTTCACGGAGGTGAAGGCAACCCACTCGTAGCGGCCCTCGACCAGTCCGCGGATCGCCTTGTCCATCTGCAGTGGGCTGCGCGGCGGCTCAACCGAGATGGTCGGCACCTCGTCACTGTGCGCGCCGTACGTCCGCAGCCGCGCGATCAACGGCGCGGCCTGGTCCTTGGTCCGTGGAACGAGGACCCGCCAGCCGAACAGCGGCTTGGTCTCGTACCAGCTCAGCTCGGCTCGCTGCTCCGCGGCCGTCCCCATGATCACGTGGACGGGATCACCGCTGGGTGCCTTGGCCTGCTTCACCTCGGCGGCGAGCTCGGACAAGGTGGTGGCGATGGTCAGCTGCTCCGTACTCCCGCCGTGCAACGTGGCCAACACATGATCATCGTCGGGACGCCCGGCCGCCGTCGCGGCGTCGACCAGGCCACGGACGTGCTCCACCTTGGTGCTGATCACCAGGGTCGGGGTGCTGCCCCACTGCGCGGTGATCGTTCTGGTGAACCGGCCGTCGCAGATGGAAGCGAAGTGGACCCCGCCGGTGTGGCTGAGGTCGATGCCGGCGTACTCCGGCACCGCGGTCAGGCTGGAGACACCGGGCACGACCTCGAAGTCGGCGCCGCCCCGGACACAGGCCGCCGCCTCGTCGGCGATGGCGTTGTCCAGGAACGGGTCACCCGAGACGAGCCGGACCACCCGGACGCCGGCGTCGGTGTGCTTGAGGATGAGCCTGGCCCGCGCCGACGGACTGAGTGGCTTGCCGGCCTCGGACAGACCGATCGTCGCGATCTCCGCACCGTCGGCGAGAGTGATCGCAGGATGGGTGAGGAGGTCCTGCTGGGACTCGTCGTCCAAGATCACCACCGAGGCGTCGGCGAGGGCGGCGATGGCACCGAGAGTGAGCAGATCGGGGTCACCGGGACCGGTGCCCACATAGATCACACGACCGCGAGTCTGCGGCGATTGGGGGGTCGTGGTGGCTGCTGAGGACTGGGATCGGGACTTGCTACGGACCGACGTTGGGGACACGTGTCTCTCGCGTTCTGTTCAGCCTCGCCTCTACGGATGGCGAGCGCGTTGTGACAAACCCAGCTCATCGAGAATCGAAACAGCCACCTCTGCCCCGAACTGACCGGGATCCGTGATGGATCCCGACAGCCTCCGCCGCAAGGGAGAAGCCGTGTTGGCCGATTCCGACAAGTTGTTCAGGACCGTTCTCCCAATTACGACGCGAAGAGTCAAATCGAGATCCGTACCACGGACACCCTCGAGCACGGCGAGCGCCCCGACCGGGGCCGTGCAACCCGCTTCGAGGGTGCCCAAGAAGGCCCTTTCCGCCAGGGATTCCGCCCGTGCGGCTCGGTCATCGAGGGCGCGCACGGCGGCTGCCGCGGGCCGACTGAGAGATTGATGAATCTCCAGCGCGAGGACCGCCTGTCCGGGTGCTGGGATCATGTCGTCGACGCTCAGAAGCTGTGCTGGTAGGCCTTTCACGGCCGTTATCGAATCGTCATCGACTTTGTGGGATTCCGCCGAAGAGAGATGGCCGAGACGACGCAGCCCGGCCGCTGCCAAGAGCACCGCCGCCACGTCCCCGGCGGCCGCCCGAGCGATCCGGGTGTCGACGTTGCCGCGGATCTCGACCACATCGAGCGTGATGCCCAGCCGCTGTGCGAGCTCCGTCAGCTGGATGGCCCGCCGAGGTGAGCCGGTGCCGATCCGATCACCGTCGCGCAGGCTGTCGAGCGTCCGGCCGACCAGGACGTCGCGGGCGTCCTCCCGGGCGGGGGTGGCGGCCACCTCGAGCTCGGCGGCCGGTGCCGTGGGCAGGTCCTTGAGCGAGTGGACGGCCACGTCGATCCGACGGTCGTAGAGAGCCTCCCGGACCGCGCCGACGAAGACGCCGGTGCCGCCGATCTGGGTCAGGCTGCGCTGGTCGACGTCGCCGGTGGTGGTGATGCCGACGAACTCGCATGCGTGGCCCGCGGCCTGCAGCCAGCCGGCGACCTGGTCGGCCTGCGCGCGGGCCAAGGGGGAGGTGCGAGCGCCGATCCTGAGCGGAGCCGCGTCGGTCTGCGTCATCAGCCGGATCCCTCCTCCCCGCGCGAAGCCCCGTCGACTGTAGTCCTCTGCCAGCTGCTTGCCGCTCGCTTCTCACGGCCGCGTTCTCGGCTCACCGGCGGGCTCGAGAAGGATCGCTGGCTAGCGCGCTGGAACTGCTCCGAGCGGAAGGGCTGGTCAGCCACCCTTGACGTCGGGGGACATGACCGCCGCGACGGTCTGGGGATCGAGGGCGAACAGCTCGCGCAGGGCAGCTGCATAATCCACCGACTCCGGATCGGCCGACAGCTCCTGCACGCGTACGGTCGGCTGGTGCAGCAGCTTGTCCACCACCCGGCGGACGGTCCGATGCACCTCGTCACGCTCCCG
>DASQLI010000047.1:0-4529 GCA_035630075.1 Microlunatus sp.
CCCGGACGTGTACATGAGGTAACCCAGGAGCAGCCCGTTCCCGAAGGGAACCACGAGTCCGGGGCCGAGCAGAGCCGTCCAGTCCTTCAGCGCAGCCAGGGACACGGCGAGGTCGACCGCCTCCGGCGAATCTTGACGCAGACTGACGAGGCCGAGCACGAAGACGATCCCCGCCGCGATGAAGACGCACTCGATGATCCGCGCCGCAACATAGCCGATAGCGAGGATCTCGCTCTGCCGTCGAGCGATCGGGTAGAGCACGACCGCAGTTCCGACATTCGCGATGATGAGAAGGAACTCCAGGAAGGCACCCAAGCGGATCAGACTGTCGCGCCCATCACCGGCGAGGTAACCGGCCGGATCGTCGAGAACGGGCCGGAGAAGAAGCGCAGCAGGGATCGACGTGAGAAACGTGATGATGAACAGCACCCCGAAGAGCCGGGCGGTCCGCTGATCGGCGGCCATCCCATCCCCCTTCGAGCTGTCGAGTGCTGTCTAGGTTTCACACTGTCGAAAGCGCCTCTGATCAGTCAATCTCCGGCTTCGCCCGACCGGCTGTCCGATAGGCCATATATGCAGTAGTCCCGTAGATGTCGTGGCGTGTTCAGACCAGCTCTTGAGGCGCGTCGGCGCATGAGGACGAGCAGCGGTCGAACCAGGCGTTGCGGCCGAGCCGGTACTGGCGGAAGGTGGTGCCGCCGTAGGTCACTTCGCCGTCGGGCACGAAACCGAAGCGGGCGCCCACTCTGCCGGGATTGCGGGTGTACGGCAGGGCGATCAGCACCGTCTCCAAGCCGAGCTCGGTGAACCCGCGGTTCAACGCGGCCCGGGTCACGGCTCCGCCGTGCCCCCAGTGCGTCGGTTTCAGCACCAGGGCAAAGTCGGCTCCGTTCTCCTCGTGTTGGAACCCACCCCAGCCGGCGAACTCGCCGCCGACGCGCACCGCCCATGGGCCATACCCGTGCACCTTCCACTGCCCATCCTTCGCGGTCACCCATTCGGCTGCAGACGTCTCGGTGAACCGCTCACCGGCCAGCGGCAGGTGCCGGCCGTTCCGAGGTTCGTTGAGGACGTCGAGCACCTCACGTATGGATACCTCAGGAAGTCGGACAAACGTGATCAGTGGCTCGGTCATGGCCTTCTCCAAATGGGGTTCGGGTTGTCTGGGGGTCGGGCGGCGCTGGTCATCGGCGGGCAGCGACGGGGTAGTTGGTCAGCGGCGGTATCCATTCGGTTCCCGGCCGGGCTGGTTGGGGGCGACGGACGGGCCGGATTGTGTGCCGCTGCCGAAGCATGCGCATCACTCGGATGAGGGCGATGACCGCGACTACGACCATGTTGCACCGGACAGGAGGGCCAGGAGTGGTTCGAAGTTGTAGCTGGTGGTGCTGTTGGTCATGATCGCGACGCCGAGGCCGCGGTCGGGGTAGAGGCGCAGGAGGTTCCAGAAGCCGACGCCGGTGCCGAAGTGCTCAACCCAGGTCTCGGGGGAGGTGGTAGGTCGGCGGAACCAGCCGATGCCGTGGTGGAAGGGTTTGCCGGGGTGGGTGATGCGGCGCATCCGGCGGGCGGACTGCGGGTCCAGGATGCGGTGTCCGTCGAGCTCGCCGTCGCGAAGGTGCATCCGCAGGAACCGGGCGGCGTCCAGTACGTTGCCGACCAGTCCGCCGTAGGCGGGTCCGTCCACATGGAACGGGTTCAGTGCCCGGTACGGCCCGTGGCGGGTCCCGACGATGCCAGGGGGCAGCAGGGCTCGCAGCAGCGGATCCACCATGCGGGGGGTCTTGACGTAGCCGACGGCCGGGTCGGTGACACAGGGGTAGGTGAATCCGGTGGCGGTCATGCCGAGGGGCTGCAGCACCGACTGCTGCACGGAGGTTTCGTACGGCATGCCCGTGACCGCGGCGATGATCTGCCCGAGGGCGAGGTATCCGACGTTGGAGTACCGGGCCGATCGTCCGACCGGGTAGCGGTAGACCCGGCCGCCGCGCATCACGCGCTCCAGCAGGACCTCGGGGTCTGGTGGTTCCGCCGCGGCTGGGTGCGCCCAGCGAATGGGGAGGGGGTTGCCGAGGCCAGCGGTGTGGGTCATCAGCTGCTCAACGCTGGGCTGCTGGGATCCGGGGGCGCGGAGGTAGTCGACGTACTCGCCCACCGGGGCGGCCAGGTCCAGCCGGCCCTCATCGGCGAGCCGCATGGCAGCGGTCGCGGTCACGACCTTGGTCATGGAGAACCACAGATAGGCCGTCGACGCTGCAGCGGCCGCGCTGGTGGCCCGGTCGGCCAGCCCGTACCCGCCAGCCCACAACACCTTGTCCCGGCTGACCACCGCCAGCGACAGGCCGGGAACACCGCTGGCCCGCATCATCCTGGTTACCGCCGCCGCGACTCCGCTCGGCGGCACCCCGATCGTGATCTCGTCGCCGGTCGTCATCGCTGCTCCTAGGGTGTGGGCCGTATCGCCGTCGGCTGGGATGGTCAGCCGAGGCGGCGGTGAGATGGGCCAGGCGGTGCTGATCCAGTTCGGGACGAACCGGGAAAGGGCTTCTTCGATGGGACCGTCGACGAGCCAGTCGGTGACCCACCAGGAGACGTCCACACCGGCACCCCGCTGCGGATCGGGGTCGATGTGGACGCAGCCCAGCAGCTCGGTCTCGCCCAGGTCGAACAGGCCGTACCGGTAGCCCTCCCGGCGCGTCATCCGGGTTTCCCCTCGCCGTAGCTCCTCCCTGTGCTGGTGGGCCGTCACGGTCGAGGGTCGACCTTGACCGGGCTGTCCATCGACCGACCGAAGATGCGCCGGTGACTCTGTCACGGCCCGCAGGTGCAGGTCGGTGTCGGCTGCGGTGAGTGGCCGGAGGTGGTGTCCGGTGGGAAGGTCGACCCGAGTGGGGTGCTGGAAGTCCGCGGGCAGCGGCACCCGGGGAGGCGCTGTCTGGTCGGTCGGCGTGTTCGGCATGGGGCTAGCCTGCTGGTCCGGTTGGCTCGTTCCCAGGCACACCGGTCGCACGGTGGCCGCACAGTTGGGATGTCACCACCATGAGCCCTGTGCAGCGGCAGCGGTGGGGCAGGGACCTGGATACCGTGGCCGAGTGGGACAGGACCGCAGCACCGATGCCGAGCCGTTCATGGCTCTGCTGCGGACGTTCCGGGAGCGGGCCGGGCTCACGCAGGAGGAGCTGGCCGAGCGTGCGGGTCTGACGCCGCACGCGATCAGCGCGTTGGAACGTGGAGCCCGGACCCGGCCGTACCCGCACACGGTGCGCGCGCTCGCCGGTGCTCTCGGGCTGTCGGCAGTGGAGGCCGAGCACTTCGTCAGCGCTGTGCCCCGACGTCCAACCTCGTCGTCGACCCGTGGCAAGGACAGCAAGATCGTGTCCAGCCCGCAGGATGGCCCGGGCCGGGACCCGGTGTTCGTGGTGCCGCCTACCCGCTTGTATGGGCGGGACCGGGACATCGCCGACGCGGCGAAGCTGGTCCGATCGGGAACCCGTCGGCTCATCACGCTCACCGGTCCTGGCGGGGTGGGCAAGACCCGGCTCGCGGCTGCCCTGGCCGACACGCTCGTCGGAGACTTCTCCGACGGCGTCGTCGTCGTTCCGCTGGCTGCCGTGGCTGAGGCGCAGGATGTGCTCGGCACGATCGGCCGTGCCATGGAGATCCCCGGAAGTGACCAAGGTGACGTTCTGGCCGTCATCACGCGGCACCTCGGCCGGGCTCGGGTGCTGCTGGTCTTGGACAACTTCGAGCACCTGATGACTGCGGCACCGACGACCAGCCAGCTCGTCGCCAGCTGCCCGGCACTGACGATCCTGGTCACCAGCCGTTCACCGCTGCGGGTGCGCGGCGAGCACGAAGTGCCGGTCGGGCCGCTCGAGCTGCCGCCTCGAGACGTCACCTCGCCGGAACTGCTCGCGGAGTGGCCGGCGGGTGCCTTCGTCCTCGACCGAGCCCACGACCTGTCGGCGCAGCTGATCCTCGACCAGAACCAGACCCGGGCGCTGGCTGACCTGTGCCACCGCCTCGCCGGGCTACCGCTGGCGATCGAGCTGGCGACGGCGCACCTGCGGCTGCTGACCCCACAGACACTGCTCGACCGGCTGGAGCAGCTCACACCGGCGGGCGCACGTGATCTGCCGAGCCGACAGCAGACCATGCGCGCCACGCTCGACTGGAGCCACCGCCTGCTGACCCTGGAGCAGCAGCGCCTGTTCAGGATGCTCGCCGTATTGCGTGGCGGCGCGACGCTGACCGTGATCGAGGAGGTCGCCGTCGGCAGCATGTTCCCCGCCGAGGAGGTCCTTGCTCTGCTCGAGGTGCTGGTCGAGCAGTCCCTGGTCGTCGTCCAGGGCGGCGGAGCCGGTGAACGCCGTTTCGACCTGCTGGAACCGGTGGCCCAGTACGCCCGGGGACTCCTCCTCGGGGACGACGCACACCGGACGGCGGCCGCTCACGCGGATACCTTTCTGCACCTCGCCGAGGATGCCGCGCTCGGCTACCAGGGAGCCGACCAGGTTCTATGGCTCCAG